>JBCCZL010000275.1:0-12382 GCA_039187775.1 Myxococcota bacterium
CGAGCTCGCCGGCAGCTGCGGCGGACCGAAGTGCATCGTCCGGTGGCGAACCGAACAGAAAATATGAGACCCGCTCGGCGATCTCGTTACCGGTCAGCCGGTGGACCCCTGGAACGTCGGTCGGCTCACCTTGGAAGATGTGGTAGACGAAGTTGGGCGACTGAAGGAGCGCGGTTACTACCAATCGGGCGCTTCGATCGTCGTCGCGCGCGGAGCGAAGCTCGCGGTAGAGGCTGCGGTAGCGTTCTAGCTCGTCCATGGATAGAGGACGCCGGAACACACGCGCTCCAAACTCTTCGATAAACGTGTCGATGCATGCGGTTTCTTCGGTGCCGCGGCAATCGAGCAACGCATCGATGTCGATCTCGCTGACGAGTCTTTCCGAAAGGTCCATGTACTTTTCGACGTCGAGGCGACCCGTCGGAGCTTCGATGTTGGTCGTAAACCCGTGGATTGCGCCATCCGTAAGAAGCTCGTTTCCGATCGACGGGTCGGTGCCGAGGAGCGCGGCCAGGCTCGCTCCGTACTCGGCTCGGGTCAGACGACGAATGTGGGCCAAGCCAAACCCCGGGGTCGGAATCTCCGGCTCGATCATGGGCCCGGGCATTGGCTCCGGCTCCGTGACGGATTCGGCCCCTGGCTCCGACGCAAAGCCCGTGCAGCCTGCGGCTGAAAGGAGTCCCGCGAGGAGCGCGCCCCCACATGCTCCCATTGCGTTCTTTCGTTGAGCAGTCATCAACTCTCCCATCAGGCGAGCTCTCGAAGGGGGCCGTCGGCGAACCGTGGGTCACCGAATACGTCGGTTTCCAGACCCATCACTTGACCGACACTGGTCAGCAGTTCCGAGTGGCACGCCTCGCGGGTGACCGCGACGTGACTTCCGAGCTCCCACGGAACGAAGCCCCCGCCGCCGGCGAGAAAGAACGGAAGGTTGCGTGCGCTATGGCCACGGCCCCGCTCCATCTCGGAGCACCAGACGAGAAGCGTGTTGTCGAGCAGGGTGCCATCGCCGTCTGGCATTTCCGCGAGTCGATCCATGAGGTACGCGATTTCCGAGTACATCCACGTTAGGGCGGAGGCGAAGCCGGCGCCTCCCTCATGGCTAAGGGAGTGATGATCTGCGTTCACTCCGATGAAGCGGAGGACAACCCGCCAGATAGACCACTGCATTGTCGCGATCCTCGTGAGGTCGCACGCAAACGCGGCCGCGAGCATATCCATATACGCCTTGCTGGTTTCGGGGAGCGCGTTGGCTTCGCCTTCGCTCGTTGTCGTCCCCGTTCGTTGTGGGGGAGCTTCGCAAACTACCGCGCGCCGGCGAGCGAGGGTCATTTCGATGTCCCGAACCGCAGTGAGGTGGGCGTCGAGCTTGAGGCGATCTCGGTAACCGACCCGAGAGCTCAGCGCATTGAGGTCAGCGACCACCGCGTCCATCACGCTTCGACGATCCTCGAAGGGGTCCACCATCTGCGTCTCGTTGCCATCCGGGAGATCGGCGAATAGTCGGCGAAACGCAGCTTCGGGATTGTGTTCCGGCACCACCATATCTCCGTTTGGCAGGTAGCTCAGCACGTAGCGGCGAGCGCGAGGGTGCGACAGCACGCTGTAGTGCACCGATGGGAACGACGTCTCCGCACCAAGCTGCTGAGCCAACACTTGGTCAAGGGATGGACCCTGCGGCACCGGGTCGCTGTAGTTGACGTTGATCTGCCCGGTAAGGACCGTTCCCGGGTTCCCGAGGTGTGCTTTTCGCGCGAGGGCGGCGTCGTAGGCTGACGTGTGTCCGGTGCCGCTCACCACCGTGATTTGTGAGGCATGCGCCATCAGCGGTTCGAACATGTCCGAGAGCACGGCGCCCGTTCCCGTGCCGCTCGGAGACCACGTATCTCGGTCGATGCACCCGTTGGGGCTGTGGAGGAACACCACGCGCTTCTTTGCCGAAGGGGCTTGGGCATCCGACTCCAAGAGTGGAACGAACGGAGCGAGCGCTGCCCCGGCTCCGATCGATGCAAGCAGGCCGCGTCGGGAGAAACGGGGCCAGCGACCCGAGGCTGTGTTTCGCATGACCCCAGCTTGGGTGATCTTGTTTTGCCGGGCCGTTACAGGGTGCGGGTGCGACACCCACATGCGAAAGAGCTATTCGTATTCAGTGGCGAACCGGAGGCCGCGGCGAGACCGCTTCGTGGTCGGATGCTTCGTCCTGGTTCTCATGGGTTCGCGCATCGAAGCCCTCTTCGACATCGAGCCTTCGCCGCTCCGTTCGATGACTGAGCCCTCAGGGCTCGTTTGGAGAGCCGAGTGGTCGGCGCGGGTCGCGCCAGGCGCGTTGGGCGGACTGCCGGCGGCATCGTCTGACCAAACGGCCGCGTCGGCGACGCTCGGTCCAGGGCCAGAGACGGCCGGTTCAGGCGGCGGCGTATTGTCGGAACCGGTCACAATGAGCGCTCCCACGGTCGCCGATGTCGCAAATACCGCGGCAACGGCGAGCCACCTCCGCCTCGGGCGCGACGACGAGCCGCGCTGAGCCATGACCTGAGTCGCCGTCTCGAGGTCGACTAGGCCCTCGAGCGGTTCTCCACTCCCTCCGCTGGGACCTTTGAGCGCGGTCGCGACGGAGTCTGCAAGTCGTGCTGCACGGGTTGCGCGGAGGTCCGCGAACACTTGAGCCATGTAGTCCGCGAGCGGAGGCGCGGAATCGGTTCGCGAGACCACTTCTTCGATTCGTTGCACCACGATCGCTGCGCTCTCGGGCCGATCCGATCGGTCTTTCGCCAGGAGATCAAACAACAGCTCGACGATCTCGGGTTCGACGTCCGGACGAAGTTCGGCGATGTCCGGTGGCGGCTCGCGGAGCGTTCGTTGTGCGATCGACTCGGCATTGTCGCGCGGTGGGTGGAGTCGCTTGCCGGCAAGCAACTCGAAGAGCACCACGCCGAGGGAGTAAAGATCGGCTCGACGATCGAGTCGCTCAAATCGGAGCTGCTCGGGGGCCATGTAGGCCATCTTCCCTTTGAGCACGAAGCCGGCGGTGCTTTCGAGCGACCGGCCTGCCGCCTTCGCGATCCCGAAGTCAACGACCGCGACCTGCCCATCGAACGATAACAGAATGTTCGAAGGGGAAACGTCCCGGTGCACGAGCCCGAGCTGTTCACCACGCGGTCCCCGGAGCTCATGCGCCGCATGAAGGCCCTTGGCCGCCTCCGCGATCACGGTGAGCGCAACCGACGGCGGAAGCATGAGGCCAGTCTTTATCGAGTGTTTTAGGAGCGAAAACCCGGAAACGCCGTTGACGAAATCGAGGACCAGGTACGGGCCCCGGGGGTCTTCACCAGCCGCGATCAGCCGAACGACGTTCGGATGTCGGACCAGCTGCAGGAGGCGAGCCTCCTCGAAGAACATCGCCCGAAAGTCTGGCCGGCGGAGCAGTTCCGGCAAAGGTCGCTTGACCACATAAAGCACCGGGTCCGTGGCGACCGCGTCCTCTCGGACTACGAGCTCGAGCTGAGACATGCCGCCTTCGGCGAGCCGACCCAGCACCACAAACCTAGGAGGAGCCACTGCGCGAGACGTTTCGATGACCCTCACGATGTATAACCTGAGACCATGGTCAAGCCCGAATCGGAGCGCCTGTTGGCGGGAGCCCTTCGAGGTGACGTCGATGCCCTTCGTGTTCTGGAGACCAGCTCCCTCGCGAGAGACACCGTGGCGGCGGCATGCCTTGTCGAGCTCACGGCAAAGAATGCTCGACCGATCGAGGGGCGAATCGACGAACTTCTCGGGCGCCTCGACCCGACGATGGACGACTACGATCTCTCCGAGAGCCTCGGATTTCTCGAGCTCGGAGGGTTTTTGGACGGCTCGCCGGAGGTCCTTCGAAAGTGTCTCACCCGGCGGTCACGCCTCGGTCCGGCCGACGAAACCGTGGCACTTGCGAACGAAGTGGCAAGGGGTTGGCTTGAAGTCCTCGAGGGACAGAGCCGCCCAGCGTCGGAGCTTCAGTCTCTCGAACGCGCCGCGGCCGTTCGGGGGCTTAGCGCTCAGGCGATCGACTTTGCGGTGCTCGAGGCGCTCAGCGACCTGGAGCACAGGAAGGTTAGCGAAGCGTTGCTGACCGCCCGAAGAGCCGCCCGCATGGCGCGCACCGAGAGCCTTCTCATTCAGGAATACACGTCCAATCTGCTCCTCGCCCGCGCGCGCCGCCACAACGCTTCGTCGCACTTTGCACTGACGATCCTGTCGAGCATCGAGCCTGCGCTTCCTCTGCGTTGGCGTCGTTGGTGCGACACCGAGCTGCTGCTCGCGGGAGGCGTGGGGAGCGATTCCATGGGCACCACCCGCGATCTCATCGGGGCGGCGCAAACTGGCGACGTCGCCCGCTTTGGGGCATCGGCAAGCGATCTCTGCCGTAAGGTCTCCGGGTGGAAGGCAATGGCGCACGAAGTCGCCCTCTTCATCGCGGCGATCGATCCGGCTGCGACGACGGAGCACCTCCCCGAGCTTCAGGGGTGGCTGGTTGGGTCGAACTCCCAGTTTCCGCGGGGAATCTCGGCCCCATCGTTCGGCGAGGCCACGATCGCGCTTGCGGTCCGCCCCCCATCCGGGGTGCCGCGCCGCGTGCTGTCCCAAGGCATCGGTCTCATCGGAGCGATGGGAGGCATGGTTCGGCTCCCCGTCGAGGCTACGGCGACGTCGCGCAGCAGTGCGGCGGTGGCGGCCTTGGTGTTGGCTGGCGACCCTGGAGCGGATGTGCCCGAGTTCTTTCGGAGTGTGTACGGCTTCGCATTTCACCCTACGAAACATGCCGGTACGCTCCGGGTTCTCCTCCATCGGGTTCGAGATGCGCTCGGGACCGCCGCGAGCGTCGAGCGTGTCGGGGAGCGGCTCCGGCTGGTTGGTGCGGGGCAGTGTTACGCACCCGACCCTCGCTGTACCCTGACCGTCGAGGATCGGGTGTTGATGCAGGTGAGCGCGAGCGCGATAGGTACGGGTGCGAGGGACATCGCGCTCGGTCTTCGACTTCCTCTCGGCAAAGTTCAGACCACGCTCAAAGAGCTTGTGGAGAGCGGCATGTGCTTTTCGGAGCGCGAAGGGCGGCGGGTGATCTATCGCGTCGAAGACACCACCGTAGAAGAGCTTTCCGTGGAACGCCTTGCTCAGTTCTTGTTCGCGGGGCGAGTGACTCCGTGACGCGTCTCGTACTTGGCTTGCTCTATGCCGGCGTGTTGGCCGCAGGGATGGGGACAGGGTTGGGGGAAGGGTTGAGCTCAGGGGTGGTGCCCACCTTGGCGCTTGCCCAGGAGCCCAGCGACGAACCGCGAGAACTCGGGGAGCGGTGGTGGGCTGATGGGATGACCGCGCTCCAGGACGGCGACTTGACTCGTGCGCTTCGTGCCTTTGAGGCGAGCTATCAGGCGCGCCCGGCGCCGGCGCCGCTCTACAATGCGGCGCTCATTCTTGTTGATCTCGACCAGCCCGCGCGCGCAACCAATCGGCTGGAGCTCTACGTCGAGCGTTATCCGGAGCATGCGGCACGCAATGAACCTGGAGTGCGGGAGCTACTCGGGGAGCTCCATGCCCAGGTCGGGCGCCTACGCATCGACGTGCAGCCCGCGGACGCACAAGTCCAGATCGACGGTGCTCTTCGTGAGGCAGATGCGCCGGCCGTGCACGCGGTCCTTCCTGGGGAGCATGAACTCCGCTTTGAAGCCGCCGGGTATCGTGCGGAACGGCGGGTCGTGCAGGTCGCCGCGGGGCAAGATCGACCGGTGGAAGTGCGGCTCGAGGCCGACCCAGAGCAGGCCGTCAATGCCATGCTGACCGGGCCAGTCGAGTCCGCCGCGACGGACTCGGACGAGTCGGTGTTCGAGACCCCGACGTTTTGGCTGGTGGTGGCGGGCGTGGTCGTCGTTTCCGCTGCAGTGGCGATCGGCCTCGGCTTTGCGCTTCAGGGCGACGACGGCGTCGATGCTTCGGCGGTTGTGCTGCGCGCGCCAGGTTTTTAGCCACGGAAAATCAACAGAGGCGATGGATATCGTTCGAACCGGCGGAAATCCCCGCGACTTCGGACTGGAGAGGGCCGGAAGCGTACGCGACATACGTTGGGGAGCCTCGGAAGGAGAATGCGAGGGGATTTCGGTGCTTTCGGGGGATAGGCGTGTGGTGATTTTGTTCGGGTTGGCGGTCGCTACCGAGGGGATTCGTTTGCCCCTAGGTCGGGGCCGCTTCCATTGAACCTGCCCGCGCGGGCGCCGTTTCGGTCGAGGTCCAGCGGTTCCCCGGCATCGATCGCTGGGCTCTCCGGACCCAGTCGGAAGTCTTCGTTTGCCCGATCGTAGAATCCGGGAGCTTCGTCGATCGCCTGCGCGCCCACCACGCATCCGCCGGTGCAAGGTCCCGCCCCATTGTCGAAGAACAGCCCTCGGCCCACGCTTATCCTTGAGTCGGCGCGAATCCCAGCCCCCGCATTAAACGCAACCAGGTTGTTTGCGACGATCCGGGTGAGGGCCGAAGACTCGATGACCACGCCGTCTTCGACCGAGTCCACGACGGTGTTGTGAAAGACCTCGACGCTTTGTACTTCGGCGTGGATTCGAGCGCCGACCTGGTTTCCCACGAGCTCGTTGGCAGCGATGCGAATCCCGGCAACCACCGCGGTATCGTCTGGGCTCGTCGGCTCGACGATGATCCCGGTGCCATTGTTCTGGGCCCGGTTGCCGAACACCCGGTTATCTCGTCCCGCAAGCTGAATTCCCGCGACTTGGCCCGATATCAGGTTGCCAGGGCCGATCCGATGCTCCGAACCTCGACCCACCCAGATTCCGGCGGCGTTGATTGCTCGACCGTTTCGAACCTGATTGTGCAGGACCCACGTTCCGGAGCTTGGATTCCGTACCAAAATGCCGTGCCGCTGGCAGTTACGGATCTCCATCCCAAGGACCACCATGTTGCTTGCACCGAGCGCAAGACAGTCGTTTCCAGAGATGGACGTCCCGTCGAGCACTACCCCCGGTGCTCCCACGAGACGAGCCCCGACCGCTTCCACGTCGAGCCGCTCGGTGAGCTGAATCGTCATCGGGCCAGAAAACGTGATCGTCTGAGGTGTGCTGCTCGCCGCCGCTTCCACCGCCGCCTCCCGCAAGCTGAGCTCGCCGTCCGATGCGTTTACGCTGTCGCTGTCCGTCGTCACCACGAGGATGTCTGCGGCCTGTGCAATCACCACGTGGCCCACGGCTTCTGCGATCCGACCGTCTGCGCCACGCACCCGTACTCCAATGGAGACGACGCCGTCTCCTGCGAGCTGCGTCTGTGGCATGGGTGAAGTCGAATCGGCCTCACCGTCGTCGTCGAAATCCCATTCGAAGCTCAGCTCTCCGGGCACCGGCTCTGCGAGCTCGATGGAAAACGAAAACGTCGTCTCAAGGGTGCCCACCAGCGGCTCGATCCGAAGTTGAGCGGCGGGCAGAAGCCTGCCTCCCGGCCCCTCGGCGCACGTTCGCGCAGTCGGATCGAACGTCGTACCTCCTTCACACACGGGGGCGCATACCGTTCCGTCGCCGGCAAAGCACGCTTCGCCGCTTCCGCACGAATTGTCGCAGCATGCCTGAACTAGAAGGTAATCCACCGTCGAGAACTCTCCCGGGGTCATCGACAGCACCCGTTCGCTTCGAACTGCACACCCCGTCGCTTCGACTTCGAAGCTCACATAAGCTTTGCGCGATTCGTCTCCATCCAATGGGCGCACGTCCACGGTGATGGGGAGATCGTCGGCGGAGAGCCCCTCTAGGAGCACCGGGCGGGTGCCTGGCGCGTCAGGGCTTGCGCTCTCGACTCGAATTGTTGACGAGAGAAGACTTGCCGATAGCTCCGAGTCGACGCGAAAGACCAGGCGAAGTCCGACGTCGGGGGAACAACCAAACCCCACCAGGACCCCCACGATGAAGGCAACCCGTCCAACCATTCGTCCCACAGCTTAGCCGTCTATCGGGCCAACGTCTTTTGCGTTCGCCAGATTGCCGCAACCCTTGGCAATGGGTCGGAGACGCTCTACGGCTCCTTTCGAAACCCGCTTGAGGAGGTTGCAACGTGCCCGGCATCGATGAAACTCGAGAGTTCACTCCCATCCAGCTTGTGGTTCTCACGATCTCCGATACGAGAACCGAAGACGATGACCGGTCGGGTGCGCTGTTGGTGGAGCGAGCCACCACCGCCGGCCATCGGGTCCTCGAGAAGCGGATCGTTCCCGATGACCTCGAAGGACTGAAGCGCACCTTTGTCGAGTTGAGCGAGCGTGACGACGTGGACGCGATCGTGACGACCGGCGGCACCGGGCTCACTGGCCGGGACATCACGCCGGAAGCCATCGAGGCGGTTCGCGACAAGGACATTCCGGGGTTCGGAGAGCTGTTTCGTCAGATCAGCTACGGAATCATCGGAACGTCGACGATCCAGTCTCGGGCGTGTGCTGGGGTCCGTCGCGGCACCTATGTGTTCTGTTTGCCCGGATCCACCAGTGCATGCCGGGACGGATGGGACCAGATCCTTGGATTCCAGCTGGATAGCCGCTACCGACCCTGCAATTTTGTAGAGATAATGCCGCGCTTGACCGAGGCGTGAGGCCCCACCATTCGACCGCTTCGGACAACTCGTCTTCTTTTTGAGATGGACCGAACCGACTACCCCGGGCTACACCGCCCACCGTGATGGCAGTTTCCCAATGGTCGAGTGAGCCCGAGCCCGAGTTGGCCTGAGCTTGGCGCTACTCTGCGGCGCGTCCTTCGACCGAATCCAGCACTTCCGGACTCCGGGCACGCTCCACTGCCCAGAACACCTGTTCGGGCGTGCTGGGGCATCCAAGCACCACGCGGTTCTGTGACCCGAAGGCCGACACGGCTTGTCGGAGGGCTTCCCGGACGCTCATCGCGAGCATGAGCGGTGGTTCGCCGACGGCTTTGCTTCCGTGGATCACCGTCGGTTCGGGCGCCTTGGGCAGGAGCGTCACGCGGAACACCGGGGGACATTCTCCGAGTGTCGGAAGCTTGTAAGTGGAGGCGCCGCGGGTCGCGAGTTGACCATCGTCGCTCCACTTGAGCTCTTCGGTCGTGAGCCATCCCACACCCTGTGCAAACCCTCCCTCGACCTGACCCCGATCGACAAGGGGTGAGATCGATTCGCCGCAGTCATGAAGGATGTCCACGCGGCGAAGCGAATACATCCCGGTGAAACCATCCACTTCGACCTCGGCCACCGCGGCGCCGTAGGCGTAGTAGTGGAACGGCTTGCCCCGGCCTTTCGCTTCGTCGAAGTGAATCTTCGGCGTGCGATAATATCCGGAGGCAAACAGCGGAACCCGGGCGAGGTAGCCGGCGTTTGCGACGTCCGCGAAAGTCGCGGACTTGTCCCGGTCATAGAACGGAAAGACCTCTCCATTTTCGAATACCAGATCTCCGGGCACCACTCCGAGCATGCGCCCGGCCACGTCTGCGAGCCGCTCGCGGATTTGGTCGCACGCATGCTTCACCGCAGCACCATTGAGGTCGGTGCCGCTCGATGCGGCGGTCGCAGAAGTGTTCGGCACCTTGTCGGTACGGGTCGGCATGATCCGGATCGCTTCCAGGGGAAGGCCAAGGTTCTTGGCCGCGATCTGCTGAATCTTGGTGTGAAGGCCCTGACCCATCTCGGTGCCGCCGTGATTCACCTGCACCGAGCCATCGCGGTAGACGAGCACGAGGGCGCCCGCTTGATTGAAGAACGCGGTCGTGAACGAGATGCCGAACTTGACCGGCGTCATCGCGAGGCCTCGCTTGCGATCCGGCTCCGCGGCGTTGAAGTGTTCCACCGCGTCCCAACGATCTTGAAAATCGCTGCTCTCCTTCAGCTCGCTCCAAATTCGCCCGATCCGACCGGCGTCTTTGATGGGCTGTCCGTAGTGGGCACGATCGCCTTCCCGATAGAGATTCTTCTCGCGGACGACGTGAGGAGCGAGCCCAAGCATGCGCGCCCCGTGATCGAGGATCTCTTCGATCACCACCATGCCCTGCGGCCCCCCGAAGCCCCGAAACGCGGTCTGAGAGGTCCGATGAGTGTGGCAAACGCGGCCCGTCACCCGCGCGTTTCGCAGGCAGTAGGCGTTGTCAACGTGAAACATCGCCCGGTACAGCACTGGCTTCGACAGGTCGAGGCTGAACCCGCCGTCACTGAAGAGATCGATCTCCACGGCTTCCAGGGATCCGTCGTCGGTGAAGGCGGCGCGGTAGCGGCCAAGGAATGGATGACGCTTTCCGGTGATGACCATGTCGCGTTGGCGGTCGAGGCGAACCCGCACGGGTCGTCCCATCTTGTGAGCTCCGACTACCGCAACCGCGGCGTACGCGTTGGCCTGCACTTCTTTGCCGCCAAAGGCCCCACCCATGCGAAGGGACTGGCAGGTCACTTCCGCGCGCGAGATGCCGAGCACCCGGGCGCAGATCTCCTGAGTTTCGGTGGGATGCTGGGTAGACGAGTGAACGACAAAGTGGCCCGATTCGTCCCGGTCGGCGATCGCTGCCTGCGTTTCCAGATAGAAGTGCTCCTGACCGCCGATGTGCACCTCGCCTTCGACGACGGTGTCGGCGGCCGAGAGGACTTTTTCGGGGTGACCGCATCGAATGACTGCCGGCGCAGTGTGAAAGCTCTCGCTGGCGATCGCTTCCTTCAACGAGCGCAGCGGCGGGAGCGCTTCGTATTCGACCTTCACTTGAAGGGCGCCCTGTTTGGCCGCTTCTTCGGTTTCCCCGAGCACCCAGGCGATCGGCTGTCCGAAGTAGTGGACGACGTCGGGGAAGAGCGGCTCATCGCGGCGGGCGGGTCCGATCTCGTTGTCGCCTGGAACGTCGCTCGCGGTGAGCACGTCGACCACGCCGGGGAGGGCCCGCGCCGCGCGATGGTCGATGTGAAGCACTCGGGCGTGGGCCTCGGCTGCGCAGACGGGCCACGCGTGGAGGAGGTTCGTGAAGCGGCTGGCCAGGTCGTCGGTATAGAGAGCGGATCCAGTGACATGCGCCCGAGCGCTTTCGTGGGGAATCGACGTTCCGACAGCCATACCTAAGGGTACCGGCAAGCGTTCCGCAGCGAAACACGTGCGCCGGGAACGTCCTGAGTGAAGGAGGGCGACGAATCCTGCTTGACCGAGCACGGGAACGTGGCACACCTCCGGCAGCTTTGGGTGCTCGTCCGGGGGAACGCGTGCGAAGCGGGGCTCGACCATGCCGTCGCGGCTCCCTTGTTCGTCTCGGTTCCCCTGTTGGGCTCGGTTCCCTCGTTGGGCTCGGTTCCCTCGTTCGTCTCCGTAGAGACGGTCGCCGGAATCGCGACCAAAGCGCAAGTCACGTCAGATTTCCGAAAGGAAGCAGCGGTGGCGTCGTAAGACCCTCCTTCCAAGAGATCAGGCCACTTATCCTGACCACCACCGTTCTGCGAATTGCCATTTCGTAGGGGTCTGACGCTGTTTTTCAGCAGTTCGCTCATCTCGAGCGGAGGCTCCAAATGACCAGACTTAGAACTATCGTCCAAAACCGTCACGTCGGTCTTCTCTACGAAGACGGCGTCTACCAGCGTACCCTTGAACCCGGCAGCTACGATCTGCGGCCCGGCATCTTTGACCGGCGCATGCGCTCGATCGTTGTGGTCGACCTGCGCGAACGTTCGCTCGTCATCAAGGGCCAGGAGATCCTGACCCGTGACAAAGTCGCTGTAAGGGTGAGCCTTCTCGTCTACTTCCGCGTCCTCGATGCCGAAGCAGCGATTCACAACGTCGAAAACTACGAGCTTCGCATCTACGAAGACGTGCAGCTTGCCGCGCGGCGGTTCCTCGCAAGCCGGGAGCTCGACGTCATCTTGAGCGACCGGAACGAGATCTCGGATGCGGTGCGGGAGACCGTGCGCGATGCGGCGCAGGGCTACGGCGTCGAGATTCGGCGCGCAGACGTCAAGGACCTGGTGTTTCCCGGCAACCTCCGCCAGATCATGAACCAGGTGCTCGAGACCGAGCGTCGCGCCGAGGCAAAGCTCATCCAGGCGCGAAAGGACATCGAAGCGAACCGGCTTCAGGCTGAGGCGCAACACGTGGCGGCCCGGCAGGAACTCGAGGCCGAGCGAGAGCGTCTTCACATCGAACTCGAAGCCCGCCGTCAGCGTGAAGCGGCGGCCGAAGAGCGTCGGCGCCGCGAACTGGACGCGGAGGTTGCTGAGGCAGAAGCGCTCGAAAAGCACCCGGCGCTACTCAAGCTTCGTGAGCTTCGGTCCCTCGAAACGATGGCGGACCGCGGTTGCTCCGGTGACCCGCTTACTCGTCCGAGGACAGAAGCTTGCGGTCGGGAAGGCCCACCACGAACCGGGCGCCGCGGCC
>JBCCZL010000276.1:0-12308 GCA_039187775.1 Myxococcota bacterium
CGCGCGGGTCTCCGACCGGCGCGGTCGCCGCGTTCGTGGGGCGACCCGCACCGAAATTCTACTACAACATCGCCACCCCGAGCGGCAGCGCTCACTTCGCTCAGCTCGTCGTACATGCACGAAGCCCAGACCACGTCGAGGGCCTGCGGAACGCGGTACGGCGCTTTTCCTCGGAGGCGCTGCCGAACGTGCAGGTCGTCGCCACCCCGATCCGTCAGGGACCGACCGTGCGGGCGCCGATCTCGATCCGGCTCTTCGGGGACGACCTCGGCGCGTTGAGCACCGGAGCGGAGAGGGTTCGGCGCGAGCTCCGCGGCATCCCCGGCGTCCGCGACGTTCGCGACGACCTGGGCGCGGGAGTGCCGCAGCTCGAGTTCGAGGTCAATGACGCAGCCGCGTCGCGCGCCGGCATCGGTCGACAGACGATTAGCCTCGCGCTCCTTCGACAGACCCACGGCCTCGACGCTGGGGAGCTCCGGACGGAGGATGAGCCCGTCCCGATTCGACTTCGCGGCCGGGGCGGCGATCGGCTTCCCGCGTTCCGATTGCCGTCCCTCGACGCGGTGGGCCACGCCCCCACCGCCCTTGGAGCGATCGCAACGCCGCGTGCGACCTTCGAGCCGGCGGTGATTCACCGCCGCGACCGGGTTCGAACCGTCACCGTCGACGCCGAACTCGACGCTGACGTCCCTTACGGCCGAGTGATCGCAGCGCTTTCGCCTCGCCTCGCGCAGCTGAAACTCGACGAAGTGTCGGTGGGATTCGGAGGCGAGGCGGAAGAGTCGGGGGAGGCGAACGCCGCACTCTACCGCACACTTCCGATCGGGTTCTTTCTCCTTCTGCTTTTTCTGTTCGTCGAGTTCGATTCGATCCGACGCGTGGGGATCATTCTCACCACCGTCCCCCTCGCCGCCGTCGGAGTGATCCCCGGGCTGGTGATCGGCTCGCAGCCCCTCGGCTTCATGTCGACCCTCGGCATCATTGCGCTCGTGGGGATTGTCGTAAACAACGCCATCGTGCTCCTCGACGTGGTCGAGCGCCAGCGGACGGGTGGCGCCACTATCGACGATGCGCTTCGGGAAGCGGTGCGGATCCGCACCCGGCCGATTCTCCTGACCACCGCAACCACCGTAGCGGGAATGATCCCGCTCCTTTTCGCCCAATCCCCACTCTGGCCGCCCCTCGCGTCTGCGATGATCAGCGGACTCCTGGCGTCGGCAGCGCTCACTCTGTTAGTCGTCCCCGCGCTGTACCGCGTCCTCTTCCGAGACAAACGCCCTCCGCCATCTGCCGAGACCACGTAGCGAGGCTCCGCCCGTCCCTCCGACAAGCGCTGGCGCTGATTGTTGGCCGGAGGTGAAGTGTCCAGAGACAGAGACAGACACACCCGCAGACGCAGAGACAGAGACAGACACAGACACAGAGACAGACACAGAGACAGAGACAGAGACAGAGACAGAGACAGACACAGAGACAGACACAGAGACAGACGCAGAGACAGAGGCAGAGACGGGGGCAGAGACGGGGGCGCCTAGCCTTTGACGAGCGCGCGCCGGAGTGCCGGGAGGTGCCGGCGGCTGACCCGCGCGCACTGTCCGTCGGTGAGCTCGGCGACGCCCCCGGCGTCTTCGCTCCGGACCGCGCGCACGTGGCGAAGCCCGATCAGCTCGCCGCGATGCACTCGCATGAAATCGAGCGTGTGAAGCCGCTCTTCGAGCTGACTGAGACTCTCCTCGATTAGAAACTCGCGGCCCTCTACGCAGAACGCAGTGTACTTGTCCGAGGCGTAGAACCGCGTGATCTCGCGCGCGTCGAACACGTGCAGGGTGCCGCTCTCCTGGGCGGTGACCCGCGGGACCTCCTGCTGCGCGGCGAGGAGTTCCATCAACCGCTGCAGATCGGTCTGTGTTTCTGTGCTCCGCGCGCGGACCCGCCCGAGCGCTTTTTGGAGCCGCTCCCGACGCACCGGCTTGAGCAAATAATCGACGGCGTTCGCCTCAAACGCCGCAACCGCGTGCTCGTCGTAGGCGGTCACAAACACGATCGGGGGGAGGTCGGCCCCACTTGCCGCGAGCGTCAGCCCGTCCATCCCCGGCATCCGAATGTCGAGCAGCATCACATCGGGCTGGAGGGCGCGCACCTTTTCGAGCCCCTCGGCGCCAGTGCTCGCTTCGCCGACCACCTCCACGTCGCCGATCTCCTCGAGGAGCCGCTGGAGGCGCCGCCGCGCGGGCGGCTCATCGTCCACGACGAGAACCCGCATCTAGTCCGTGGGCGTCCGCCGGAGTGAACCCAGAACTCCGAGCCCCCCGGAGCTCGCGCGGCTTGGGCGCTGGATCGGTCGAAGAGCCTTCTGTGGCTCCATCGGAAGACGGAGCCGGACTTCGTGATGATCATCCGCTCGCAACACCGAGAGCTTCGCCCGTCCGCCATACGCGAGGGCGAGGCGCTGGCGCAGATCGGTGAGCGAGGTCCCGGTCCCGGGCTGGGTCGCTTCACCCACCGGATTCCGAATCGCTACTTCGAAGTCGGAGCGATGCCGTTCCACAATAATCGTGACCATCCCTCCGTTGGCGCACGCCGCAGGCCCGTGCTTGACCGCGTTCTCCACCAGCGGCTGAATCAGGAGCGGCGGGATCGCCACCTTTCGGAGCGTCGGGTCGACGGATCGCTCCACCTGAAGTCTCGAGCCAAGCCGGATGAGCTCGATCTCTAGGTAATCGTCGATGATGCCAAGCTCTCGATCGAGGGTGACCCACTCGTAGCGCGAGCTCTCGAGCGCGTACCGAAACACATCGGACAGGCGCTCGATCACCGCCTCTGCCCGCACCGGGTCTTCGTGGACCAGATCCGCCACCGCGTTCAGACTGTTGAACAGAAAGTGCGGGTTTGTGCGCGCGCGCAGCGCTCGAAGGTTCGCCCGAAGCGCCGCCTGCTGCGCAAGCTGGGCTCGACTCTCGACATCGTGGGCCTGGCGTCGCAATCGCTGGTAGGTGAGCACCACGGCAACGAAGATCGTCGAGATCACCGTCCCGATATAGAGCGTCTCCGCGAACTCGATCAGGAAGGACTGTTCGGATTCGCAGATCATCGGTCGGAAGGCGAGGCAGAGGAAGAACCCCAGCGTAACGCTGCTCAGCACCGTGACCGCATGACTGATCGCCCGAAGCGGGGTCGAGCTGACGCGGGCGAAGACCCGCGGCAGGACCATCCGATACCCAATCCAGATCCCCACGCCGATCCCAATCGAGGAGATGTAGATCTGGAGCATCTTGCGAAAGATGTCGTCGACCGACCACACGAGGGTGTCGTGGTTGAGGATGAACGTAAGGATCGGCGGCGCGAGGACGAACATCCACATCGAGCCCGCCGGGATCAGTGGCTCGGGAACCGGCGACGACGTGCGGTCGGTTCCAGGCCGCTCTAAGACCAGCTGCGTCGGGTCAGACACCGTAAAAGCGTAGCAATATCTCGGACCGGCGGGGGGATGGGCGACGAGCGGTGCCCCTCACCCGACGAACGGCGACAAGCCTGCCAAAGGCGGGAACCCGACCTACCTGCGGAAGGCGCGCTCGATCATCGTCCGAAAGTGTCGAACCGGGTACGCCAACGTGAAGCGCGCGTTGATCTCGCTTCGAGGATTCAGCCGGACACCCCCGGCCTCTCGGTACACGTACCCGTCCACCCCAAATGGGCCGAAGTATCCGGCCTCACGGAGCGCCGCACCGACGCGCTCCGCTTCTTCGATGAATCGCCGTCGTTCCGCGGCGAACTCCTCCAACGGCTCCGCCGACACGAAGGCCCCGTAGGCATCGCAGCATTGGCGCATCGGCCCAGCGACGAGCACCGCTTGCCCGTCGATGAACCCGTGCACCACGAGCTCGGACTCGATCGTCACGTCCGGCTCGAGTTGAAGGCCGCCGGTCCGCATCGAGGCGTCGATGAACGCTCGACCCGCATCGTCGACGGGGCCACGACCCCGCCGCTGGCCTCGGCCGGCCACCGAATAGTTCCGCTTGAGTCGGTACGCCCCACGAAACTGTCCGAGCGCCCGGAGAAGCGGCTCCGTCTCCGAAAAGAACCCCGCACCGTCGAGCGTTTGGCCAAGGCCCGCGCAGAAGGCGCGGCTATTCACCCGTCGGAGGCACGCGAGCGGGGGCGCGGGGGCGCTCGCCATGCCCGCCGACTGAAGCTCGGCTTGCGCCAACCGGGTTGGACACCAGGCGATGCCTGCATCGATGCCCGTTCCCTCTCCGATCACTCTATCCTCCGGGCCGAGAAGCCGCTTTGCGTGAGGAAGCTGGCGTCGGATCGCCTGGCCTACACGTCGAGATCGGCAGTAGCCGGGACCTTCAGCGAGCTCGAGGTCCGCGTCGAGATTCAGAACCCAGCCAAGCCTCACGGCTGCCAGCGCTCGAGCGACTCGCAGAACGACGCGTCCAGTCCGGCCTTTGCTCGCGCCTCGTGATGAATCGGCGAACCCCGCATCAGCATCGGCGAAAGCGGCGGGGGAAGGTGCGCTTCCCACCCGCTAAACGAAACCGCGCCCGCCCAGTGCCGGAACCAGCGCACCGCGAAACGTACGTGGGCGACCTCTTCCCGACCGACCTGGGTTTGAATCTCCGCTCCTCGCGCGTCGCCGGCCTCGCGAAAGAGCTTGGCAAAGCGAGCGCTGTGCTCGAGATTCGCCCCTTCGAAACCCATCCCCATCGTCGCGACGAACGCTAGCGGCGACGCACACCGGGGGATGCGCTCCCAAAACCAGTCCCGTACGGGAAAGGACCCGATCGAAAAACCAAGGGTCTCGATGTGATCGCGATAGAGCGTCATGTGCCGGACTTCGTCCAGACAGATCCGGAGGAGGCCGTTGCGAAACGCGAGCGGCGCGTCGGCGAATCGAAGGGCGGCCCAGCACATGAGTTCCGCAGCCTGAAGCTCATGATGAAAAAACGTGTGAAGGAGGCGAGCGCGGGCGCGCGCCGACCGAAACGATCCCCGATGGGCCCGAACCCGCTCCTGCACATCGAGCTCCGGCGGACGCCCGGGCCGCTCGGGACAGGACGCAAGTGCACCGGACCAGTCGGCGGGCGGAACCCCCGGCGCAAGCTTGTGTTCGAGCGAGGCGGTCTCGATATAGGATCGGGCCCAGTGCTCGGCGTGTCGTGCCACCGGGGAAGCATATGCCGCTTCTCCTTGCAGTCCGAGGGCCAATAGGGCAAAGACTTCGCGGCCCATGAGCGACCCGGACGAAGATCTCTCCGCAGAGGACAAAGCCTCGGACACTCCGCCAGTGCCTCCCGCCCACGAGGGCTCAGAGCCCAACCTCCCCCCGTCGGTGACCCACCTGACCTACGAGGGTCGGGACATCTACCTGATCGGCACCGCGCACGTGTCGCAGCGAAGCGTCGAAGAGGTCGAAGAGGTGATTCGGGCCCTCAAGCCGGACACCGTGTGCGTCGAACTCGACAAGACGCGCTACGAGACGCTCACCGACGCCACCCAGTGGCAAAAGCTCGACATCTTTCAGGTCATCAAACAGAAGAAGGTCCTCTTTCTTCTCTCGTCGCTCGTGCTTTCGGCGTATCAGCGCAAAATGGGCGAGGCGCTCGGGGTCAGCCCGGGCGCCGAGCTGCTCACCGGGGTGCGCGTCGCCAAGGAGGAGGGCGCCGAGGTGGTGCTCGCCGATCGCGATGTGCAGGCCACGCTCAAGCGCACGTGGGGAAACCTCTCCCTCTGGAACAAGGGCCGGGTCCTCAGTGGACTCACCGCGGGCTTCTTCGCCTCCGAGCAGATCACCCCGGAAGACATCGAAGAGCTCAAAGACAAAGACAACATCAGCGACATGATGGAGCAGTTCGCGAAAGCGTTCCCGAAGGTCAAGGAGCCGCTGATCGACGAACGCGATGCGTACCTGATGTCGATGATCCAGGAAGCGCCGGGCCAAACCGTCGTCGGCGTGGTCGGCGCAGGCCACGTGAAGGGCATGGTCCAGCGACTCGGCGACACCGTCGACCGAGAGGCGCTCTGCGTGATTCCCAAGCCGTCTCTCGCGTATACCGTGTTCAAGTGGGCCATTCCGATCGCGGTGATCGGAATCTTCATCAATGCGTTCATCGAACAGTCCCAGGAAGACCTTCAGCAGATGCTGGTCGCCTGGGTCCTTCCGAACATGATCTTTGCCGCGATCGGGGCTCTCCTCGCGGGCGCCAAACCGCTGACCACGCTGGTGGCCGCCGTCGGCTCGCCGATCACCTCGCTCAATCCGGCGCTTCCCCTTGGCGTGGTCACGGGCACGCTCGAAGCATGGCTCCGCAAACCCACCGTCGCGGACTGCGAACGCATTCCCGAAGCCTCGAAGACGGTCAAGGGCATCTACAAGAACCCCTTTACGCGGGTGCTCGTGGTCTCGGTGCTGACCCTCGCGGGCTCGGCGATCGGCGGCATCATCGGGGTCGGATGGCTAATCTCGCTGGCGGGGGACATGACCGCCATCGTGGCGGTGGCGGGCATCGCCATCCTCGTGCTCCTCAGCTGGGCGTTCCAGCGATTCCGCGGCGACGGGGACTGAGGACGCGGTGGGTTGGTTCGATGTCCATGCGCATGTGACGCATCCCACCTTGCGGCCCCGGCAGGATGCAATCCTCGAGAACGCCCGCCAGGCAGGCCTGACCACCATCCTCGCGAACGGCCTCAACCCGACCGACAACCTGGCGGTGCAAAAGCTGGCACGACGCGACCCGCTCGTACGGCCGTGCTTTGGCTTCTACCCCGTCGATGTCGTGCTGGACGAGATGGAAGCCCTCGGCGTCGAATACCCCCGCGACTCCCCGGCGTGCTCCATGGACGAAGGCATCGCGTGGGTCGGTGACCATGTTCACGACGCGTTCGCCGTCGGCGAGATCGGCCTCGACGGCTACTGGGTTCCCGAAGCGCTTTGGGAAAAGCAGGAGCAGGCGTTCCGCGCCCTCGTGAGCATCGCCATGGAGGCGGACAAGGCGGTGATCATTCACACCCGAAAGCGCGAGCGTCGCGCCTTCGAAATCCTCACCGAGATGGGCGCAACCCGCGTCAACTGGCACTGCTTCGGCAGCCGAGTAAAGCTCGCCCGGCGGATCGCCGAAGCCGGCCACTGGCTGAGCATTCCCGCGAACGCACGCCGCAACGAGGCGTTCACCCGAATGCTCGCGACGCTCCCCCGTGAAAAAGTGCTTCTCGAGACCGACTGCCCCTATCTCGGTCCGGAAAAGGGCGTCGACAACGAGCCTGCCAATGTCGCGGGCACCGCCGCATTCGCCGCCGAGCTTTGGGACTGCCCGCTCGAGAGCGTGCAGCGCCAGCTCGAAGAGAACTTCGAGGCGCTGTTTCACGCCCGGCCCTAACCCCTCGGTGAAGACCCGCTAACGACGGCGACGTGCGATCACGAGACCAAAGGCGAGCACGATCGGCCAAGCCCCCATCGGTCGGTCTGGGCCAAGCCCGCAAGCACACCCGCCGCCATCGTCGCTCATCGGCGGGGCCATTGCGTCCACGCCTCCGTCCACGACGGAAGCGTCCGGCACCGCCGCGTCGACCGACGCATCCACGCCCGCATCGGGGGGCGAAACGATGGGACGAAACTCGAGGGCAAGCGTCGGCTCGGCATCCCACGTCGCCGCGCGAAGCTCAGCCGTAGCTTGGGTGTCGACGGTGAGGACGTAGCTCCCGGGCTCGAGCCGACCCTCAAAGCTTGGGTCGGCCTGGGCATCGCCCACCCGACAGGTGACTTCCGCGGCGCTGCAGTCTCCGGGTCCACGAAGTTCGAGAATCCATCCGTTCGCATTGCCATCGATCTCAAAGCGAACGTCGAAGGGCTCCGAAAGCTCCAGCCGGTAGTTTCGGTCCGGGCCAAACGCCCCACCGCAGCTCGCCTCGGACCGATTTCGGAACCCGGCGAGCGAAAGCGGGATGCGCTGATTCATCGCCGCCAGCGGCTCGGCGGTCGCGCAGCGGTCCCCCGGGTCGACGCACGCATCGCTCGAGCCTTCCGTGCGAAATGCGGGGCGCCCGCACGCATCTCGCTCCCAGAGCTCCCCGGAAAAGCATCGCGCCTCTCGACGGCACGCGCCGTCCGCGCAGCCGCCGCCCCAGCCCGCGACCGCACAGTCGGCATCCACGGTGCAGGCACGCTGACAGCAGACGCTCTCGCCGACTCCATGGATCGCCCCGTCTGCGCAGCCCACCGCGGTCGGTTCGCGAAACGTAAGTTCGGCACAGAGCTCCGAGTCGGGCGCGAACCCGTGCTGACAAAAGTCATCGACGGCGTGCGCCACAAGGTGAGCCGACGCGGGAAAGTCGTTAAACGGCACCGGGTCCGGCACCACCCGTGACCGGTAGCAGTCCCCTGCTTCATCGTAGACATAGTCGGTGGCGCTTCCCCGATGGGCCGCCACCAAGGTGCCGTCACGGAGAAAGAGCCCCCCGCCGGAGCCGCCGGAATAAGCATCGTGTAGATTGCAGGTGAGCGCGGGATTGAAGTTCGGGTCGCAGTACCAGCTGTCGACAACCACCGCACCGTCGTCGGTCTTGAGGGGAAGGCCCTTGCCGAAGCTCGCCACCACGAGGGGCGTCGCGGTAGGAAGCGCCGCCAGATCGTAGCGAAGCGGTGCGGGGCGGCGGGGAAGCGCGACGGGCCGGTCGAGCCGCACCACCGCATAGTCGCGAAGGGTCGAGTTGGTCGACGAGCCCGACGGGCGCATCCGGCTGGCCCGCTCGAGCACGAAGTGCGCCTCGACCGCGTGGTAGACGTCCGCCCGAGTCAGCGGAACGAGCCCCGGCGCGGGCTGCTCCACCCAGAACGCCATCTCGCGGCCGCCGGGGATCGGCCGGTAGTCGAGGTTGCCTGGTCCGGCATCTCGCGTGTAGCGCCAGTTGAATACAAATACGCTGGTCTCGACATCGTCGTCTTCGTCGATGCAGTGCCCCGACGTCAGCACGAGATCTTCGGCGATCAGGGTTCCCGAACAGCGACCGATCGAGGGCTGAAGCACGAACGGCTCATCCTCACAGAGAGGCACCACATCATCGCCGAACTCGGACCGCGACCACACGTTCCAGGCGAGCGTTCGCGTAAAGCAACCGTCTTCGCTGCCCGTGGGATAGTCGGAGACATTGCTCCCGCAGAGGAGCACCGCGCTCGGGTCGGCGATCCGGACGTGCCGGTCGCGGACGAACATGCCCACCGTATCCGCCCCAAGCTGCGAGAGCCGGGCGCCCTCGTCGGCGCTGAGCCGAACACTCGGTTCGTACCAGTCCGCCCGATCATCCTCGCCGTAGACGTTTGGCGCGGAGGTGGCTCCGATGTCGGACGGGCTCGAGCAGCCGAGGAGAGGACCGCCAAAAAGCGGACCGCCAAGGAGCAGACAGCCAAAAAGAAGACAGCCAAAGGGAAGACGGAGGAGCCAGCTGATGTGGCGATGGCGGACGGCATCCATCGGAGCCTTGAAGCTAATCGGATTTTCCGAGCCCGTCACCCCGCGAGATTCTTTGCCCGGTTCCCAGGCGGGTTCCGACATACGACAGTGGTTTGGTGCACCCCGCGACCGGACAGCCATTGTTGGTCCTCCTGTTCCCCGCGATTCTCTACGGAATCCTCTACGGGCCCGCCTCGGTGCGCGCTCAGGATCCTTCGAACGCGTGGGTCCAGGTGCAGGTCGCCGGCGATGAGGACACACACGCCGCGGTCGTCGCAGAGTTCAGCGCGGTCCTCGCGCCAGCCGGCCTCGACGTGCACGGCGAGCGGCAACTCCGGATCGAGCTCGACGAAGTCCTCGAAGATCCCCCTCCGCCGATGCCTCGCGCCCGGGTGTTCGTCGACCTCACGGACCGGACCCGGCCGCTCCTCATGATTGCGGATGATGCCCGGGGTCGGCTGAGCATTCGGCGCATCACCACCCCCGCGGCCGAGGACATTCTTGTCGAGCAACTCGCCCAGATCGTGTCGTCCGCGCTCGGAGCGATCCTCGCCGGGGCCGAATTTGGTGAAGACCGAGAGCAAGCGCGGCGGACCCTTCGGGGGTCGACCGAGCCCGAGGAACCAGAGGTCACCGAATCGCATCCACCACCGGTCAGTGCTCCCGTCGACGAGGGCACCCTTCGGGTGAGCGCCTACGTCGGCTACGACGGAGGCCTTCGCGAAGGCGGTCCCGAGTTCTTCCACGGTCCCCGATTGGGCGCGGCGGTCGAGCCGTGGACGGGGCCGTTCCGCCTCGAGGTCTTTGGCGACGTCGCCTATCGCTTCGGTCCGGGGATCGAGCGGGACGGAGTCCTGGAGGGCAGGGTCGATGCGGTCGCGCTCCGCGCGGGGGTGGGCGTGACCTACGGCAACTCCGATCGACGAGTCGGCCTTCGTGTCGCGGGAGGCGTGGATATTGGACTCCCGTTTCTCTCGGTCGAAGAACCGTTTTCGGACATCGGTGACGTCACCACCGATCCGACTCTTCGCACCGCACTCCGCGGTGAGCTCTCGCTGGCTCCGGATATCGGCGTCTACCTCGAGCTCGGATTGGAGATCTACCCAGTCGACGTGGAACTCAAAGTACGAAACCGAGGCACCGAGGAAACCCTCGCCGCTCCGCATCGGTTTCAGCCATTCGTAGGCGTGGGGCTTCAGATTTTCTAACCGTCGGACTCCCGCGGAGATGCGCTCATCGGTTCCCCAAGGCCCGCCGCGCCTGAGGAGCGTGGAGCGAATCGGGATAGACCTCGAGAAGCGTCTCCCAGGCTCGGCGCGCCTCGCCCCCGCGCCCGAGCTGACCGAGGGCCCGCGCCCGACCCACGATCGCCTGTTCGGCCAGGGCCCCGCGCGGCGAACGGGCAAGGTACGCCTCGTATTGCGCCAAGGCGCCCGCCGGATCGCCGAGCGGTCCGAGGAGCAGTGCGCCGAGACTGATTCTCGAAAGCTGAGCTCTGGACGAACCCGGATAGCGGCGCTGAAGAAGTCGATAGGCGCGCGCGGCGTCGCCATGTTGGCCGGCCCGGCGCGCGTCTCGGGCGCGCAGGAACAGCGCTTCGGCCGTGGGCACTCGCGGCTCCTCCGCCACCGGGGTCTCCGAGTGCGGGACCGGCTCTTCGATCGGCGGCTCGATCGGCTCCGGTGACCGCGTCGCGGCAGGACGCCGCTTGGGGGCTTGAGGCGTCGGAGGCGATGGCGCCTCCTCCGGCGTCCAGGCAGCTACGATCGCTTCGCGGACCGAGGGCACCGCGGCGGCCGCCACTCCTGCACCCAAGAGAACCAGCGCGGCGGCAAGTGCGACGGCACGGCCGGGACGGGATCGGGATGACCGCACTGACGGAGGAGTCCGAGACGCCTCCAAAGCCGACACATAGACGCGGTCGAGCATCGCGTCAGTCACGAGCTCCTGGTGTCGGTCCGCTGCAACGATCAACTGCTCGAGGCGGCACACGCTGCAGCTCGCCCGATGCTCCTCTAGCTTGGCCCGCTCTGCTTCCGTCAGCGTCCCCGCGAGTGCACGGTCGCGCAGCCCTTCAAGGTGAAATTCACTCATCGTCCTGCTCCAAACGCGCAAGCCACGAAGGGTCTCGGTCAAGCTTGCGCCGAAGGGTGTTTTTGGCCAGACGAATCCGGCTCCGCACGGTTTCTTCCGGTATCCCGGCGAGCTCCGCGATCTCGGCAATCGAGCAGCCGAGGATGTTTCGAAGCACGAACGCTTCAAGCTGCGGGCCGCGGAGTGTCGAGGACAAAAGCTCACCGATCCTTCGCCGGTGGAGCTCCGCCTCGGGGTTGCCGGGAGCACGGATGTCGTCCCGGAACTCGGTCTTGATTCCGGTCCGCTTCTTCGCGCGACGGTCTCGAATCCAGTCCGTCGCCACATGCATCGCGATCTTGTACGCATACCGCCGCACGTGGCTCTCCGCGCGAAACGCATCGAGGGATCGAAAGAACCGAAGGCTCGCGTCCTGCATGAAGTCTTCGAGCTCGGGCCCGTTCGCCCCCACGGTGCGAAGCCCCGCCCGCGCAAAGATCGGGCTCACTGCGTTGAACAAACGGCGCGCCGCCGGCTCGTCGCCCATCACCGTCCGCTCGACGAGGTCGGACAGGTCGTCCTCGGGCCCAGGCTCTCGGCGCGGCAGCGGTGATGAGCTTCCCGTCATCAGCTCCTAGGTCGGATAGCCGGCAGAAACCGGTCAAAATCCCTAGGGGTCGAGACAGAGCTGGATTAGCTCAACCCGGTCCGACTCGTTCAGCTCCGCCTCGATTCCCAAGAGAATGCCACGGGAAAGCGTCCGGCCGATCTCTAGATCGCCGACCG
>JBCCZL010000277.1:0-12294 GCA_039187775.1 Myxococcota bacterium
ACGCGCGTGGGATCCCCGAGGGGAAGCTCAAGGGCAACGGCTCCGTCCGGGGGATTCGGGGAACCGAGATTCACTTTCGGCCGGACCCGAAGATCTTCGGAGGTGCCGCCGCCTTCGACCTGAACCGGGTGCGCACTCGGCTCGAAATCGTCTCCTACCTTCATCGCGGTCTCCGGATCGTGCTTCGGGACGAAAAGACCGGCGAGCGGACCGAGTTCCATCATCCCGAGGGTATTCGGGAGTTTCTCGACACGCTGGTGGTCGAGCGGAAGAAGCCTCCGGTGCATCGGGAGCCGTTTCATCTCGAGCGCACCGATCCCCTCAAGATCGAGCTTTCGCTCCAATGGACCGAGTCTCCGGAGGAGCACTTTCGTACGTTCGCCAACGGAATCCCCACCGGGTCGGGAGGTACCCACGAAAACGGGCTCAAGGCCGCGCTGATAAAGGCGATCCGGAGCTATTTGAGCCAGCACAAGCTCACCCCGAAGGGGGTGAACATTTCGGCGGACGATATTCGCGAAGGCATCGTGGCGCTTCTTAGTGTTCATGTGCCCGAGCCACAGTTTCAGGGTCAGACCAAGGAGCGACTGAACAACGCCGAGGTCGCAGGACAGGTCGAGTCCGCGGTGCGCACGGCGCTCGAACAGTGGCTTCATGACAACAAGTCGCTCGCCGAAGCGATCATCGCACGAATCGTGATGGCGGCCCGAGCCCGGGCGGCGAGCCGGGCCGCGAGCCAGCTGGTGGTTCGAAAGTCTGCGGTCAATCGGATGGCCCTCCCGGGCAAGCTGGCCGACTGTGCAAGCACCGACCCGACGGAGTGTGAACTCTTCCTGGTGGAGGGAGATTCGGCGGGAGGCAACGCGCGGCAGGGCCGAGACCGACGGGTCCAGGCGATTCTTCCGCTTCGCGGCAAGGTCCTCAACGCAGAACGAGCGAGTCGCGCCCAGGTGCTGCAAAACCGAGAGCTCCAGGATGTGGTCACCGCGCTCGGTTGTGGCATCGGCAAGAACTTCGACCTGAGCAAGCTCCGTTACCATCGGGTGTTTCTCTTGATGGACGCGGATAGCGATGGCCATCACATCTCGACGCTTCTCCTCACGTTCTTCTATCGGCTGCTTCCGGGGCTTCTTCGGAGCGGTCATGTGTTCCTCGCGCAGCCGCCGCTCTACCGAATCGACGCCGCCAAAGAGACCCACTGGGCGGTCGACGACGAAGAGCGAGACAAGGTCCTCGCGGAGATTCCCAAGAACGTGAAGCCCGAGATCAGTCGGTTTAAGGGCCTCGGGGAAATGACCGCGAAGGAGCTTTGGGAGACCACCCTCGATCCGGTTCAGCGGCGCGCGCTTCGGGTCCGCGTGGATCAGGAGCTCGAAACGGATCGGGTCTTTTCCGAGCTCATGGGCAAGGATCCCCAGGCCCGGTTCCGGTTTATCATGGATCACGCGGCGAGCGCGGACGCCGAAGAGCTCGACGTCTGACCTGAGACTACGACGAAAGCCGAAGGATTTCGGAGTGTGCACTGGGCAGACGGCGCGTCGAAGACGCAACGCGCCACCCGAGCTCGCACAACCGGAAGGGGACCCATGGAGGCGTTTCACGCCGGAATGGGGGAGGGCGGGTTAGATTCAGCGTCGCCCGAAAGCGCGATTCGAGGGCCGGTGGGTCTGGAAACTGCGGTCCCCGCCGGCCCCCTCAAGTTTCCTTGGGGCGGCACCGATGTGGGGGGTATGGGTCTTCGAACCGGCTGGGGGCTTATCGCCCTGTTCTTGGTGCTGATTGCGCCAAGGACCGTGAGCGCCCAGTGGCTTTTGACGGTGGACGCCGAGGCCGCCCTTCCCGCGGGTGGCTACACCGCGGACGCCTTCGGCATCGGGGCAAGCGCTGGGCTCGGGCTTTACCGCCCTCTCAACGCGTTCTTTGTGCCCGGCCTCCGGATTCGGGGCGGCTTCCTGTCGGATGGGGAGCCGCCGGCCGATCCCACCTGGGCCGACCCCGGGGTGGGGACCTTTTACAGCGCCACGCTCGCGCTTCGCTTCCGCCTACCGACCGGTGGGGCCGAGCGCGGCACCGGTCTCTATATCGAGGGCGGCGGCGGTCTCACGCTGACCGGCGACGCGCCGCGGGCGAGCGTCGAGGCGGCTCTCGGGTACAACTTCCGGCTGGGTGCCTTCGCGGTCGGTCCCACCGTGCGTTACGTGCACATCGTCGAGCTCGATAGCCAGCGGGCTCTTGACGACGGTGACGGGCGAATTGTGATGGCGGGGCTCGAGTTCGCGATCCTCGACGACCGAAATCGACCGCGGAGTCGGAATCGCGAGGACGACGGTCCATCCGACCGCGACTTCGATGGCCTGATCGACGAAGAAGACGATTGCCCGGACGAGCCGGAGGACTTCGACGAGTTCGAAGACGAAGACGGCTGCCCCGACGTCGATAACGATCAGGACGGAATCCTCGATGCCGCCGACGGCTGCCCGCTCATCCCGGAGGACATTGATGGCTTCGAAGACGAGGACGGCTGCCCCGACGAAGACAACGATCGAGATGGCATTCTTGATGGCGACGACGCTTGTCCGAACGAAGCCGAAGTGGTCAACGGTATCGACGACGAGGATGGCTGCCCGGACGAAGGACTCATCACGTTTGTCGAAGACCGGGTCGTGCTCGACGACCGCGTGCTCTTCGACACGGATCTTTGGACCCTTCGGGCCGGTGCCTATCCGGTCCTCGAAGCGATCGTCAATCTCTGGCGTCAACACCCGGAGTGGAACCAGATGCGCGTGGAGGGCCACGCGGACTACCGAGGCCGCGACGAGTGGAATCAGCGGCTGAGCGAGCGCCGAGCCGAGGTGGTGGCGACGGTTCTGGTGCGAATGGGGATGCCCGAGCGGCAGCTCGATACCGCGGGCTTCGGCTCGACCCAGCCTCGGTCGAACGGCTACGGGACCCGGGCGCTTCAACGAAACCGTCGCGTGGAGTTCGTGGTGGTGAACCACCGCGAGGTCATCGAGCGCACGTCCAACGCGGAGCCGACCCCGACGGGCGCCGGTGATGGAGGTCCGTCACCCGAGGGCACTGAAGCCGCGCGTCAGGAAGTCTCGCCCTCCGAAGCCGGGGATGTGGACGGGTCAGACGAGGGCGCGCCGCATGCGAGGCTGGGGAGGCCCAGCGGAGAACGGCCATGAATCACTGCGCGCACTTTGACTTCATCCACAATCCACGCGCACTGTCCGCCGGGTGCCTCGCATTTCTATGGTTCGCGGGGTGCGCAGACTCGCTGGTCGGTCCGAGCTGTGGCGAAGGGTTTGCGCTTCAGGATGGCGTCTGCGTCGCGGCTCCGCTCGATGGTGGCCTCGACGGCGGCCTCGACGGTTCGAGCCTTGATGCGGCGGACGAGGACGCGCGGCGCGGAGATGTCTCCATCACCGACGGACTGGTGGAGCCCTACGAGGACGGGGGACTCGACGGATCTTCGGATGGCGAGGTCGACGGCGTGACCGACGGCGGCGATGCAGCGGTCGACGGGTCGCTCGACGGCGGGGTCGACGGTGCGGTCGACGGGTCGATGGGCACAGACGGATCGACTGACGGAGCCAGCGATGGGGCGATTCCCGACGGTGGCGCCGACGGCGCAACGCCCGATGGCGGCGCCGACTCGGGGTTGGTCGCGTGCGATATCGGCGAGCTTCAGTGCGGTGGCGTCTGCATCCGGCCCGACACCGATCCGAATCACTGCGGGGGGTGCGGAAACGCCTGCGGGCCGACCGAGCTTTGCGCCAGCGGCATGTGCGTGGCGATGTGCCCGGTCGCCCAGGTGCCCTGCGGCGGTTCCTGCATCGACCCTCTCGGCAACGACCCGGACAACTGTGGCGGCTGCAACGTGCGCTGCGCCTCCGGGATCTGCAGCGCTGGAGTGTGCACCCTCGCTACCGCCGGACACGTGATGGTGGTCGGACATGACTACCAGACGAACCGAGTGGGGATGAATCGAATCGCCGGCAACTCGGTGTTCATCGCCCCCGGGGTTCCTGTCCGAGTGCTCGCCTACCATGGGTCGGCGTCACTCACCTCGATCCGGGGCATCGATGCCGCCGTCAATCAGGTGGCCGCGGAGCGAGGCCGGTCTTGGACCAAGACCGTGAGTACGGAGATGGACGTGCCGGTGGACCTCGCGAGCTCGGACGCGTTCATCATTTACCCGCAGGCCGGCGGCACCGATGCAGACATGGTGCGGATCGGCACCGAGTGGAGCGTCGCGCTCGCGAGTTTTCTCGGCCGAGGCGGGGTCATCGTGCTCTTCGAGACGCGGACGACGGCCCATGCGGGGACCCATCAGATCCTTGGCGCGGCCAGCCTATTCTCCGCGACGAGCCTCGTGGACATCACGAGCGATCTTGTCGATGTGGTTGCACCGCTCGACTCGGCGGCCGTGTTCGTGCCGCTCCAGTACCGGGCCGAAGATGACTCGGTTCGGTTTGTCACGACGGTACCCGACGTGGTGGTGGCCCATGTCGATGGGCCGGTGGTGCTCCATCGAGTCGTCACTCCGTAGCTGCGGATCTGGCAGCGGGGGTCGCAGGATTTGCCGCGTCGTCCGGTTGCGGCGCCATGAACCGCCAGTCCGACGTTGGGCACACGGTTTGAAAGAACCTCCGGCAGGGACGAACTCCGCCCCCGCGTCCACTTGGAGGAACCGTGATCCAACGCCTGACTCTGCTGCTCTTGTCGTTTGCCATACTCGCCCCGGTAGCGCTGGCTCAGTCCAACCGGGAACGGCCGCCCGGGCCTCCGCCTCCCGAAGCCTTCGAGGCATGCGAGAGCCAGGAAGAAGGAACCCAGTGCGCGGTCGAAACACCGCGCGGCCTTCTTGAGGGCATCTGCCGGCGACCGCCCCGGCTCGATGCTCTCGTCTGCGTCCCCACCGGCCACCGGCCTCCGGAGCGCTGATTCGCGAATCCGCCGTTCGACGATCGGCGAGCCACCCGGTTGAGAACACCGGCTTTTGCCGGGGTCGGCGGGGCTCTATCCTCCGCCGGCATGAGCCTAGCCAGCATCAGCCGGGAGCTTTCCGACGCGGTGGACGCCCTCTCGTTCGCGCCACCGGTGACCCACGTCTACAACCCGCTCACCTATGCGCGAACATCTCATGAGCGCTTCCTCGAGACCTATGGCAGTGGCGCCAAGGAAGCGCTCTTCCTCGGCATGAATCCGGGACCTTTTGGTATGGCCCAGACCGGCGTTCCCTTCGGAGACGTGGGGTTCGTGCGGGATTGGATGAAGATCGACGCAGAGGTGGCTCGCCCGAGCGACGAGCACCCCAAGCGACCCATTCAGGGATTCGAGTGCGCGCGTTCCGAGGTGAGCGGCTCTCGGCTCTGGGGTTGGGCCAAGGAACGCTTCACCACGCCGGACGCCTTCTTTGCACGCTTCTTTGTCACCAACTACTGCCCGCTTGTGTTCATGGAGGAGAGCGGACGAAACCGGGTGCCCGAGAAGCTGCCGAAAGCCGAGCGGACGGCTCTCTATGAAGTGTGCGACGCGGCGCTCCGAAAGACCGTCCTCGAACTCCAGCCTCCGATGCTTATCGGAGTCGGCAAGTTCGCCGCGGACCGCGCAAAGGTGGCCCTCGAGGGAATTGAAGTGTCGATCGCGTGGATCCTCCACCCGAGTCCGGCGAGCCCCCGGGCCAACCGGGGTTGGGCCCCGCAGGCCGAAAAGGAACTCAAGGCGCTCGGCATCGACTTCTGATCCGTTTGTTCTGCCGTTTTTTTGCGACTTCAGTAAGTCCTCCGGTAAGCCCTTACTGACGGGCGGGCGCCCAGAGAGGGAGGAACGGCAAATGGACCAAACGGTCAGCTGCTCGGTGTGCGGCAAGGGATTCGAGCCTCGGTTCCGGTTTCAAGTCAGCGGCGAAGAGGGGCGTCCGGTATTCTTCTGTAGCCAGGCCTGCCGCGCCGAGCATCTGTCGGCGGCGGTCACCTGTCGAAGCTGCGGGACACGCTTCACGGTGGAGTTTCCCTACCAGGTCGTAGCCCGGCGTGGTGAACAGCATTACTACTGTTCGATGGCGTGCCGCGGCCAACGGGCCGCGCGTCGAGAGCCTCGCGTGATCGCCGTGTTTAACCACAAGGGCGGCACCGGAAAGACCACCACGTCGGTAAATATCGCCGCGGCGCTCGCCGAGGCGGGTCGGCGGGTGCTCCTCATCGATGCGGACGGTCAGGGAAATGTCGGCGCATCCCTGGGAATCCGGGGCGAGCGAACTCTGTACGACGTCATCGTCAGCGGCACCGATGCGAACGCTGCGTCGGTGCCCGTTCGAAACAACCTCGATGTCCTGACCTCGAACGAAACGCTCGCGGCGGCCGAGCTCTATCTCGCATCTCGGCCGGCCCGGCACCGTGTCCTTCGGCAACGGCTTTCAGACCGGGCCTCGTCCTACGATTATGTGATCGTCGACTGCGCCCCGGCCCTATCGCTGATGAACCAGAATGTCCTGGTATGTGCGAACGCGGTGCTCGTCCCGGTGAGTTGCGACTACCTCTCGCTCATCGGAGTGAAGCAGGTTCTCCGCACGCTCTCCCAGGTTCGAGACTCGCTTGGGCATCGTGTAGAGCTCTTTGGGGTGCTTCCAACGTTCTTCGACGTGCGGAACAAGATCGCAAAGGAAGCACTCGATGCGCTGGTGGAGGGGTTCGGCGAACGCTGCCTTCCGCCGGTTCGCGTCAACACTCGGCTCCGGGAGGCGCCACGGGCGCGGCAGACGATTTTTGAGTACGCCCCGAACTCGAGCGGCGCGTCGGACTATCTCGAGCTGGCCCAGCGGATCCTCGCGGCGCCGATCGCCGAGGCCACCACTCCGCGGGCGGTTGCGTCGTGAAGGAGCTGTTCGCGCGCGACGAGATCGCGGACGTCCTTGAGGATCGGTTCTACGCGAAGGACCCTCCGCGAACCCGCAAAGGGCCGGCGAAGACACGATCCGCCGCTCGGCAGCGGCGCGCCGGTCGGCCCGATCACTACGACACGATCTGCATCTCGCTCTATCAAGAAGACCTCGCGCGGCTCGACGCGATGGTCGCGGAGCTCAAGGCGGCAGGGCATCGCAAGATGAGTCGAAGTGCGCTCATTCGGTTCGCGTTGACCACGGTCGATCTCGACGCGTTGCCTCGGTCCATCTGATCGCGTGCGGCGCCCGTTGTATCGATATGTGCCGATATCTGCCGAATTGAGCTGAGTTGCGCCGTCGTACGACGCCGACGGCGGAGAATAGACGAATTTCCTCGACGGAACGGCGGTTGAAGTTCGCGTTGGGGTGTGGAAGGAGTCCTGCGCCAAACCGAAAAACCGAGCGCGCCTAAGCCTTCGGCAGTCTGCGACGTCTCCAGGCCCGTACGACACCTGGCCGGTTCGCCGACGCTCCACGCGGCTCCGTCATTTCGCGCTGAGCGCGTTCATCACCCTCGTCGTGTCCTACACCTGGCAGTCGACCGAGGCGACGTCGCCGAACGAGCGCGCTCGGGCCTACCTCGGTCATGCGCTGGCGACTCGGGGAGAGGTCGCGGTGACCGAGGAGTGGCGCCGCTTTGGACCCAACTTCGACATCGCACATCGGGACGGGGCGTTTTACTCGGACAAAGCTCCAGGGAGCAGTGTGCTCGCGGTGCCGGTGGTTGCCTGGGCGATTCATCGCGAGCCCACGATCGAGATCGGGGCACTCGTCGGCCACTGCCGAAACGGAGTGATGGTGCCCTTTGTTTTCGTGGGAGCGTTCGCGCTTCTCGAAACCCTGACGCTGCTCGGCGTGGCTTTTCGAATACGCGTCTTGACGACGTTCGCACTGTTCTTCGGAAGCAACGTGCTTCACTATGGCCGCGCGTTCTTCGGCCACGCGCTGGTGCTTTCGGTCGCTCTCGTGGCGCTCTATGCCGTGCTTCGGGCGTTCCGCGCGCGGAACCGGCGAAGCGCCGCGCCGTGGACGCTACTTTGCGGGCTTGCCTGCGGCCTTGCGTTTTCCATCGAATATCAGGCGGCGCTCCTGTCGGTCGCGATCGCGGTCTCCCTTCTCTTTCACCGGACCACTCGCCGCCCGGCCTTCTGGCTTCCGTGGGTGGCGGGTGTGGTGCCGGGGATCGTGCTCACGCTTTCGTACAACGAGGCGGCGTTCGGAAGTCCCTGGTCCACCAGCTACGCGCACCTCTACTATGGGTCCTCCCGAGCGATTCATGACCAGGGGATCGGCGGTGTGTCGATTCCCAAGCCTGACGCACTGCTCGGCATCCTGTTTTCTCCCTCCCGAGGTCTCTTTTTTAGCGCGCCCTGGGCGTTTCTCGTGCTGGCGGGCATCGGCCGCCGCTCCGAACGGTGGTTCCTCATCGCGAGCGGACTCTTTGCGGTGCTGTATCTCTACGTCTGCACCAGCTGGGGAATGTGGGAAGCGGGTTGGGGGACGGGCCCCCGCCTCCTCATCGGAGCGTTTGGGCCCATTGCGATCTTCTCCGCGCTCGCCCTCGAGCGGATGAGTCGGGGCGCTACCGGCCGACTCCTCGGTGTCGCGTTTGGCTTGATCGGGTCAGCGATCGTGATCAACTCGCTGCTGGTCCTGACGTTTGCGGAGAATCCGCCAGAGGTCCTGGTGCCGCTTCGAAGCGTTGCCATTCCGTTGGTCGAAGCCGGCGCATTTGCGCCGAATCTACTCACCGACGGACTCGGAGCCGAGGAGAGCTCCACGTTTTCCGCGGTGCTCTTTCTCTGCTGCACCTTGCTGCCGGCCCTCGTTCTGATCGGGGGGTACTTCGGCGAGCACGGCCGCGAAGTGCTCACCGGGATCGTGGTGGGTACGGCGCTCTTTTGGGGACTCCTGCTCTCGTTTCCCGACGACCCGGTGAACACGTTTCCGATCGATGTCCACGTCGAAGGGCTGCGAAACCTTCACTCGGATCAACGTTAGCCACCGTCGGGCACGCACACCTCGGCCGGCGACGACCGGTTTTCGATGTCGCCTTGACCAAGCTGTCCCTCGCTATTCATCCCCCAGCAGAAGATGCGATCCCCGCTGTCGATGGCACAGGAGTGCCGTTCGCCGAGCGCCACATCGCGCCATTCGAGGGACGAGGGAACGATGGTGGGCTCGGTGCGGGTGAGGGTGTCTCCGAGACCGAGTTCGCCTTCGTCGTTTCGACCCCAGCAGAGGATCGCGCCGTCGTCGCGAACCGCGCAGTTGTGGGAACGGCCGCTGCTCAACTGGGTGAAACGAAACCCGCCGTTGACCGGCTCGGGGCGAAAGTTGGCACCCTCGATGTCGCCTCGCCCGAGGTTTCCGTTTCCGTTTCCGCCCCAGCACCAGACTTCACCATCCTCGGTGAGCCCGCAGGTGTGAAAGTCTCCGCAGGCGAGAGAGGCAAACCGCCGGCCTTCGGTGTTGGCCGCGATCGGCGTGAGAGAGCAGGGAATCACCTGCCCACCGCCCCGGTCGCAGGTGGTCTCGGTGGCGCGTCCGAGTTCTCCGTTGACATTGAACCCGAAGCAGAAGACGTCCCCGTCGCTCACCGCACAGGTGTGGGCGTAACCGGTGCAGAGCGCACTCACGTTCGGCAGATCGACCGACCGGGGCGTCGTCGACCCGTCGCGGTCGCCCTGGCCGAGCTGCCCGTCGTCTCCGACGCCCCAGCAGTACAGTGAACCGAGCCGGGTGCTCGCGCAGGTGTGAAAGCCGCCGGCATCCAGCTCATCCCACATCTCCATGGGCGCGGTGAGCTCTGCGGGCTCGTCTCGGCCTATGTTGTCCCCCAGCCCCAGCTGGCCGGTTCGGTTTCCGCCCCAGCAGAAGAGGCGCCCGAGCGACAGGAAGCAGGCGTGCGCATCGTAGGGCTGAGCGCCATTGTTGTCTGAGCCGCCGAGCGCGAGCGCATTGACCGGAGTGGTTCGCACTTCGATCGGCGAGAGCACGGGCTCGACCGCGCCCGGGACGCCAAGTTCCTGCTGGTCGTTGCTGCCCCAGCAGTACAGGCGTCCGCCTTTGCTGGCACAGGTGCTTGCGAAGCCTGCGGCGAGGGCGGTGGTTCGCAAACCTCGGCACACCCCGCCGGTGCAGCCGTTGCCGGGGCAGCCGCAGGAGACATCTTCGGCGAGGTTTCGGCACTGATTGGCGGCGCATTCCTGGCACTCGGTGCAGCGCGGAGCAGTGTCGCGGGCGGTCGCCGGTCGAGGCACCGAATCGAAGCAGGCACCGAAACAAAACCCTCGGCTGCACACCTGGCCCTCCGAGCAGCTTCGATCATGGCACGCTCCCGTGAGCTCAAGCGGTAGATCGCGCACCTCCGCGTCCACATACCCCGCCTGGGCGCGGATCCGAGCAAACGGCATACTGTTGACCGCCGGGGCATCCACCGAGTCGAAAAATTCGCTTTCGAACACAAAACGCCGGGTGGAATCGTTACCGCGGGGAATCAGCGGGATCTCGGCGGGGATCTCCCCGGCCGGCGCGACCACGCCGTCGGCCACCGTGGTGCCCTCTTGGTTTGTCACCGAGACCCGAAAGAAGGTGACCCGCGACGCAGAGGGTGGGTCAACGTCCAACCGGATCACGACCTGGGTGGGGTCGGAAGCACATCCGGACAGGAGAACCACGGCGAACGCGATGACGCGAGCCTCCGTCCGGAAGACGAGCATGGCCCGATGATACCTGAATCGTTCGCTGCGCCCGCCACGGTGTAGCGCCGCGTCCACCGACGGTCCCAGGGTTCAGGTGGGCGGCTTGGTTCCCTTCGCGATCTCGGGGTCCCCCATCTCCCCGCTGAACATCGCCAGCATGTTGGGGGCCTGGAGGCAGAGCCAGGCGGCGGCTTCCTCGAACTCCATGACGATGGCATCGTTGATCGTCGCGCCGCTGCTGAGCATGTCGCGGCTGGTTTGATGAAGGTTGAGGTAGTGGCGGAGGCGCTCGCCGAAGTCGCGTTCCGCGAGCTTTTGCACCATATGTTTGCCAAACTTCACGAACGATCCGTCTGGCTTTTCGCCGAACGCTTCGACGAAACGCTTGAGGTAGGCGTCATGGGCGGTCTTGATGTCGAGGTCCATCGGCAACGGGCGCAAACTAGTCGGGGCAGCGCGGGAGCGAAAGCGGATTAAAGCATAACGCAGCACCGCGCCTACGATGCGGGCGCCTACGATTCGGTGCCTACGATTCGAGCCCCACGATTCGGCCCTACGATGCGGGGCCTACGACGCTGGGCCGACGATGCTGGGCCTACCGCGCGGGGTCTACCATGTTGGGGCAGCGGAAGCCGGCTCTTCGACGACCTTCCCGTCGAGGATCACGAGCGCTGGCTCGCTTGCCCCGAGCGCGTAGCCGAGGGTCCGTGGATCGTCGCTCTCGAGCAAGATCAGGTCCGCTCGGGCCCCGACGTCGATTCGCCCGATGTCTTCGCGGCCGAGGGCCTTTGCCGCCCACCGCGTCATGCCGAGGATCGCCTCTTCGATGGTGAGGCCCGCGTTGCGCACGGCGAGCGCGGCGGCGAGTGAGAGGTCGGCCATCGGACTGGTCCCCGGATTGCAGTCCGAGCCCACCGCGAGGCGAACCCCGTGGCGCCGGAGCCTCTCGACGTCCGGAGGCGTCTGTCGAAGGGTGCTCCACGCGCCGGGAAGGAGGACGCCGACCGTCTCGGCGGCGGCGAGGGCCGCGGCGCCTTCGTCGCTGACCACTTCGAGATGATCTGCACTCACCCCTCCGAGTTCGGCCACGAGCTCGGCACCGCCGAGGTCTTGAAACTGGCCCACATGGGCCCGGACCATCAGGCCCTCGCCCTGGCCGGCATGCAGGATCCGCGCGGCTTCGTCGCGGGTAAACGCTCCGTCATCGAGGTACACGTCGATGCTGGTGGCGAGCTGCTCTTCGACCACCTGTTCGAGCATTGGTCCGGCCACGAGATCCACGTACTCGCTCCGGCGGTCTCGAAACTTCTCCGGCACCAAATGAGCGCCGAGAAAGGTCGGAGACACCCGTACGATGCCCTCGTCTTCGAGTTGCCGAGCGACCCGGAGCAGCCGAAGTTCATCCTCGACCGTGAGCCCGTAGCCAGATTTCACTTCGATGGTCGTCGCGCCGCCGCGGCGGAGCCGAAGCGCGCGGCGCCGGGCGTGCTCGAATAGCGTTTCGTCGCTGGCCGCTCGAGTGGCCCGAACCGTACTGCCGATGCCGCCCCCCGTCGCCGCGATCGCCCGATAGTCTTCGCCCGCCATCCGGCGTGCAAATTCGTCCACTCGGCTGCCCGCGAACACGAGATGGGTGTGGCA
>JBCCZL010000278.1:0-12274 GCA_039187775.1 Myxococcota bacterium
CTACGGCTGGCTGAGTCGGAGAATCCCCCACCTCATCGATCGGATCGTGTTCGTCTCCGGAGGCGCGTTCACTCCACGGATGCGCGAGTTTGCGGACCGGGTCGACAACCAAATGCTCGAGAAACCGGTGTCCGCGGCCACCCTTCGAAAAACGATTCAGCGCATGCTAGGCACCGTCGACGACCGGCCCTGAGGGCTCCATCTCGGCCTCCGGTGCTTCGGGCACCGGCGCCGGAGGAAGGGGCCGAAGGCGCACCGTCACTCGGTCGGGCCGTCGCACGTTGTCGATGTAGATGTAGGCTGGCGGCGTTCCCTCCTGGGCCAGACGGTCGAGGACCCTCCGAAGGCGTCGAAGCTTCTGCCGGTAGGGGCCGCGGCCGAGGCGGACGTGCACTCCCTCGGCGCCGATGTAGAGGGACAACCCATCGTCGGGCTCGATGTGGATTTCCGCGATCGGCTCCCGGCGATAGAGGCCCGCGCCTCGGTAGTCGTGAAGCATTCCCACCGCCTCGAGAAGGAGCGAGGTGCGATAGGCCCCATCGCCGGCGAAGCTTTCAGGCGCGAAGCCGGTGACCACCGGGAGGTCGACGGGGTCTCCGTCGGCCACCCGTTTGAACGGCGCGCCGTCCTCGGACACCAGATAGAGTCCCCCAGCGCCTCCGCGACCGTCCGTGGTAAGCGCAACGATCAGGACCGCGGTGTGTTCGCGGATTTCGATGTCAAAGGCATTCGGAAGGCGCCGGCTGACCTGCGCGTCGGCGATCCACGGGTGGGCAAGGAGGCGGGCTTTGCTGTCCTCAGGGCCGACTTCGAAGATGTTCTGACCGAGCTCGAGGCCCGCCGAGGCAAGGATCTCCTCTCGCGAGAGGCGCTCGTCGCCGATGAGCGACACCTCTTCGAGTCGAAAGGCGGGCGAGGTGCGGACGTGGTCCTCGATGAGGCCGGCGGCGGCAACCGCCCCCACCAGCGCGGCCACCGCGACCGCGATGCGAAGCCCGATCAGGAGCGGGCGCCTGACCCGCTGCCAGACCCCAACCGCGGCGGCCTTTCCTTGCTTCGCTCGCTTTCGAAGCGGGACGCGCTCTTTGGGAACCGGCGGAGGTGGCTTCTTTGAGTTTCGAGGAAGCGGCGGAGCGCTGCGAACCCGATGGGGCTTGGCTCGATTCTTTGGCGGCTCGCTCCGCTTCCCAACGTTCTTCTTTTCCCGCACGTTGCCGCGGCGGCCGCCGGTCTTTCCTCGCTTCCACGGGCCGCTGGGCATCGCGCCCATCCTAGGCAGGGGGCGCCAAAAGGCGAAAAAACTGCGGGTTCAGCGCTCAACGACCTGAATGTCGTCGAAGGCGACGGTCGTCCCGTCGGTGGCCAAGCCGAAACTCCCGGTCGGCCGCGGCATCTCCGGATCGGTCCACTCATGGCGGACCGGCCCCGGGAGATCGCCGCCCCGGACGGTGCAGCCGATGGTCCCCGCCGCCACGGAGACCTCGAGGTCGTACCAGACATCCTCATTGATCGGCGGCGTCGGCACCCGGGTGGAGTTCCCCGACGCGCAGGTGAATGTGGCCCGGCCGATGATGAGTTCGTTGTTCTCGAGCGCACAGAAGTACGCGCGCACCGAGACGCACGCGGCAAAGGAGTCCTGGGCTCGGACGAGCACGACGGGCCCCGCTGGCGTTCCATCGGAGCAGCGCTCCTCGATCCGAAACCGAAGGTTCGCGTCATAATCTGTCCAGTCGAAGCCGGCCCGGACGATCCCAACCCGGCGCCGGACCAACCCGCACCCGGGCGCCACGCGAATCACGTCCGAATCAAACGTCCAGCTGTCGGTCAATCGAATTCCAGCGGCGTCGTGGTTCTCGAGAGACTCGTACAGTACCGTGCCCGGTTCGATATCCGGGTTGATGTCGATGGTCGCGTCTCCACCCTCGGTCGGCAGCGCGTCCCCGTTCGCGTCTCCGCCGTCGAGCGGGGCTCCATCGATTCCTCCATCCTGAGTCCCACCATCGACCGACGAAAGCACCTGGAGCGCTCCCGCTGCGCGAAGCGTTCCCCCTCGGCTCACCACCGCCAGATCGTAGGCCCCCGGCGCAAACGTTGCGGTCAGCCGAACCTCGATCCGGTCGCCAAAGATCGCGACGACCGATGCGGCGACCCCCCCGATCTCCACCCGAAGGTCCTCGACCGCCTCGAGCATTCCCCCGTTCACCCGGAGATAGCGGGACGACGGCAACCCCTCCACGACAAAGATGCGATCGATCACCCCCGCCGGCACCTCCGCCGGCGAAAGCCGAAGAGAAGGCTCGGGTTGGCAGCCAAGCCCCCCAAGAAAAAGCGCGAGCGCCAACCCCCGTTTCAGGCGAGGGGATGTCCGCGGGCCCGTGGAGCTCGGGGCCCTTGCGGGGCGATGGACTACTCGAGCCATCGGAGCTCCACATCATCGAACGACACCCTCGCGCCGGTGGCGGAAAGGCCGATCGTGCCGCGGGGACGAACTGCCGCCGGGTCGGTCCATCGATGAGCGATGCGGGCCCCCTCGGGGCCTCCCCCGAGCGTGCAGGTCACCGTGTCCCCGCGAACTTCGGCATGAAGCTCGTACCAGCTTCCGAGGGTCAGCCCGAGGGTGGGCACCGTCGTCCCCGTCGCCATGCAGGCCTCCGCCCGTCCCGCCAGAAGCTGGCCGCGCGCCGGATAGCACAGGTAGCTCTCGACCATTTCGCACATCGGCCGCGTGTTCTGCGCGCGAACGAGGATGGCCGGGCCGCCCGCGCCGGCGTCGCAGCGGGCGTCCACTCGAAACCGCACCCGGAGCCGGTAGTCGGTGAGATCGAATCCTCGGTTCAGCACCGCCACTTCGGTTCGTTGGGTGCCACACCCGCTCTCCGCCTGGATCGACTCGGAGCCAAAGACAAAGGCGTCCGCGTTGACGCGAAAGTCCGCGGCGCGATGATCCTGGAGCGATTGGTAGATGAGCGGAGTCCCCGCGTCGGAGGCATCCTCGTCGGAGGCATCGTCGTCCGCGCCATCGTCGTCCGCGCCATCGAGCGCGCCGTCGAGTGCGCCTGCGTCGAATGAACCATCGGCCCCGGAGTCGAGCGTCGCCGCGGCGCGGATGGTGAGCAGCCGCTTGCCCACGAAGCTACGGCCCCGGCAGGTGACCACGAGATCGTGGCGCCCGGCGACGAGGTTCGTGGGGAGGCGGACCTCGATCCGGTCCCCGTAGAGGGCCTCGACGATGGCGGCGGCTCCGCCGATCTCGACCCGAAGGTCTTCCACGGCCCGAAGCTCGGTCCCTCGGACCTCGAGGCAGTCGGCGGAAAACAAACCCGAGATGGAAAAGCGCTGGTCGACGACCCCCGCCGCGACCTCCGAGGGCGACAACACGAGGATTCGCTCCGCCTTGCAGCCTGCACTCAAGCCAAGGAGGATCCCCACGAACCGAAGCCAAACGCTAACGTGCCCCATGCACCAGCTCCAGCACCCGCCCGCGGTCGAGGGGCTTTCGAAGAAGTGGGATCTCGGTTCCCGAGACGCTCACCGAGCCGGTCATCAGCACGACGCGCTCTTCCATGTCGGGACGCCGCTCGAGGAGGCTTGGAATGAGATCGGTTCCGAGAAGACCCGGCATGTTCACATCGCAGAGCACCAAGGCGAAGTCTCCCTCGAGCGCAAGACTCAGGCCCTTCTGCGGGTCGGTCACCCCGGTGACCTCCACATGGCGCCCGAGCCATCGCGATAGCCCGCGCACTACCCCCGGTTCATCGTCGATCACCAGTACCTGCACATCGTGGCGAGGCAGCGGTTCGCTCGCCCGCTCGGGCGCCTCGGACGCCCGCGGCGCCAGCCGAAGATCGATCCGAAATGTCGTCCCCCCGCTCCCCGTGTGTTCGAGGGAGAGACTCCCTCCCTGAGCGCCGACGTACTGCCGCGAGAGAAACAATCCCAGCCCGGTTCCTGCCTGGCCTTTGGTCGTAAAGAACGCATCGAAGAGCTTGGGCCGGACCTCCGCGGGAACCCCGCCTCCGTTATCACTCACCCGGATCACCGCTCGACCGTCCTCGGTCGACAGTCGCGCCCGAACTTCCGCCTCCGGTTGGCCTTTCACCGCGTCGATGCCATTGGCGAGGAGGTTCACCAAGACTTGCTCGAGCCGCGTGCGGTCCGCGAACCCGTAGATGGGCTCGGGCGCCTCGACGATCAGCGTGGTCTCCGGGGAGCGGGCCTGAGCGACACGCCGAACCACCCGAAGGAGGTTTCCAAGCTCGAGCCGGTCGATGTTTACCGACACCGCTCCCCGGGTGGCGGACGATAGGTCGTCCACGATCCGTCGGAGTCGCTCCGCCCCGGCCGCCGCATCCTCCGCCGCCTCCCCAAGCTCACCGTCGAGCTCCTCCTCGAGAAGGGCGAGATTGCTCATGACGTAGGCCAGCGGATTGTTCAGCTCGTGGGCGAGGCTTGCGGAGAGTCGACCGAGGACCGCCAACCGCTCGTTCTTGAGGGTCGATTGAAGGAGCCCGAGGTTTCGGAGACCGAACGCCGCGGCCCGGGCGAGAAGCTCGGCCCGTCGCACCGAAAACTCGTCGACCACATGTTGCCCCGCGAGCACGCCAACCGGCTCGTTGCCGTCCGCCAGAGGAAACAGGAGCTGGGAGTCGCCGATGCGACGCATCCGGCCCGCACCGCGGGAAAACGTCTCGGTCCCGTCGTCTACGAACGACCCCTCTTCGCAGGCCCGGATGAGCTGGGTTCGGGAAAGCTCGATCTTCTTGGGAACATCTCCCTGGCGAACGTCTTGGATCGGGAGGACGAACCACTCTGCGGTGGGGAGTGCTTTTCGAAGCGCCTCCTGGAGCTCCGCAAGAACGCTGTCCGGACTTCGGAGGTAAGCCACCCGCCGATAGAAAGACAGGGTGGCTCGGAGGGCCTGGGCCTCTTCCCGACTCTGTTGGCTGAGGCCTGCGATCGCATCACCAAGCTCACCGATCTCGTCCTTGGGAAGGGTGGGAAGATCGACGCCCTTTGGTCCCGCACCCCGCACCGCCTGGGCGAGCCGACGGATCGGCGAAGTCACCGCCCGCGCGAGGACGATCGCCACGAGAAGGAGAGGAAGGATGGCGATCAGCGAGACGAGCACCACATCGGTCGTGATGGTGAGCGCGGCGGCCCGGGCGGGGGCCGTCGGAGCTTCCACCGCGAGCGTGACCCCGAGATTGCTTGCCGCCACGGCGCGGAGAAACTCTTCACCGTTGGACGCTTCAGACCGCGTCACGACGATTCCCCCGGTCATCCGGGCGTCCGCGACGGCCGGTTCGTCCGCGAGCGCCTCCACCACCGAAACCCTCCAGCCAGGAGTGGACTGAAGCACTGTCGGAAGATGAATCACCCCCACCGCCCGCACTTCCCGGACCACCGTCGAAAGCACCGCATGCTCCGTGTCGAGCATGACCAGTCGCCCCGGTTCGACCGCGGGCACGGAACGCACTCGGTCGAGAAGCGCCTCGTCCGCCCCCGCCGCGACGAGCTCTTGGCCCACCCGCGTGCAGCGGACCGCGACAAGCGGCGCCGACACGAGAGCGGGGACTTCGAGGATGTTACCCTGGCCCGCGGTGAGCGCCGACGCGGCAAGTTCCGCGCGCGCGAGCTTCACTGAGCCTTCGAGACGCTCCCGCGCGCCCGATGCTTCCGCGAGCGCCGCCTCCGCGAGCTCTGCCTCTTGGGCGTCGCCTACCACCAGCAGGATCGAGGCGGTGGCGATCGCGATCGCGACGAGTCCACCTCCAACGACCGCGGTGAGCACGCGGTTAAACACAGACGCACCAAAACGAAAGGGTGCTCTCATGGCACGTCCAGAAGCACAGTGCGCGACACCGCGCGTACGTTGCCGAGATCGTCGCTCGCGCGAATGACGATATTGCTCAAGCCGGCGCGAACCCGATGTTGGGTCGAAAAGCGGCCATCGGGCCGAACTGGAATGGGCTGCCCGTCGACGGCGACCCTGGCGCCCGGTTCGCTTCGGCCGTTCACCCGGACCACCGGGGTTCGAAGCGTCGCACCGTCGACTGGGGCATCGATGGCGAGCGGCGGCGAGAATCGATCGAGGTCGACCCGAAGCTCCCGCGCCACCGCTCGAGGAAGAAGCTCGCCGCCCACCAGCCCCTGGACCTGCCAGCGATAGTCACCGCTCACAAGCTCGACATCGGCGACCGCATCCGGAGTTACCCGCACCACCGGCTCGGCCCCCTCGCGGCGAATCTCGAGGCGATAGCTCTCGGCAGAGGAATGGGCGCGCCACCGAAAAGACACCGCTCGGCGCGTCCGCACCGTTTCACCCGACGCCGGCGACTCGAGCTCCACGGGGTCTCCGAGCAGGCTTTCCTCGAGGAGTTCACCGTCGCTCCGAAGGGCCACCCGATGGGCGGACGGGATCGGTACGTCCCGAGAACTGCTCCGCTCGAGCTTTCCTTCCCCCTCCAGCATCGCGATCTCGGTGATGTCACCATGAATCGCGAGTCGTGCCTCGACGATCGTCGACTCCGCACTCGCATCGGGCCGCTCGAGCACCAGGGTGCCGGGGGGAAGAGCCACTTCCATCCGCCGCACCTCTCCTTCGGGGGTGAGGATCGCCTGCATTCGCCCGGCGAGGTGCCGAAGGTGCGCCACCTCGGGTTCCTGTGAAGGAATCCGAAGCGTGGTTTCGGGCTGGAGCCGAGCGCTCGCCCCGTTCCGAAACACCACGACGGTTCGACCATCCTCCATCGTTTGCACCGCGTCCGCGGGCCAGAGCTCCTGTCCGCTTTCAGCTGCCTGCCAGGCGGGGGCGACCGGCTTTTGGTACCGAACGTCCCCGCGCACCTCGCGGAGGTGGGCAGTGGAGGGTTGGAGCGCGAGCATCGTCTCGGCCTCCGGCGGCACCTGAGGATCCGCCTCCCCCGAGCCACAACCGAGCAGCACGATCGCCAGCCCCGGGGAGGCCCACGCGCATCGGAGGTCAGCCATAGTCGACCCACAGAGTCACAAATCCTTCGAAGAGCGGGCTTGCCCAGAGCTCGACGATCGGCGGCGCGACGCGGCCCCCGATCGACACCCCCAACCGGGTCGCGTCAACGCGAAGAAAGCTCATCGCCGCCACTTGAGCCACAAACCGAAGCTCCACCCCCGAGGCATCGCTTCCCGCGATCTCAGCATCGCTATAGCCGCCGGCGACTCCGATGTCGGTGCGGAGTCCCAGGCCGACGCCGCCGTCGAGGAGCGTCCACTCGACGCCGCCGAGGAGCTCGAGCGCGTGGTGGTGTCCCTGAAGATCGTCGACCACCAGCTGCGAACCGAACGCCTCGATCGTTCGATGACGGTAGCCGAGCTCCAACCGGGCGGAGAGCAGCGACCCCGAAGGGATGGTCAGCGAAAGCCCTCCTCCCAGATGAGGCGTACCGTCGGCAGCGAGGCATCCCGCCAGATAGGCACCAAGACGAACGTCGGGCAGAGGCGTCGGCGGCGGTTCGACCCGGACCTCCCGCATCGCCATCGGGACCGGTCGTCCATCGACTTCCACGGTGCCGACCAGCCGCGTGCGACCCGGGGAAAGGCCCTCGCAGTCGACCCGCCCCGCGCGGTCCGCCGGCTTGAGCTCGCCTCCGCACCGGAGCGCGAGTCGCGTCGCCGCCACCGCGTTCCCGTTCGACGTCCAAGCGGAGAGGCGGAGCGGGGATTCGGCGTCGGCGAAGAGCGGCGCAGAAACGCGAAGCTCCATCCGCTGCGGCCAACCCGCGACCACCGGGAGCCGCGACGTCACGGGTGGTCGCCCCGGCACCGTCGCCCGAAGGGATACGTCGGGACGATACTCGTCGACGCTCAAGGCAACCGTCGCAAGCCCCGGACGGATCCAGGTCAGGCGACGAAGTCGCGCACCCTCCGCCTGCACATTGAGCGGGACATCGCTGTGCGCGGCTCCTGCGCCGCCGGACACCGCGACGAACGCGGCGTTCCGAGGAACGCCCCCGGCAGGAACGGGAAGCGCGGGCATGATGAACACGCCGCCTTGGGTGGGGTCGTGGTCGAGCGCCGCGCCGACCGAGCCTCCACTGCGCACCACCACCCCGACCGGTCCCGACGCGGGGCCTCGCCCACGAAATATGTGGCCATCGGCCTGGAGCTCCGACGCGCCTCCTGGCCAGTACGCGCGCACCACTGCGTGCCGATCGCGATGCGGAAGCTCCACCGCGATCCGCGAACCCACCCTCCGAAGCCGCACCTCGAGGTGGGCATCCTGGCCCATGGGCACGACGGTCCTCGCTTGAACCGCACCCTCGACGCGAAGGACCACGAAGGCCCGTGGAGTCTCCGGGCGCCATCGAACCCAGCGCGCACAGCCGGGTCCTGGGTCTTCGAGGCGAAGTTCGACGTCCGTTCCTGCGTCGAGGGTGATCGCATTCCACGGAGCACACCCTCCGATCTCGTCTTCCACCACCACCAGGGCTCGGCGCTCGTCGGGGGTCCCCTCTGGGCCAAATACATGGATTTGCTGAGCTTTAGCGAGATTGGGAATCAGCAGGAGGAGCGTGAGAAGAGTCCGCACCATCCTCTTCAAACGGCTCTTCCACCGTACCCTTAACATGTGCCCTGAGAACGGATAAATCCATTTTTACCACAATGGAAGAGAAGTGCACAGACCTGTGGGTTTGGAAATCTGTCCGGGAGAGTGCTAACGAAGGCGCGTCAGGAGCTCGGGCCCGACCTTGGTGATATCGCCAGCTCCGAGGGTGATCACCACATCGCCGGCACGGGCGCGTTCGGCGAGTGCGGCCGGCAAGTCCGCGCGGGCAGGAATGTGGGTCACGTCGCGATGTCCGTGCGCGCGGATCGCCCGCGCGAGGTGCGCGGAGTCGGCGCCTTCGATCGGTGCTTCGCCTGCGGCGTAAACGTCGGAGAGAAGGAGCACGTCGGCCCGATTGAACGCTCGCGTGAGCTCCCCGAACAAATGATGGGTGCGGGTATAGCGATGCGGCTGAAACGCCACCACCAGTCGACGGCCGTAGGCTCGCTGGGCCGCTTCGAGGGTGACCTGCACTTCCGCGGGATGATGGCCGTAGTCATCGATCACCGTGATGCCTTGGGCCTCGCCGAGGATGGTGAACCGGCGCTGAACGCCGTCGAAGGTCCGGAGCGCTTCGCGTACGGTGTCGTGCGGAACGCGAAGCTCGTCGGCCACCGCAATCGTCGCGAGCGCGTTCAGTACGTTGTGGATGCCCGGCATCCGCACCTCGAACTGCCCGAGCGGCTCGCCCCGACGCACCACGTCGAAGGCCGCGCTCAAGCCGGCGAACTTCGGGTCCTTCGCCCGGTAGTCGGCCTGCGCGGCGAGGCCGTAGGTTGCCGTGCGCTTCTCGATCCGCGGCAGCATGTGCTGCACATTCGGGTGATCGAGGCAAGCGATCACCAGACCGTAGAAGGGCACGCGGTTCGCAAACTGGATGAACGCATCGCGCACCCCATCGAGGCTCCCGTAGTGATCGAGGTGTTCGGGGTCGATATTCGTAATGACGGCAATCGCCGGGGTCAGCTGAAGGAACGACCCATCCGATTCGTCGGCCTCCGCCAGGAGAAGGTCCCCCGCACCGCTCGCCGCGTTTGAGCCAAGCGCGTTGAGCTTGCCACCGATCACCACGGTGGGATCGAGGTCTGCCGCGCGAAGCACCGTCGCCACCAGCGAGGTGGTGGTGGTCTTCCCGTGAGATCCCGCGATCGCGATCCCGTCCTTGATGCGCATGAGCTCGGCGAGCATCTCCGCTCGCCGGATCACCGGGGTCCCGAGCCGTCGCGCTTCCTGAAGCTCCGGATTGTGGGCGGGGATCGCGGTCGAATAGACCACCACATCGGAGGCTGCGACGTGGCCCGCATCGTGGCCGACGCTGATCCGTGCGCCTTTTTCGGTGAGGCGACGGGTCGTCTCGCTTTCCTTCATATCCGACCCGGTGATCACAAACCCGTGATCGAGGAGCACCTCGGCGATCCCACTCATCCCGATCCCACCGATGCCCACGAAGTGAATCGAACGAATGCGGCCGCGAAACATGCTGTCTCCTTCAATTCTGAAGCTTCAATCCCGAGGCTTCAATCCTGAGGCTTCACTCCTTGGGAGTTCCCTCCGTGGGAGTTCCCTCCGTGGGAGTTTAATCCTTGGGCCCGGTGGGCCGGCGTGATTGTCTCCAGCTGAGGCGAGCATGCAAGCGAAGCTCATTCCGCCGCGAGCTCAGCCCACGAGACACATCGAATCGCAAGCCAACCGAGCTCGTTGCCCAAGCGCTTTTGTTCACGCTTGAGCAAGCAGTGAGCGCTGACTTGGCGGAAGGACCGACTGACGTCGATGGCCGCGGACCCGCGGAATGTACGGCGCGGTTCCTCGCAGCCCACTGGGGGCCGAGGCCTTGGGAGCATCCTCCCGCTCCGGCGACGCGCGGGGCGGCTCGGGGCAGCCCAACCACTCGCAGAGATCGTCGACCACCGCCGCCGCAGCCTCGGGCTTTCCGTGATTTCGCGACGCCTGGGCCATCGCTCGTCGCCGCTCCCGGTCTCCGAGAATCGCCTCGGCCTCTTTGAAAAGACGCTCCGCTTCGAGCTCATCCTGGGGCAAACAGATCGCTGCCCCCCCGCGCTCGAGGGCCTGAGCGTTCTTCGTTTGGTGGTCGTCTGCCGCGTAGGGATAGGGCACAAGGATCGACGGTCGACCGATCGCCGAAAGCTCGGCGACGCTCGTCGCCCCCGCCCGGCCGATCACGAGCTGGGCCCGACTGAGCTTGCGCGCCATATCATCGATGAACGGGACGACGCGGGCCGAGAGGCCAAGTTCCCGATATTGACCCTCGACCGCAGCAAGTTCATTGGCCCCGGTCTGGTGCACGATCTCCATCTCGCCAAGCTCCGCCACCACCCTGGCGAGAGCTCGGGGGACCGCAGCATTGATCGCCCGCGCACCCTGCGAGCCTCCGAGCACGAGGACTCCCGACGCTCGAGCTTCGAACCCTTCCGGATCGGCTGCGGCCTCCTGGGCCACCCGCACGAACGACCGGCGGATCGGGTTTCCGCAAGACCGCACGCTCCGCCGAGGAAAACGCTCTTTGGTCTCCTCAAATGAGATGTACGCGCGCCCCACCACCCGGGCGAGGACGCGATTGGTCATCCCCACGTGCGCGTTCTGCTCAAGAATGGCGGTCGGCACCCCGCGTGCGGCCGCCGCGGCAAGAAGCGGTCCGGACGCATAGCCTCCAACGCCAATCACGAGGTCTGGCCGAAACGCGCGAAGAATATCCATCGACTGCTTTGCCGCCTGAGGAAGAAGCCCCACGTTGCGAAGGAGCTCCTTCGGCGCCCGTCCCTTGAGCGGGCGCACCATCAGGGTCTCGAACCGTTCGCCAAGCTCAGGGATCACCCGGGCCTCGATCCCTTTTTCCGTTCCCACAAAGAGGAGCTCCAGTCGGGGGTTTCGGCGCCGAAGCTCTTCGACCACCGCAATTCCCGGAAAGAGGTGCCCTCCGGTACCGCCACCGGCCACGATAACTCGATCGATCATGCGGGATCCTCCTTCAGCACGCGCCCGTGCTTTCGCGCTGCCCGGCGTCGCCGGGACTCTTCTTTACGAGTGGCCGCCTCGGCGGCGAACGCCGACTCGTCGACCTCGCGGGGCCGAGAAATATTGAGCAGCACCCCCACCGCGGCGCAGTTGACGAGGAGGGCCGAGCCGCCGTAGCTCACAAACGGCAACACGAGGCCCTTGGTCGGAAGGAGCCCCATCGCCACCGACAGGTTGGTGAGGGCTTGAAAGCCGATGAACAGGGTGATGCCCACTCCGAGATACGTCCCGTAGTCGTCGGCGGCCCGAAGCCCCGCCCGAAGGCCCCGCCAAACAATGATCACGAACGCGAGGATCAGGAACGCGACGCCGACGAGCCCGAGCTCTTCGCCGATGATCGCACTGATGAAGTCAGTGTGCGCTTCGGGAAGAAAGAAGAGCTTTTGACGACTGTCACCGATGCCCACGCCGCCGACGCCGCCGCTCCCGAAGCTCATCAGCGATTCGGAGATCTGGTAGCCGTTGCCGTGTCGGTCCGCGAAAGGATCGAGGAACGCTCGAATCCGGTTCATCCGGTACTCGCGCGACGTCACGAGATAGAACACCACCGGGGCGGTAATGGTGACCGCGCCGATGAGGTAGCCGACCCGGGTCCCCGAGATGAAGAGCAGCACCCCGGTCAGGAGCGCGATCATCACCGCGCTCCCGAAGTCCGGC
>JBCCZL010000279.1:0-12264 GCA_039187775.1 Myxococcota bacterium
TGGCCGCTCGTCGAGCCGGTCTTCGGGGCCCGAGCGATGAAAGGCTCGAAGCACATCCTCGGCGCTCGCCGGTTTCGTCAAATAGTGGGTTGCCCCGAGCTGCACCGCGTCGACCGCTGACGCGATGCTGCCGTAACCGGTGAGCACGACGATGTTCGTGGTGGGATCTTCTGTCTTGAGCGCTCTCACAAGTTCGAGTCCGTTCATCTCGGGCATCCGCAAGTCCACAACCACGAGTTCTGGGCTCTCTTCTTTGGCCTGTCGGAGCGCTTCGGCGCCGTCTTTTGCGGTCCGCACCTCGAAACCTCGGTCTTCAAAGGCACGCGCGAGTCGAGTGCGAAACGTCTCGTCATCGTCGACCACCATCAGGCTCTGCGCCGGTCCGGTCACTGGGGAAGCTCCAGCGAAACTTCGGTGCCTTCGCCCGGCGCGGTCTCGATGCGGAGCGTGCCCCCGAGCTGATCGGCCACGCTCTTTGCCACAAAGAGCCCAAGGCCCATGCCTGCACCGGTGTCTTTGGTTGTGAAGAACGGGTCGGTCGCCCGCTCGGCCACTTCCGGACTCATGCCTACTCCCTCATCGCGCACGGTGACGGTCACCGGGTTGTCGTCTCGAAACTCCACTTGGACCTGGGCATCGGACGCGTCAAGGGCGTTGTGGATCAGGTTCGAGAGCACCTGAACGAAGGCGCGGGGCGGCACGCGGATCGATCCTTCGGTTCCCGAGATCTCGAGACGGCGCTGTTCATCGGGACGGAGTTCCTTGGCCGCGGCCTCCACGAGCTCCCGCACCGGCCGGGGCTCGAGTCCTTCGCCCGCGAGATGGCCGCTTCGCGAAGCCATCTCATCGAGGATCGCCCGGCAGCGTCGAAGCTCCTTCTGGATCAGCGCCGCGTCATCCGACACCGCCGCCTCGCCGCGCTGTTCGGCCCAGCGGTCGAGCTCCGCTGCGATCACCGCAATGGTCCCGAGCGGGGTGCTGAGCTCGTGGGCGGCCCCCGCGGCAAGGGTGCTCAGCGCGGCGCTTCGCTGGTGTCGAGCCGCAAGGTCACGCGCTTTGGCGAGTTCGATGCGACGCTGAGACAGTGAGCTCGCGATCCGCTGAACCACCAGCGCGACCATCGCCGCGGATACGGAAAACGCGATGAACATCCCGTAAAGATGCGCAGAAAACCCCGCTTCCGCGTGATGGTGATGATGCATTCCCCCGCCCGTCGACGATTCGCCCCCGAGGAGGGGATCGAGGAGGGAATCGATGAAGAACAGGCTCCCGTAGGCGACGATCGAGAGTCCGACGATCGCCCAGGTAAAGCCTCGGTTCAGGACGGCGGCGGCGATCGTGACGTAGATCAGAAACGCGACGCTAAAGGGGTTCTCGGGGCCGCCGCTCACTGCAAGACAGCCGAACACGATTCCGACATCGAGCATCAGCACCGCCGCGAGAAGGGTGGTGGTCGGAATCCGGGGCGAGTAGAACGTGAGAAGGAGATTCGATCCCGCCATCGCGCCGAGAAGAATCAGGATCACCGTCAGCGACACGTCCACGTCGAGTACGAACGTCGCCAATAGGGCGCTGATCGTGCCCACAGCTACCGCCAACCAGCGAAGGCGCCGAAGCCCGGAGAGCCCGATCTCGGTCGCCGCTTCTTCTCCGATTCGGGAGTTCATGTCCCCACCGTGCGTCGATCTAGAGCGAAGTGCCAGTCTTCGCCCAAGCCCCTTTGCGATACGCGACGATGCCCCAGGCGAGCTTCAAAAGGAACGTGAGCGGAAACGCGGCCCAGACGCCAAAGGCTCCCAGGCCGACGACAAAGCCGAGGATCGCGCTGCCGGGAATCTGGGCGAACACCGTGACCACCGCGTTGATCCGGAGGGTGATCCGGGTGGCGCCGGAGCCTTGGAACAGTCCCACCAGCGCGATCCAAACGCCCACGGGGGGCATCGCGTAGCCGAGGAGCTGCATCCACTCTTTGGAGTAGGCAAACAGTGGGGTTCCGGCGTCCACGCCAAAGGCGCTCACGATCAGATCATCGAGGGCGATCAAAAGGAGTCCGAGCGATCCCATGATCACTGTGCAGAGCAGAATTCCCGAACGGAGCACCCGTTTCGCCTCGTCGACGTGGCCGGCGCCGAGCGCATTGCCGACCATCGCGCCGACGGCCTGGCTCACGCTCAGTCCAGGTACGAACGCGAGCGCCTGGACGCGAAGACCCAGACCGTGCGCGGCGACCGCCGCCTGGTCGATTCGGCCGAGCATCCCGATGATCGAAAGGAACGCGGCGTTGAGCACGAGCATGTCGGTGGCGGCCGGCCAGCCCACGCCGATGAGGCTTTTGGCCAGGGGAAGGTCGATGCGCTCCACTCGAAAGACTGGCTTTAGCGCCGGGATGTGACCGCGGGACAGCCACCACACCATGAGGGCGGTGGCGCAGGCCTGAGCAGCGACGGTTCCGATCGCCGCTCCTTGAATGCCGAGGGCAGGAAGCCCGAAGTTTCCGAGAATGAGCCCGTAGTTGAAGACCACGTTAAGAAGGTTCATGACGAGCGATACGAAGAACGCCGACCGAGTGTCTTCCATCCCACGGAGCGCGGCCGCGTAGAGGATATTGAGGTACGTGAAGGTGGTGCCCGCGAGGAGGGGTCGAAAGTAGAGAAGGCCCGTGTGAAGGGCGACGTCGTCGGATCCGAGGGCGAGGAGCAGCGGTTCCGCCAACAGGTTGCCAACGATCGCGACCACCACTCCAAGGATCACCGTCAGCTGCGTGGACTGGTGGAGGACATGATTCACTCGGTCGTCTTGCTGTGCACCATGGGCGCGCGAAATGAGCGCGACGGTGCCCACCGTCAGGCCAATCATCGCCACCATCAGAAGGAACACGAGCTGCGATGCGTATCCCATGCCCACGAGGGCCGCCTCCGCGTCTGGGGTCCGACCGATCATCGCGGTGTCGACTGCCAAGGCGAGGACCTGGAGGAGGTTCAGCCCGATGATCGGCCACGAGAGGTCAAAGAGACGTCGAGGGATCGATCGGGAAGGCTTCGTCACGGGCGACACGCGGCCCCCACACTACGCGAATCGGCCGAGCGCTACAGCTCGTCCGATGCAGTCGTTCCCGTTCCTGACTCTTTCTTCGCGGGTTTTGGCTTCTTGCGTCGAAATGGATTGGTCAACTTGAGCGGTTCGGCCCACGAAAGCTTGACTCCGACGATCAGCAAGGCGCACGAAACGACCGCGAGGATCGCCCCCCACATTAGGTAAGGCCCGCCGATGGCGCTGGCGATGATCGCGACGTCCGAGGGTCGCTCCACGCCCTGAACCGTCGCCGAGCCACTAAACAGATAGTCGATGCGGGTGATGGTGTCGGTGGCGAGAAGGAGGCCCAGGAGATTGGCTGCGATCTGCCGAAGGTCGGGGTCCGCCTTGAACGCGACGAGTGCGATCACCAGGGCGACGAGCGGCAGCGCGATGAACCCGGTCGCGGAGCGAACCCAAACGGGAACGCTGATCGCGACGACCGCCGCGATCACCCAGAGCACGATCGTCGCGCGCTTCGGTCCTCGGGCGCTCGCGAGAATCAGCGCCCCAAGAAGAGGTGGCGCGATGAGGCCGCCCGCCGCCCGGAGCCCCTCCGGCCAGCCCGGCTCGACCGCACCATAGGCGAGGCCTGACGCATTGAGAAAGATCTCCAGCTTCGTGAACGTTCCGCCGACGAGGAGTCCGGTGATTCCGTGGCCCATTTCATGGACCCAGGTCGCGAATAACGTAAACGGATAAAGGAGCTGCCGGCCGTAGGGCACGAGCTCCCGAACGATCACCAAGACCACCGCGGCAAGGATCAGCCCCCAGCGGGGATTGAGCGGAGGGTCGTCGTTCGAGCCGGACGCCTTGCGCTTTCCCTTGAGAAGGCGTCCGTCGTCTTTGGAGGAGGTTCCGATGCCCTAAGGTTTGGCCACCGAGCCCGACAAGACAAACTGAAAACGCTCCCCGGGCAGAATCGGCAGATCCGCGCTCGCGCTGTTGCCGCTGAGCTCCGCGGGGAGATATTCCCAGAATGTGGCCGTCGTCTCGGCGCTAAACCCTCGCTGCTGGTCGTCTTGCACCTCGACCGCGAGTCGAAGGTCCGATTCGTCATAGCCCGATGGAAGGCTGCCCACGGGAGCGACGATCGTGAAGTCGTCTCCGGCGCTTTCAACGCCGGGCATCGCCATGAGCGAGGGGCCGACGAGCCGAAGGTTCTCTCGATTGTTGAATGCCCGGGTCTCCGAGCCGACGCCAAAAGTCAGGTCGATCTCTTCTTCGAGGGCACCTCGGGGGATTTCGAGGCGGGCGCCGTTGCTCAGGGTGAATGTTCCCCCCGCGCGGCCGACCGCTCCGACCGCCGCCCGGTCCCCGCTGATCGACACCGGGCCGGCGCGGACTGCGGTGGCTTCGGCGTTGCCCGGTGGCGGGATGTAGGCGGGTGCTGGTTCCGAGCCACCACACCCGACGAGGCAGAGCACGAGCGCAGCGACGATTGGTCTGAGTGTCTTGTTCATCGGCGACCCCACGGCCCCGTTTCCGACGCGGGCCATCATGGGGAATGCTACGCATTCCAGTGGGTTAATAGTAGGGTGCGCCCAGTCGACGGCGTGCAAAACGGATGTCCTCATTGGCAGAGCGGCGACCCTTTCCCAGATGGAGACGCCTTTGGCGACGCATCTCCGACCTCTTCCCACTGACCCCGCTGGGGGTCGCGCTTTTGGTCGTTTCTCCTCTGTGGCTCGAGGTTTACGGCTACGGAAAAGGCGATCTGGTCATCACCGTGGTGGGCTACGCGGGGCTTGCCTTGACCGGACTGATGCTCCTCCTGGTCCTATCCGCGGCAACGATCGTCCGATTTCGTCGGGCCGACGCGCCCATGGCGGAGCGTCTCCGAATGGATACCGGCCGACCGACGGTCACCGGCTACAGCGTTCGTCGCCTTTGGTTTCTGCCGCTTCTTCAGCTTCGCTTTGATTGCGAGGAGCCGGCCCGGATTCGTGCACTTCCGACCCCGCGAAGAGGACGCTGGGAGGAACGCTGGTTGGGGCTTCGCCGGGGCCGGGTCGAACGGGTGGTTCGCCGGGTCGTGATTCAGGACGTCCTCGGCCTTGCCCGGGTGGCGATTCGGCGGCGGCAGGAGGTACAGGTCGAGATCCTTCCGCACGTGGGCGGGCTTCGCCGGATCGCCCAGCTCACGTCGTTTTCCGGGGGGGATGACTTTCCTCATCCCCTCGGCCTCGACGATGGCGACCGCGTGGATCTTCGCCGCTATGCGGCCGGCGATCCGGCGAGGTTCATTCACTGGAAGGTGTTTGGCCGGACGCGAAAGCTGATGGTGCGCGTGCCCGAACGGGCCCTCAGCCGTGCGCAGCGAACGCTCGCGTATCTCGTCGCGGATCCGGCGGACGGGGCGAGCGCGGCGATTGCGCGAGTGGCGATCGAGCAAGACGCCCTCGGCACCGAATGGGTGTTCGGCGCGGACGGAGCCGGTGACGCAAGCGCGGTGGGGGCAGCGCTCGAGGCGCTGGTCGCCTCGGCGGACTCCAAGGAGCAGGGGGCGTCCCTTCGGTCCTTCGTCGCCCGCGGAGAGCGCTCCGGTCCGGCGAGCCTCGTGGTGTTTGCGCCGCCGGTGCCTGGGCCCTGGATCGAACGGGTGCTTTCGATCGCCCGGTCGCGGCCCCAAGGTCTACGGGTCGTGATCGGTCTCGATCCGGTGCGTGTCCCCGTGCCCTCGGGGCCCTTTCGAAAGCTGCTTTTTTCGGAGAAGCCGCCGTTGGACCCCAATGCCGCGCTTCGCGAAGTCACCCGCGCCCTCGGTGGGGCGGTGGAGCTTCAGGTGTTTGAGCGGCCTACCGGACGCCAGCGAGGCCGAAGTGGCCGGCGGGCGAAAGCGGCGGCATGAGTTCGGTTCCTCAGCTTCAAGGCGACGCCATCGTCGAGGCTCCCGCGCAAGCGAAAGAACCGCTCCTTCCCACGGTGCTCCGGGTGCTCGTGCACGGCGTGACCGGGTTTGTGGCCTGCTGGCCCCTCACCGTGATCGAAGGTGTGTTCGCCGGGGCTGCGGGCGCGGCGGTCGGCGCGGTGGTCGGGCGCGTGCTGTCGGGGACGAAGCTCCGGGCCCTTGCGGTCGTCGGGGGTTGTATCGTCGCATTTCCATTGGTCTTCGGGCTTCACGACCAGCTGATCGGAAGCGCAAGGGTCGCGTCGGCTCTCGGCCCGGCCGCCGCGGTGCGCGTCGGCGAAGCGCTGCTCTTTGGGCTCGGCGGCCTCGTATTCTCCACGCTCCTCCGGTTTCTTTCGGCGCGGCGTCGGGTCCTCGCGGCGCTCGAACTTGCGTACGTGGTGTTTGCGTTCGCCGGTCTGGTGATCGCGCACCGAAACGGTGCGATCAACCGGCCGTTCGAGATCGCTGACCCGCTCCTCGCGCAGGGCTGGGACCCGACCCTCGTGATGGTGATCCTGGGGGCCCTCGCGATGGTCGTTGCGACGGTGCTCCTTTTGTCGGAGTCGAGCGTGGTCCGTTCGGTGGTGGCCGGTGGGGTTCTCCTGCTGGTTCTCCTGGTGGTGACCGCGGTCACGGTGCTGATGGGGCTTCCGACTCCCGACGTGGAGAACGAGGGCCTTGGCCTTCGGGGCGCTTCGGGACGGGAGGAGGGGGAAGCCCCACCGGAGGAGGGAAACCAGCCCAACGACGGGTTGGAGTTTCGCGACAACTACGACAATGAACAGAACCGAGTGCCCGTTGGAGTGGTCCTCTTTCACTCGGACTACTCACCTCCGAGCGGGGTCTACTACTTTCGGCAGGGCGCGTTCAGCCAGTACAACGGTCGGCGGCTTGTCGCGGCCATCCGCGGGGACGTCGACGACGACATCGCCGCGTTCTTCCCCTCGCGGCCGATGCGGGTGGACCGCGAAAGCTACGAACCGTTCTTTCGCGTAAAGGTTGAGGCCACGGTGGGTCTCCTGACCGATCACAATCGGCCCTTTGGGCTCGAGTCACCCCTTGAACTGATTCCCGCCGACAACCCCGATTCGCGGCGCTTCCGACGCATCTACGACGTGACGAGCGCGGCGACGCAGATCCCTTATCCATCGCTGGCGTCGTTCCCCGTCGGCCGATCGGACTGGAGCGAGGACGTGCTCGCGCACTACACCGAGGCGCCGACCGACCCGCGCTACCGCGAGCGCGCGGAGCGGGTGGTGGCCGAGGAACTTCCGGAGGACCTTCGGGACCTTCCCGTGGCCCGGGCCCTCGCGGTGCTCTCGTATCTCAACCAGAACGGCACTTATAGTCTGCAGAGTCGGCATGCCAGCGCCGACGATCCGACGGCGCATTTTTTGTTCGGCGACCTCACCGGCTACTGCGTGCACTTCGCCCACGCCGCGACCTATCTGATGCGGACCCTCGGACTGCCGGCGCGGGTGGCGACCGGGTATGCGGTGGAAGAGTCTGCGCGGCAGGGTGGTTCCGCGCTGCTCATCTCAGGGCAAACCGCCCACGCGTGGCCCGAGCTGTACATCGATGCGGTGGGGTGGGTGCCGTTCGACGTGGCCCCGGAACGAGCGCTGAGTTCGGGTCCGGCGCCGCCCGACCCGGACCTTCAGCGGCTCCTCGGCGAATTGATGCGGGGGCAACGGCCCCTCCCGGTGGACGGTCGGAAGCCTCCCGACGTCGAAGAGATCGCCGAGGGGACCCTTCGCTACGGCTTGGCGGGTGGAGGGGGCCTGGTGGGTTTTGTGCTGCTTCTTCTTCTGACGATCAAGGTCGGGCGCCGCGTCGCGCCTCGCTTTTCGGTGGGCCGAGCGCTTTGGCGGATCGGCTACCGCGCGGAGCTGGACCGGTTATCCGATCTCAACCTTCGGCGTCGCTACGGAGAAACCCGTGAAGCGTTTGCCCGAAGGGTCGGAGCGGTCGCGCCGTCGTTCGAAGAGCTCACGGTCGCCCATCTCCGAGCGCGGTTTCATGCCGGCGGAATCGAGGAGGCCGGGTACGCTCGGGCCTCGGAGACGCTCCGCCGAGAGCTTCGAGCGGCGTTCCCTTGGTGGCGGCGGCTGCTCGGGGCGATCGTCCCCTGGACGTGGCTTCAAACTCGCTAAAGCAATCTCGAAGGCAATCCCGAAGGCAATTAAATGGAATCGATAGACACCACTTCGCCATCCAGCACCGATCTCGCCGGGGCGGGGGAGACCATTCGCCGTGTTCGTGAGCGCCTCCGTACGGTGATTCGCGGTCGGGATGAGGTGATCGATCTCGTCCTGGTGGCCCTGTTTGCCGACGGTCACGTGCTCCTCGAGGACTACCCGGGATCCGGAAAGACGACCCTTGCCCGTGCCCTCGGGCAGTCGATCGAAAAGGACGCAGGGGCCGACGGGAGCTCTCTGGATGAACGGCGGTCTGATGAACGGCCGTCTGATGAACGGCCGTCGGATCGACAGATCGTCGACGAGCGGATCGCCGCCTTCCGGCGCATTCAGTTCACGCCGGACCTTTTGCCGAGCGATATCACCGGAACCAGTGTCTTTGACCTAGAGCAAAACACCTTCGATTTTCGACCGGGCCCGATCTTCGCGCACATCGTGCTGGCGGACGAGATCAACCGCACCTCGCCGAAGGTGCAGGCGGCGATGCTCGAGGCCATGGCGGAAAAGCAGGTCACCGTCGACAATCAAACCCACTCGCTCGACGACCTGTTCTTCGTGATCGCCACGCAGAACCCCATCGATCTCGCAGGCACCTATCCGCTTCCGACGCCCCAGCTGGATCGATTCCTGTTCAAGATCGCCATGACCCACATCGACCGAGAGAGCGAGCTCGCGGTGTTGGACCAGTATCCGGAGCCAAGCTTGAGTTTGGGACGGGAGCTGCCGACGGTCACCCGGCGGGAAGTGCTCGACGCGCGGGCGGCGATTCGTCGTGCGGTGACCCTCGACCGTGCGTTCAAAGATGCCCTCGTCGATTTCGCGGGGCGCCTTCGGAAAGATGATCGAGTGCTTCAGGGCGCCTCGACTCGCTCGCTCGTCTTGAGCCTTCCCGCCCTTCAGGCCCGAGCGGTGGTCAGCGGAAGAGACTTCGTGTCGCCGGATGACCTCGAGACGCTGGTGCCGTACGTGTTTCGGCATCGCGTGGAGACGGTGGCCGGCGATGAGAGCGTCGATTCGGTGATCGGCGACGCCCTTGCGCCCGAGCTCGAAGCGCTTGCGAAGAAGAGCATGCGGAGAGTGGGGTAGGTGAAGACGGCGATTCGGCGAACGGATCTTCGGCGCGTTCGGCATCGGGCGGCGGTGCTCGGCGTCGGTTCGCTCTTGACGTGCCTTGGCGTGATTGCCTTTGGGGCGACCGCGCAGGACTTCGATCCGGGTCTCCTTCGCGCCCAGCCCGGAGAAGAAGCCGACCAGGATGAGCTCCGTGCTTTTCGGAGCTACCAGCTCCGTCGGCCTCTCGAGGCGCGCCGTCTCGGAGAGGAAATCTTGGATGCGCGCCCCGAGTCGTACGTGGCTCACTACGTGGTGGGCCTCGTCCAGTACCGGGAAGAGGCGAACTTTCCTCGCGCGCTCTTTCATCTCACCCAAGCGCGCGGACTCTTCGAGGCCGTACACGGCGAAGAGCCGGCGTTTCCTGCCCCGGTGCTCTGGCATCAGCGGATCATGTTGTCCCTCGCGTTCGTGCATGGCGACCTCGAGCATCACGAAGAAAAAGTCGCCACGCTGGAGCTCTACAACCAGCTCTACGACGGAAAGCTCGTCGCGGAGCAGGCCTGGCCGCTGATGAAGATGGGCCGCTTCGACGAGGCGCGACGCACGGCGGAGCGCGCCCTCGAGATGAACGACGATCGACAGACGCTGGTCGCGTTGAATGCGCTTTGCGCCATCGAGTTCGAGACGGGAAACGACGGCGTGAGCTACGAAGCCTGCCGTCGAGCCCTCGAAAACGGACAGCGTCGGGGCGGCGGGCCAGACACCGTCGACCTCACCAACTTTGCGGAAGCGGCGCGCTCGATGTTTAAGCTGGGGGAGACCGAGCGGGTGCTCCTCGAGGCCAGTGCGCTCCCCGTGTCCGACTATGCGAACCCGTGGCTCGAGCTCTCGGAGCTCTATCTCCGGGAGGGGCGATTCGCGGAATCGCTGAGCGCGCTCTCCGAAGTCACCGCCTACCGGCTAAAGCGTCAGCCGCACGTGCGAGATTCGGATCGAAACGAACACCGGCGGGTGCTCGCGGAGTTCTTCCTCTTGGCGGGCAAGCCCGCCGACGCGGTCGAGATCACCGCGCAGGCGATGGTGATGCCCGACCGACGCGCCCACAATAGCCGCGACCCGCATCAGGACCGTTCGGTGGTTGCGCTCCTCGACCGGCGAGCGCAGCGCATGGTGGCCGAACAGCGTCTCGAAGAGGCGGCGGCGCGACCGTTTTGGGAGAACCTCGGCCGCCGCTACGAGGCGGTGGCGCATCGGGTCGGCGGCTGGTTTAGCGGGAGGCAAGCGATGCGCCTCCTCGCCGACGACGAACGGCTCGTGGGAACGTTCCGAATCGGGACGTCCAAGGCCGCGATCATGCAGCCGTGGCTCGTGGGAGAGCTCGTCGAGGTGGCGGGGCCGGGGGTGGTCACCGAGGCGATCCGGCGGGCCCGGGAAGAAGACGAGCGTCCAGGGAGCGACGGCTACTACGACGCCTTTGAGGCAGAGGCGGCGCTCCGGAGCGGTGACGAAGACCGCTGCAGTGAACTCGCGGCGCGCGCCCTCGAGGTCCTCGAGCCGTCGGAGGCGCTCTTGCGCGCGCGGGTGACCGCACTGGCGTTCGAGTCGCGGCGGGGAACGGCCGAAGGACAGAGATACCTCGAGGAGGCCCTGCAAATCGATCCCGGTGTGTTTCGACGCCTGGAGTTGAGCGTGCCTATCGATATTCGCGCGAGCCACGATCCCCTGAGCGACGATGCCGCCGACGCGATCGCGTGGTCACCGCGCTTTGATCAAGACGACTACGGTCTGGTGGTGACCATCGATCTCACCGCGGGGGGAGGTCAACTCTGTCTCGAAACGAACTCAGGATCGGTCCTCTCGTGCACTGAAGTCGCGCCGAAGCCCGACGAGAGCCCCGACGAGATGGTCCGGGCCGCCGTCGACGCGTTTCACGAGGAGACCTTCGCGCCTCGGGTCGATCTCTCCCAGGCCGATATCAACTCGCTGGACGGGAGCAACCGCGTCACGCGGGACCCGCTCGAGGGCCTCGTTCCTCCGTAATCGCGAGACGTGTCAGGGAGGGTCCACGATGGACACGCAGCCCGCACCGAGATAGCCGAAGCCGTCTTCGAACGCTCCGGTCGCACACTGGCTCGCGGCGATGCTTGGAGGACTGCACCACCGTTGCGCACCCTGGGAGTCGCCGCAGATCAGATCCGCCGACCCGGTGATCTCTTGACCATCGGAGCACCGACATCGATACCGCACGTCGCGGCAGTCGGCTTCGGTTTCGCAGGCCCCGCAGCGCCCTCCCGCGCAGGGCCTACCGTTGCAGGGGGTTTGTTGCGTGACGTTGTTCTCGCACACCGCTGCGGTGTCCGGGTCCGAGCAGAACGGCACTCCGTCGCAGCTCCCACGGGCGTCGGGCGTGGCATCGACGGCTGCGTCGACGCCCCCTTCCAGGGTTGGCTGAGTGCAGCGATCCACTGCGCTGCAGGCGCTTGCGGCGACGATGCACGAGCGGGTCGACGCCGAGAAATTTCCGCAGGCGGCTTCACAGCCTGGGGGCGCCGGACCGCAGAGGGAACTGATGCGGGCGCAGACCGCACCGCAGCTAGGGTCGTTGGCGGTGCCATCGTCGTCGCCGCAGCCCGCGGCAAAGAGAAGCGTCAGAAGGGCAAAGAATCGAAACCTCATGGCGGCGCAGCTTGACCTCGGGGGGCGTCGCCGCCACCGATTTCGAATTACTTCGCATTAGCCGAGAGCTCGGGCCTGTGGCACACCGCTTTGCCATGACGCTTCGACTGGCTTTCCGCGTGCCCAATTCCCCGGCCTTCGTGGGCCGCGACCGGGAACTGCGCTGGTTAGGCCAACGGTCCGAGCGCGTGCTCTTCATCGTCGGGGCAGGCGGGATCGGCAAGTCGGCGCTGGCGGCAGAGTTCCTCCATCGTTGCTTTGGAAGCGCGATCGACCAGCACGCCGCCCTTGTGTCGCTCCGCCCCTCGCTCGAGTCCACGACCGTGCAGATTGGCCGGGCCCTCGCCCAGCTTCGCGGCGGCGCGGGCGCCA
>JBCCZL010000280.1:0-12250 GCA_039187775.1 Myxococcota bacterium
CAAAACCCTCCGGGAAGATCGAGAGCTCACGCCCGACATCGTCGATCGCCTTCTGAAAGAGGCGCGGGTCACCGGACGGCTCGAGCACCCAAACATCATTCCCGTCCACGAGATCCAAGTCCTCGAAGGCGGCGCGCCGCAGATCCTCATGAAGAAGGTCGAGGGGCGGTCGTGGACCGAACTTCTTCGTGATCCGATGACTCTCCGCGAGCTCCACCAGGTGGGCGACATCTTGGAATGGAACCTCGGCGTGTTTCTCAACGTCTGCCGCGCCCTGGAGTTTGCTCACGCGAAAGGGGTGATCCACCGAGACGTCAAACCGAGCAATGTCATGATCGGCCGCTACGGCGAAGTGTATCTCCTTGACTGGGGGATCGCCGCGCTCATGGATCCGGACCCCGCGGGGGAGCTTCCGAGCCTCACCGACTCCCGGGGCGGCGGCACGCCGGCGTTCATGGCTCCCGAGCAGCTCGAACGGCAAGGCGACACGATCGGTCCTTGGACCGACATCTACCTGGCGGGAGCAACCCTCTACCATGTGCTCAGCGGTCGTCCGCCCCATCTCGGGGAGAGCTCGACGCGAAGTCGCCGCGCTCCGAGAGCGCGCGCGGTGGCTGCGCTTCCTCGATCGGTGCCGGCCGAGCTCGCCGAGATCGTTCTCCACGCAATGGACCCGGATCCCGCGGAGCGATTCGCGTCCATGAGTGAGCTTCGATATCGGATCGAGGCTTATCTAAGGCATCGGGGATCGGTCCGGCTCTCCGACGACGCGGTGGAGCTTCATCGCGCAGCCTCCGAAGCATGGAAGAATCGTCAGAAGGACCTGGCCGAGCGAAGCTATGTGGAGGCGGCATTTGCCTACCGCGCGGCCCTCGAAGCGTGGGACGGCAACGAGGCCGCACGGGTGGGCGCAGACCGACTGGCGCGAGAACGGATCGAAGCCGCGCTCGAAGATGGCAAGCCGGTGCTCGCGGAGAGCCTGATGGCTACGCTCTCGACCGCATCGCCAGATCTCCGTGCACGAGTGGCGGACGCACGCTACCAGGACCTCCTTCGGGCCGGCGAAGCCGAGCGGCTTCGAGCGGACACCGATCGCACGGTGGGCGTGGGCTTTCGGCGGTTTCTGGTGATCGGGCTCGGAACCCTCTGGATGGCTTGGTGGATCGGGGTGGCGCTGTACCCGCCCGCGACGGTGGTTCCGCTCATGGGTCTCACCGGCGGGTTTGTGAGCGTGGGTGCCGGAGTGGTGATCGCAGGGCGAAAGTCTATGCTCGACAACCGACTCAACCGGCACATCTCTTATCTCTCGCTCGCCACGCTTGGGCTGATCCTCGGTTGGCTGGTCGTAGCGATGTCGCTCCGCGAGGATATGACGACCGTCTACGTGGTGATCATGCTCTTACTTGCGCTCGCCAGCGCTGCCGCCACTGTGACGATCGACGTGCGGAGTGCGCCGATCGCCATCGGGTGGGTCCTGGGGATGATCGTCCTCGCCGCGCGCCCCGAGTTCGGTGGATGGGTGCTGGTGGGGGCGAGCGTGGTGCAGCTCGCCAGCATGGGGTTCACAAACTGGATGCTCACCCGCCAGAAGCGCGCCCAACAGCTCGGCGACTCGAGCTAGCCGGTTTCGGACGCGCCCAGAGCTCAGTCGTCCGGTTCGCTTGAACTGACTGACTCGTCTTTCTCTTGTTCGCGGCTTGGTCGCGACGGCCGGAGACTCTTGGTGGTGCGCATCGAGTCTTTTCGGCGCCGGCGAGAGGCCTTCGGGGAAGTCTCCGACGGAGGAGCGTCCGCGGGCATGGGAACGATCAGACCTCGTTCGGCGTCGCTTCCAGGAATTGTATTGTCGAGAAAGAGAGCAATGAATGCCCCCACCGCCATCCCGGTCTGCCCCAGCGTATTCACAATGTCGGTGAACCACACCCACGACGGACCGAGATCGAGGGGCGACGCGGCAAAGTACTCGGGGACGCTCAGCCCCATGAACAGCGCGAAGCCGAGGATAAACAGGTTGCGCGGTGAGTTCAGACTGACGTGCTGCAGGTTCGAAAGGCCGACCGACGCGATCATCCCAAACATCGCGCAGTACATGCCGCCGACGATCGGTTGAGGAATCGTCGTAAAGAGCGCCCCAAACTTCGTGACGCTTCCCAGCAGGATCATCATGAGCGCGCCGGCCTGCACTACGCGGCGCGAACCGACCCGAGTGAGGGCGATCGCTCCAATATTTTCGCTGTACGAAGTGGTCCCGTTTCCCGTACCGAAGACTCCGGCGATCAGGCACCCGACCCCTTCCATGCCGATGCCGCGGTTGATCACCTTTGCGGTGGGCCGCGGGGCTCCCGCAAGGCGTGCGCAGGCATAGTAGTCCCCGATCGATTCCACGATCGAGGCGATATAGCCCGCGATCATTCCGACGATGGCCGAGGCGACAAACACGGGCCAACCCCACTGGAAAGGAAGCGGGACCCGTACCCACGGAGTGGTCGCGAGGATCTCGGTGTTCACGTGCCCGGGATGGTCGGCACCGAAGACGCCGGTCCACGTCAACACCGCGGCGACGAGCCAGGCTCCGACGATCGCTAACAGGATCGGAAACAGCTGAAATAAGCGATGGGTCTTTCGGAGGTACTGGGAGAATACGATGATCAGCACGATGGTCAGGCCGCCGAGGCCCCAGTGCCGCCCGGCCTCTGGCGCACCGAACTTAAACAACGCCAGACCGATAAGTGCGATCGTCGGGGCAATGGTGATCGGGCCCACAAATCGGAGCAGCTTTCCCACGAGGCCCAGATAACCGACGAGAATTTCGACCACCGCTCCTGCGATGATCGCGCCCTGGACATGGGTGATTCGCACCTCGAAGCCCGCTTCGCGGAGCGCTGCCATGTTGCACACCGCGATCGTGGCGGTGAGAAACGAAAACGTGCCGCCCTGAACGATCGGCAGCCGGTTGCCAAGGGTGGTCTGCAAGAGCGTGCTGATCCCGCTCACGAAGAACATCGTCCCGATCAGCTTGGCGAGGGTCAGCTTGTCGTCCCCGATGCCGAGGTGGTCGGCGAGGAGCAGCGGAATCGCCACCGTCGAGCCGAACATCGTGAGGTAGTGCTGAAACCCGAGGACCGCGGTCTCCCAGAGTGGAGGCTTGTCATCGATTCCGTAGACCAGATCGTGCGCTTGTTCAGCCATCGCGAATCGGCGACCCTACCAGACTCTGGCCCGGATCCCCGGCGAATCGGCGGGAACCTTTTGGCCTCGCGCCGGTCAGTGGAGAAGGTGGCCTTCGGTCGCCGTTGGAGGGTCTATGAATCGAGTGGGTGGAGCCTTGGCAGGGCTTGCGGCAGGTGTGTTCGTCGCGGCGATGGCCGAAACCGCGGGCGCGTTTTGCGGCTTCTACGTGGCGGGGGCAGACCGCGAGCTGTTCAACGACGCGACCTTGGTGGTCATGCTGCGCGACGGGAATACCACCGTCCTTTCCATGCAGAACGATTATCGGGGCGCGCCCGAAGACTTTGCGATGGTCGTGCCGGTGCCCACGGTGCTTGAGGAGGCCAACGTGAAGACGCTTCCACAGGAGGTGTTTGAGACGGTCGACACGCTCGCGGCACCGCGCCTCGTCGAGTACTGGGAGCAGGACCCGTGCGGGACCTATGGAACGATCGGTCTCGGAAATCTCGGCACCATTGGCTTCGGGAGCGGGGGCGGCTCGGGCTACGGCCGCGGAAGCGGCGGTCGGGTGCGGGTCGAAGCGGAGTTTGCGGTCGGCGAATACGAGATTGTGATCTTGAGCGCCGATGACTCGAGTGCCCTCGAAGCTTGGCTTCGGAGCAACGACTATTCGATTCCGGAGGGTGCCGCGGAAGCGCTCGGTCCCTACGTCGAAGGAGGCATGAAGTTCTTCGTCGCCAAAGTGGACGCCAGCAAAGTTCGCTTCGAGGACGGCCGGGCGGTGCTATCGCCACTTCGGGTGCACTATGAAAGCGACGACTTCTCGCTTCCGGTGCGCCTCGGCATGCTCAACTCGAGCGGCACGCAGGACCTGATCGTCCACATCCTCGCGCGAAACCGCCGCTACGAAGTCGCGAACTATGAGAACGTCACGATTCCGACCAACCTTGAGGTCGCGGATGCGACGCGAGAGCGTTTCGGCGAGTTTTACGCGGCGCTCTTTGATGAGACGCTCGCCGCCAATCCGCGCGCGGTGGTGACCGAGTATTCGTGGCAGGCGACGAACTGCGACCCTTGTCCCGGCCCGGTGCTCTCCGAACAGAATCTCCTCACGCTCGGCGCAGATATGATCGATCCGAACGCTCCTTCACCCGCCAGGCCCGCGGGCCCAGGAGTGCTCACGCTTCGGTCGGGCCGGTTGGCCGTCGAGGGGGAAGGGCTTTCGCCAGAGGTCGTCCGGCGGGTGCTTCGGCGCCACCGAAACGAGGTTCGGTTCTGCTATGAGCAGGCGGCGCTCACCGATTATCCGCGGACCGACTCTTACACATTTGAAATCTCCGGATCGGGATCGGTGACGCGCGCGGAGATGGATCTCGGAAACGACGATCTGAACGACTGTGTTCAGGGCGCGTATCGCCGCTGGAGTTTTCCCGCGCCGGAAGGCGGGGGCTCGCTCACCGTCGAGCACAGCCTCAACCTCTCGATGACCCAGCCATCCTTCGTGGGCCAACCTGGCCCCTTCATGGACTTCGTATTGACGTGGCTTCACTACCGCTACGAAGCGGGCGACCTCGGCGAAGATCTCGTCTTTCGAGAAGCCTCGCCGATCTCGGGTGGCCGCGAGTGGCCACAGGGCGATGATGGACGAGCGCAGCCGGGGGCTCGGCCCGACAGCGCGAACAACTTCCAAGGCCGATACATCATCCGGCACCCGTGGGAAGGCGAGATCGGCTGTAGTGAACCCCAACGGGGCCGATGGGGAGGGCCGCCCGATGATGAACCGCGGCCAACGCCGGCCTCCGCCACCAATAGTGCCCTCGCGCCGCGCGGCGGACTTCAGCTCTCCGCCTTTCTTCAGACTCCGCTCGGCCAATCCGGCGTCGAGTCGAGCGACGACCCAAACCCGGAGGCCGAGGAAGCGTCCGAAGAAGCGTCCGCCGGGGTGACCGCACCCGAAGCCCAAGCGTCCGGTTGCGGCAGCTGCTCCTCGTCCAAGGCTGGGAATGGAACTGCGTTCCTCGCGCTTCTGACCGCGGTGTTCCTTTGTCGTTTTCGGTCCCGAGGGTGATCGGACGCACGCTGTTGGCCCGCTTCTGGCCCTGAAATTCGTGGCTGAATTGCGTTCGTAGGGTCCACCCCCTGTCAAAGGGGGGCGAAATGGCCGTGGGGCCGCTATGTTTCCCCATTCCCGCCGGGATCGCCGGTCGGGGGAGGACGTGATGGCCGCTTACTTACCCACCCACAGAGTTTCTTTTCATGCTGCCCTGATGTTCGCCATCGCCCTTGCCGCCTGCGGGGACGACGACCGCCGCTCGGGCAACCCGAGCGACGCCAGCGTGGGCGACAGTGCATCCGACGGCGGGGACGCGGATGCTGAACTCCCCAGTCTTGATTGTCCGTTTGGAGGCGGAGACTTTCTCTCGTCGGGAGACATTTGGTTCAACTTCGATCCGGGCGGTGCGCTCGAAGCTCGCATGGGGCGCAACGGAGAGCCGGCGCTCTTCACCACCTGGCGGCTCGAGCCCGACAACAGCATCGCCATCGGCACCCTCATGGACGCCATGGGCGGCATGGCGTGCGACGGCGAAGCCATTTACTCCACACGTTTCACCACGAACTGCCAGGAGATGATCCTCACCGACAATATGGACTCCTGCATGGACCGGATGGGGATCTTCAACCGCACCTATATCAATCTTCGCTGCGACCAGGATGTCGACCAGCGGAATATCTCGCTCGCGCTACCCCTCGACCAGGGGACCGAGCAAACCGGCGTCATTTGCAACTTCCCCGACTGGTTCCGCCTCGAAGGAACCGGCTCGCGAACGATCACCCTCACCGTGAATCCTGACGTGAGCGACCTTGCAATTTCGGCGATCGCGATGGGCGGCGACATCATCGGCATGAGCGAAGAAATGACGCCCGGGGTCGACACGCTGACCGTCGATGCGGGCAACTTCATCCAGATTCTCGCTGGGCCGCCGACGGGAGCCTCAGGCCTCGGTCTCTACACGTTGAGCGTCGAGTAGAGCGCTCTGGCGCGCCCACCGGATTCATCCGTCGTGAGCCGCCGAGCGCAAGCGCGATGAACGGCTCGGAGGAGCCTGGGTCGTCGGATGGCGTTCCGTCAATTCTACGTACCCCACCGTGGGCTCGGAAGCGACCGAAGCCCGTGCGCGCGGCGGTCCTCGAACCGATCGTGCGACCTGCCCGAATGTCTTGGCCGACCGATCTTCGGGAGGAGTGGGCCCGCATGGCTCCCCCGCATGGCCAGTCCAAGCTCCTCGAGGTGACGAAGGGGAGCGATGACGGGTGGCGGAGAGAGCTCGAGGTGGAGTTTCGGGAAGAGCCCTACTCCGGTCGGTTCCTCGCGCACGCCCCGCGTGAGGTTGGGCGGGAGTATCTCCCTCGCTGGGGGCCACCGAAAAGAGAGACCACGCTTCCACGTCTTTTGCAGATCGTGGCGGTGCACGAGCTGGACGCACTGCCGGTGGCGCTCCGCCATGCGAAGCAGAGTCCGGCGGAAGGCACGGTGGCGCTGCTCGCGTTCGACTCGCCTGACGTGGCTCCGTTCATGGCCGACGCATTCGCGCGGCTCAAGACCTTGCGCAGACCATCCCGGCAGTGGTTGTTGCATCATCCCAAGACGGCGGCCTTCGGACTCCTACCCGCCGCGCTTGGGAAGAAGGGTCGAGCCCGGACCGCCGCGCGCGCCGCACTTCATCTTCTGGTGCTGGAAGGTCAGCGTGCCGCGCTGGAAGAAGCCGGCGCAGCCTACGGTGACGCCGCGGCTCCGGGGCTCCAAGAGATCCTGGACTACGACCCGCTTCAGGACTTTCCGAGCCGAATGCCGAAGCTTCCCGAGTTCGTCGATTCGGAGAGTTTGCCGCGCATCTTGGCTCGAGGAGGAAGCGAGCTTTCGACGGAGGCGACCGAACACCTCATCGTCATGCTCGCGATGTCGAAACTCGATGCTCCCTATGCGGGAGTTCGGGTGGCGGCCGAGGCGCTCGATGCAAAATCACTCGGGACCTTTTCCTGGGCGCTCTTTTCGGCGTGGGTCGATGCCGGCGCGTCCAACCACCACAACTGGGCGTTCACCCAGCTCGGGTTGCTCGGCGGCGACGAGTGTGTGCGGAAGCTCGTTCCCAAGCTCAAATCCTGGCCGGCTGACGGCGGGCACCATCGGGCGGTGCTTGGGCTCGACGTGCTCACTGCGATCGGAACCGACGTTGCGCTCATGCATCTGCATGCGATGAGCGAGAAGCTCAAGTTCAAGGGCCTCAAGCGAAGCGCCGCCGCGAAGGTTCAAGAGATCGCCGACGAGCGCGGCTTGACACCGGCGGAGCTTGGCGATCGGCTGGTTCCAAGCCTCGGTCTCGACGCCAACGGATCGCTCCGGCTCGATTTTGGTCCGAGGTTCTTTACCGTTGGCTTCGACGAGCAGCTTCGGCCGTTCGTGCTCGACGAACAGCGCCGGCTTCGAAAGACGCTCCCGAAGCCTGGGGTCAAGGACGACCCAGAAAAGGGCGCGGCGGCGTCTGACGCATTTCGGGCACTGAAAAAAGACGTGCGCGCCCTCGCCAAACATCAAATCGCGCGCCTCGAACTCGCCATGTGCGACAAGCGTCTTTGGGCGCCCTCCGATTTTCAGGCGCTCCTGGTGGACCACCCGCTGATGATCCATCTGGTGCGTCGCTTGGTGTTCGCAACCTACGCCGGGGCCGAGCTTCGCGCGAGCTTTCGCGTGGCCGAGGACCGAGCGTTCAGCGGCGTCGATGAGGAAGACTTCACGCTCGACCCGTCCCTCAAGGTCGGCATCGTGCACCCCCTCGATCTCGGATGCGAAACCACGACCCGCTGGGCCACGGTGTTTTCGGACTACGAGCTACTCCAACCCTTCGAGCAGCTTGGCCGACCGGTGTTCGAAGCGACCTCGGAGGAGCTCCAAGGGACCGCACTGGCGCGCCACGTCGGGACGGTGGTGTCGACGAACCGAGTGGTCGGCCTCGAGCGGCGAGGTTGGGTCCGTGGTGAACCGGAAGACGCCGGCATGAGCACGTGGTTTGAACGGCCGCTCCTCGATGGCCGCTGCGTGATTCTCGAGATCGATCCGGGCATTGCGGCGGGGGCTCCGAGCGAGTTTCTCCAGCAGGAGCTCGGGCTGGCCTATGTCGCGAGGCGGGCGTGGAGTTCGGATCGGCAGCCGCTCTCGACCATCGACCGCGTGTCGATGAGTGAGCTCCTTCGCGACCTCGCATCGCTCGTGGCTTGACGCGAGGGCTATCCCGCCTGCCGGGCGAGCGCTTCTCCGACCTGACTCGGAGGCAGGCCGAACATGCGCCGAAACTCTCGGCTGAACTGCGACGCACTGCTATAGCCGACGCTGTAGGCGGTTTCGCTGGCACTTCGACCGCCGAGGAGCTGCGCCCGGGCGTCGTGAAGCCGCATTCGCTTGATGAACTGGATGGGCGAGAGCGAGGTTGCCCGCTTGAAGTGGGTATGGAGCGTCGAAGGGCTCATCCCGGCCTGTCGCGCGATCGCCTGTACATCGAGGGGCTCGCGGTAGTGGGCCTCCAGATAGTTCACGACCCTCGACACTCGGTACGCGCTTCCATCGCGCAGCACGAAACTCCGAAGGAGCTCTCCGTGCGGCCCTCGAAGCACCTCGAACAACAGCTCGCGCTCGAGGCCAGGACCGAGCAGTCGTCGCTCCATCGGATCGGCGGCGGCTTCCAGAAGGCGGACGAACGCGCGTCGCACCTTCGGTGTCATCTTGCAGGGGGCGACCGCGGGGTTCGGAGATCGGTCCGGCTCCCAGTCCATGAACTCTTCGATTTCTGCGAGAAGCCGGCCCACGAGCGCCGGGTCGAACTTCATGACCGCGGCGAGCACCGGTTCCTTCTTGCTCGCCTCGGGAATTTCGCTTTCGATCGGAAGGGGCAGGGAGACCAGGAGGTAGTTCTCGGGGCTGTACTCGAAGGGCTGCTCGCCGAGGTAAACGAGCTTTCGACCCCGCGCGACCACGCAAATGGAGGGGGTGTAGACCACCGGCGTCCGGGCGCGGGGCTCGACGATCTGACCGACGAGCAGCCCCGGCCATTCGGTCGCGGAGAAGCTGGGCGTTTGTGCGAGGCGCTGGATCGCCTGCACCAGATGCTCATTGTCCATTGATGCCTATCCCTGGATGGCTACCCGTCGGTCAGAGGAATGTGTCAGCAAAGCGACAGCGGCGCACTATTGGGACGAGGCAGGCGGAGTTTTAGGCAAGCGTTCGGGACGGATCGGCTAGCCGGGAGACGGGCTAGTTCCCTAGGTTCCATGGCACGCCCTCGCCTCAGGAGAACCCCATGCCCCTCGATCACTATGTCACTCTCGGCCGCTCTGGCCTCCGCGTCAGCCCCCTCTGCCTCGGCACCATGACCTTCGGCGAAGACTGGGGGTGGGGAACGTCGGTGGAAGACTCGCAGCGAATTCTCGATCGGTTCATCGAGCGCGGTGGGAACTTCATCGACACCGCCAACATGTATACCAAAGGTCACTCCGAGAAGATCATCGGCGACCACCTTGGCCAACATGCCGGCAAGCGAGAGCGGCTGGTCATTGCAACGAAGTTCACCGGCAATCTCTTTCGCGGCGACCCAAACGGAGGCGGCACCAATCGAAAGGCCATCGTCCAGCAGTGCGAAGCGAGCCTTCGCCGGCTTCAGACCGACTACATCGACCTTTACTGGATGCACTGCTGGGATCGGTTTACTCCGATCGATGAAACCATGCGCGCGCTCGACGATCTCGTTCGCGCCGGCAAGGTCCGCTACGTGGGCGTCTCGGACACCCCGGCGTGGAAAGTGGCGCAGGCGAACCTTCTCGCCGAAATGAACAGCTGGTCGCGGTTCGTGGGCCTCCAGATCGAGTATTCGCTGCTCCAGCGCACGGTCGAGGCCGAGCTCACCCCGATGGCTCAGGAGCTCGGTCTTGGTGTGACGCCCTGGTCGCCTTTGGCGAGCGGCGTGCTCACCGGAAAGTACACGCGAGACGGGGAAAACCGCTCCGACCGGGGCGATTGGGCGAACGCCCACCTCACCGAAAAGACCTTCGACCTGATCGATATCCTGATCGACGGAGCAAAGAAGCTCGACAGCACGCCGGCGCGGCTTGCCCTCAACTGGGTGCAGAATCGGCCGGGCGTGACCTCGACGATCATCGGTGCGCGTCGCATCGACCAGCTCGATGACAACCTTGCGTGCCTGGATCTCACGATTCCCGACGAGATCCTGACCAAGCTGGACGAAGCGACGACGCCGTCCCTCCCGTTCCCGTCCGGCTTCCTCGAGAACATGGCCGGCTTCTTCGGGAACGGCGCGAATATCGACGGCGTGCAGACCGCCGAGTTCCCGATGTCGCCCGAAGGCGACACGGACCGCTACTAGTACCGCATCGACAGACCCCGGAACGAACTTCGGGCCGGGGGTACTGATCCATCACCGCCGAGCGCCGGGCATCGAATCGGCGATCGGTCGGCGCGCCTCGGGGTCGCGATCACACCATCCCGCGCTACTATCGTTGCGCATGGCGAAGACCCCGAAACGGACTTCTCGACGCAAGACTAAGCGGGCCGGCACCCAGGCTTCGCCTCAGCGCCCGCCCGCCGAAGTCCTCTACGCTGACGAGCTCCAGCGGATTGCCGAGGCCGACCGCGCGCCTCGCCCTCCCGGCTGGCGCCTTTCGCTCCCCGCGGTTCGAAAGTTCATTCTCGGGGACGATGGGTTAAACGTCCGCCCGAAGTTCGTCGGCAATCCGTCGCTCGTCGACCGTGCCATGGTGACCCTCGCCACCACCCGCGGCCTGATGCTGATCGGCGAACCGGGGACCGCAAAGTCGCTCCTCAGTGAGCTTCTTAGTGCGGCGATCAGTGGCCGCTCGACGCTCACGATCCAGGGAGGGGCGTCGATCACCGAAGACCAGATTCGCTATTCTTGGAACTACGCGCTCCTGGTTGCCGAGGGGCCAAGTCCCCGGTCGCTCGTTCCTGCGCCAATGTACACCGGCATGAAGGACGGGGCGCTCGTCCGCTTCGAAGAGATCACCCGCTGCCCGCTCGAAGTGCAGGATTCGCTGCTCTCGCTCCTCTCGGATCGTGTGATGGCCGTCCCCGAGCTCGAGGGCGACGAGGGCATGCTGTTCGCGCAGGACGGCTTCAACGTGATCGCCACCGCGAACACGCGCGATAAGGGCGTCAATGAGATGAGCGCGGCCCTCAAGCGTCGCCTCAACTTCGAAACCGTGTTCCCCATCTCGGAGTTCTCGGTGGAGATGGCGCTCGTCAAATCCGAAGTGCAAAAGCTCCTCGCCCGATCCGGTGTCCCCGAGATGCCGTCCGAAGACACGCTTGATGTGCTGGTGACCACGTTTCGTGAGCTCCGGGCCGGGAAGACCGGAGATGGAGCGAAGATGGAGCGCCTATCCACGGTGATGTCCACCGCGGAAGCGGTTTCGGTGGGCCACGCGGTCGGCGTCCGAGGGTGGTTTCTCCGGGAGGAGCCCGGCACTCCCGCCGACATCATGGAGTGTCTCGCGGGGACCGCGGCCAAGGACGATCCGGAGGACCTCAAGAAGATTCGGCGCTACCTCGAACAGCGGGTGGCGAAGCGAAAGGAAGAATCGTGGCGTGCGTTTTACGAAGCGCGCCATCTTCTCCCTGGCTCATGATCACGTTTCTTGGCGTCCGGCATCATTCGCCGGCCTGCGCTGGGCTGGTGCGCACGTTTATTCGCGAACAGCGACCGAGCCATATCCTTATCGAGGGTCCGGCCGACATGAACCCGCGACTTGACGAGCTTGCGCTGCCTCATCGCCTTCCGATTGCGATCTTCAGCTTCTTTCAGCGCGATGGGGACAACACCGAGCATCGCGCCGACGACCGCACCGGCGACGCTCATGGAGCCGCCGACCTCACCGCCGACCCTGCCCCCGACGAGACGTCCGAGCCCGACGAGGTTTCCGAGCCTGCGCCGACGCTGCCTCGGCAGCTTTCCTCGTGGGCGCCGTTCTGCGACTACTCTCCGGAGTGGGTGGCCCTGAC
>JBCCZL010000281.1:0-12250 GCA_039187775.1 Myxococcota bacterium
AAATTTCTTTCCTTTACTATCGAGGACTTTAGTGATTCCTTTGAGATCGCCCTATTTGGCGACCAATACGAAAAATTCCGTGGCCTGATTCGCCAGGATGAAATGTTATTCATCAGTGGCAACTATCAACCTCGTCGCTATGATCCATCTGAGTTCGAATTGCGGATTCATGAGATTCGTCTGATGACAGACGATCTATTCGACAAAATGGTCCGTCACCTCTGTGTAGAGATAAAGAATACCCTCTCCTAGACCCTTGGCGGTCCGGAAGTATTCGCTCTCCGCGAACACCTGAAGGGCTTCGATCCGCTTGGGGAGGTAGGGGTGAGTGGCAAATAGCTCGGCGAGCCGACCGACGCCGGAGCGACCTTCTTGAGCCTGGTCGACATACTCTTGCACATCGAACTCGCCGTAGAGCTTCTGCGACCCGCAGCCGAGCTTCAGGAATGCCCGGGCCGCCGACTCGAGGTCGCCACAGCACAGGAGCCCCGCCCGGTCGCAGGTGATCTCGGCGCGCCGGTACCAGCTGTTGAGGGCCACGTCGATCGGTGGTGCAATGAACTTCAGGATCGCGGCCGCGCTCTGCTTCAGCAGGATCAGCACCGTGCCGTAGACCACGTGCTTGTTCTGAATATGCCCGGTCTCGTGGCCGATCACGAACCGAAGCTCGTCTGGCTCGTAGTGGTCGATGAGTGCGGAATGCACCACGATGAATGCATCGTCGTCGGTGCCGAAGGTGTAAGCGTTCATCACGGGGCTGTTCGCGACGTAGAGCGTCGGAACCGGAACTCCGAGCGCCTCCGCACACTCTTCGGTGATCTTGTAAAGGCTCGGAAACTGTCGGGGAGTCACCTTGACGGTGGTTCCGAGAAGCTGGTTTTTGAAGACGTCCTTGTACATTCGTACGATGGAGGCCGCCGCCATCTCGACGGGCTTGATGCGGCGGAACGTCTGGAGCATTGCGAGGTCCGCGCCGTATGCGTAGCGGGGAGCGCCCTCACCGCCGAACGCCGACCGTTTTCGTTGGGCGACATAGTGGCTAAAGTCGCTCAACCCGCCGGCAAATGAAGATTTGGCCATGGCGAGAAGGTAAGGCCGCTTCTCTACGGGCGCTACTGGGTCCCCCAAAAATCCGCTCTCCAAGCCTCGCCCACCCTTGCCGACCCGGCGTCCTCAAAGATGCAAGGTCTCGAGGAATAGCCGAGTCATTCTAAGGCCCGCGACCACGCCCTTGCCCTAGTGCGTTCTTGAGAAGCCCGATCTCGGGACGATGAAAGTCACGGCACCGCGTAGACCGGATCGGAGGCCCCGGCTAGCCTCGCGATGCTTAGGAGGATCGCTGTGTCTGATGCTGGAATTACAATCGTCGGCTCTGGCCGCTATCTGCCCGGCCCCCCGGTCAAGAACTCGCAGCTCGAGCGGGTGATGGACACCGACGATGAGTGGATTCGACAGCGAACCGGCATCGAGCAACGCCACTTTGCCCCTGAGGGTTCGGGGTGCAGCGACCTCGCGTACGAGGCGTCTAAAAAGGCGATCGCAAACGCCGGCCTTCAGCCAGAAGACATCGACTATATCCTCTTTGGAACCATGACCCCGGACTACTTCTTCCCGGGGTCCGGCGGATTGTTGGGCGCCAAACTTGGCATCCCGGGCGTACCCGCCCTCGACATTCGCCAGCAGTGTGCCGCGATGATCTACGGGTTTCAGGTGGCGCAGGGTCTCCTCGCGTCGGGGGCCGCGAAGACGATTCTTCTGGTCGGTGCCGAAGCCCATGCCGGGTTCATGCCTTGGCATGACTGGGACCTCGTCTATTCCGACGAAGACCGGAAGCTTCCTCCACACGAGTACGACCGAGCGACCCGGCATCGAGGTCTCGCGGTGATCTTTGGCGACGGCGCGGGCGCCCTCGTCCTTCGACAGCACGAAGCCGCCGGCCATGGGCTCCTCGGAACCAAAGTCCACACCGACGGTTCGAAAGCCGAGCAGCTCAACATCCCCGCGGGGTTTCGTCAGCGGCCGTATCTGACGCATTCCACGTTGGAGGAGGAGCTTCATATTCCCCGGATGAAGGGCCGGGACCTGTTCAAGAACGCGGTGACCAAGCTCCCGCGGGTGGTCCGCGAACTTTGCGCCGAAAAGGAGATCACCCTCGAGGACATCGACCTCTTCGTGGCCCATCAAGCGAACGACCGCATCAATAACGCGGTCCGTCAGGCGCTGAAGGTCCCGGTGGAAAAAGTGCCATCAAACATCGCGCGCTACGGGAATACTTCCGGCGCTACCATTCCGATCCTTCTCGATGAGCTGTTCCAGGATGGGACACTCAAACCAGGAATGCTCCTCTGCTTTTTGGCACTCGGGACTGGCCTCCACTGGGGCGCCGCTCTTATGCGGCTGTAGGAGACTGAACGTTCGGCCGAACGTTCATCAAGGGGACCCAGAAAGCTCCGGCGAATCCCGCCGTTCAGGGAAATTCCCGAGTCGGCACGGATCGATCGCGCCTTCCCGGGCGTCCGATAAGCAATCCCCCAAAGCTTGAGCTATCTTTCGAAGAGAAAGGGCCAATGGCCGCTCCCAGTACCCGATACCTGATCGTTGGTCGAAGCCGCGATTGCGATGTTGTCATTCGAGATGCATCGGTGTCGGCCCGGCATGCGCGGCTTCGCTGGCAGGGTACCCGAATCCGGGTCGAAGACCTCGGGAGCGCCAACGGCACCTTCGTTCAGGGCAAAAAGGTGAGCACGGCGGAGATTCGCCCCGGCGAAGAGCTTCGGTTTGGCGGGGCGAGTCTGAGCTGGAGTCGCCCCGAGCTCCGAGACTTCCTGCGCCTCGGCGGCGGGGCCACGATCCTGGGAACCCAGCTTCCCAAACGCCGATTCATCTGCGGCGCCTGCGGCCACCGCGGGGAACTCGTCGGCAACCCGTCCTCGGGCTCCACCACGTGCACGGCCTGTGGCGCGGTGCTCGTCCTCGGCAAGCGCCCCCGCCGAACCACCGGCCTGGTGAGCGCGCTTCTGATCCTTGGCTCGGTCACCGCCCTGGCGATCTGGGCACTCAGCGATCCGACGCCCCGGGAGGCCATCGAAGAGGCCGTCGGCCGGCTCGGCATCGGAGAGTCGACCGACCCGCCCGGGAGCCCCGAAGAGGCATCGGTTCGGACCCACGCCGCACCGCGGGTCGTCGAGGCATCCGATGCCGACAATCCGGTGACCCGAAACGCCGCCGTGCGGGTCGCCGCTGCGAATGAAGGACCGTTTTCGGTGGAGCAGGCCGCGAGCATTTGGACGCACGTTCGGGGACGTTGGAAGTACGTCAACGACCCTCGCGGCTCGGAGTACTTCGCCCACGCGAGCGAATCGATCCAGAACGAATACGCCGGCGACTGCGACGACTTTGCGATCGTCCTGATGGCGATGCTGACCGCGATCGGCGGCGAGGTTCGCCTCGTGATGATGGATGGCCCCGCAGGAGGACACGCCTACGCCGAGGTATGCCTTGCGGAGACTCCGGACGAAGTCGCAGAGCGCCTCTCCACCCACTATCGGCGCACCTGGGACCGCTATCTCGGACGTCAATCGATCGAGCAAGTGCACTACCGCTCCTCCGATGGCTGCCCGGTGTGGCTCAATCTTGATTGGAACGCGGGAGTGCCCGGCGGAACGTACGGAATGGAGCGCTGGGCGGTGGCGATCTACCCGGATGGGCGGACCGAGACGCTCGCCCCCGCAGCGGGCACCGGAGGAAGCTTGATCCCTCTCGGAACTGGTGAGAGCGCCTCTCCGCCCTCGACGCCATAGAGGACCCAGGCAGCGCGAACCGCCCACATTTCGAGTCCCATCGATCACCCTTGGTTGTCGAGCGGCTTCGTCGTTCGATGTTCTAGCCCGCATCGGTCTAGATTTTGAGACAGAGCCTAGACCGATGCGGGCTAGATGGGGCATCCAGGCTATCATCGTGCGCCATGTCTGAAGACATCCTCCGGGCACTCCTCGCCCGACTCGACGAAGACATCGACGGAATCCGCCTCGTCGACGATTCGCTCGAAGCCATTGTGGACGCGCGGTACGGAGAACTTGCGATCCGCGTGGACCATGACCTGACGGTCGACTCACTCCGCGTGTCGGTCCTCATTCCCCCGCCGCTCGGCGCGGGCGACGCATTTCTTATCTACTGCCTCTCGCTCAACGCTCAGTACTGGGACGGCAAGATCGGCTTCGACGAAACCGGGATGTTGTCGGTGCACGCGGACCTCGATGTGCTTCCCGATTTTGACCGGCTCGCCACCCAGGTCGCGGACCGAGCCGAGACGGTGATCGAGATCATCGACAACGACCTCGTGGACTGGCTTGTCGACCATGGCTACGGCTCCCCCGCGCAGCGCCAGCGCTGGGAGGACCGGGCCGAGGACGCGGAAGCCGACGAGGCCGACTCCGAGCAGTAGGTTCAACCCCCCTGGGGCCGCCCGGGACCGCTCCCTGATCCCCGCAGCGATAGGTGTCGTCGGCGCAGACCCCAGTTCCTGCGACCTGAGGGCCTATCTCCAGGGGGTCGGATTGAACCGATGGCCCAGGGTCGCCTCCACTCACCCCGCAACAGGCCAACCCCGCAACAGGCCAACCCCGCAACCCGCCGATCCAAAGCACACCGATGGCCCACCGAAACGGACGTAGCGCCATTGTCGCGCTCTGGCCCGGCAGATCGGTCAGTTAGTTACTCCGTTGGCGCAGCTGGCGAGGTCTCCTGCGCGGCCAGAATTCGTAGGACATTTTCGCCGAGGATCGGGCGGAGGGGAAGCTCGCGACGCTCGAGCTCCGCGTACAGCGCTCCGAGCTGACTGACATCGTCGAGGCCCACCGGCAGCTCTGACACGCCATCGAAGTCGGACCCCAGGCAGGCTGCCTCGGGGCCCCCGACGGAGACGATATGGGCAAAGTGGTCCCCCAGGGTCTCGAGGTCGGGGGGATCGAGGTCGGGCTCGACCTCGACAAGGACGTTACGCTCGGCCCGCCCCCGTTCCGAGTAACGGAGGTCCTGGGCGCGGATCTCGCGCATCGCTCGGCGGTGACGCCGCTCGGCCCGTCGCCGCCGGGCCAGATACTCCGCATCCACGTAGTTCGAAAAGTAGTTCACGCAGACCGCACCACCCGCCTCGGCAACCCGTCGAATCATCGCGTCGTCCATGTTTCGGGGGTGGTCAGAGAGCGCGCGCGCCGACGAATGGCTCGCAAACACCGGTCGAGTGGTGATGTCCATGATGTCGGAAAAGGTCGGATCGCTGACGTGGGAGACATCGATGATCATCCCAAGCGCGTTCATTTCACGAACCACGCGACGACCGAGCGGGGTAAGACCGCGCGCCGGCGCATCGCCGGTCGACGAATGGCCGAGTGGATTGTCCGTCGACCAGGTGATCGTCAGGTAGCGCGCGCCGAGCTCATAGATCTCCCGAAGGCGCCGAAGCACCGTCGCCTCGTCATCGCTCCCAAACGCGTGGGCACCTTCGACGCCGATCAGAAGCGCGATCTTTCCTTCGCGAACCGCGGCCCGAACTTCTTCAGCGCTCCGGCACACCGCGGCTTGCTCGGGGTGCCGGGTCGCCACCTCGCGAATCGTCTCAGTCATCGCGAGCGCCCGGCGCCAGGCAGCCTCTCCGCGATAACGGCGTGGATTGACCCACACGCTGAAAAAGGCCGCATGCAGCCCACCCTCGCGCATCCGCACCAAATCGAGGTGTCCGTCGGAGAGGCGCTCCCCGATGTCGTCGTCGTCGTCGAGCATGCGAAGGGTTGTGTCGACGTGCGTGTCGATCGCGAGGAGCGGCTCCGGTTCCGGCGGGACTTCGGCCGGCTCGGGGTCGTCCTCGGCTTGATCTCCGGCGGCTTCTTCGGTCGGCGCTTCCGACGGAGACGGGTCGGGCGCGGCCGGCTCAGGTACGTGGGGCTCCCCCCCGCAGCCCTCGATCGAGAGCGCCAGCAAGCAGACCCACGCCCAGCCGTTCATTCCTGCTCCCGGAGGGTGCCGGGCACCTCGCCCCGCTTCGGCCGAAACACTCCTCGGTCGGTGTACACCGCATCGACAAGGGCGGCCGGCGTCACGTCGAACGCCGGATGCCGACAGGGGATGCCGTCGGCGACGAGGAGCCGCTCGCCGATCCGGGCCACTTCATCCCGCGATCGCTCTTCGATCGGAATGTCGGTCCCAGTTTCGGTACGAAGGTCCACCGTGCTCCAGGGCGCGGCCACGGTAAACGGCACTTCATGATGGGCCGCGAGGACTGCAAGCCCATAGGTTCCGATCTTGTTCGCCACGTCACCGTTCTTCGCGATCCGATCCGAACCGACCACAATGAACTGCACTTCCCCTCGCCGCATGAAGTGGGCGGCCATTCCGTCGGTGATGACCTCGACGGGAATCCCATCCTGGTGGAGCTCCCACGCGGTCAGCCGCGCCCCCTGAAGGTACGGGCGGGTCTCGTCGGCGAGCACCCGAATGTTCTTGCCCTCGGCGACGGCGGCTCGAATCACCCCGAGCGCGGTGCCGTAGCCTCCGGTCGCCAGCGCTCCCGCGTTGCAGTGGGTCAGAACCGTCGCGCCGTCGGGAATGTCCTTTGCGCCGAGCGCCCCCATTGCCCGGCACGCCTGAAGATCCTCTCGATGGATCCCTTCCGCCTCGGCCCGAAGGGCGAGGTATCGCTCCCGGGGCGCGAGCGCGGCGACCTCGGCCGCCGTTCGCGACATACGGGCCACCGCCCAGGATAGATTCACCGCCGTCGGCCGGGTCGCGTTGAGAAACTTGCCCGCGGCGCCGTTCGCCACGAGAAAGGTCCCCGCGGCCGACGTTTCGGAACGTGCAAGGAGCGTCAGCGCGTAGGCGGCGGCAATGCCGATCGCCGGGGCGCCCCGAACGACCATGCTCCGGATCCCCTCCGCCACCTGGTCGGGGGTTCGGTAGCGGTGATACACCACCTCCGCGGGAAGCCGACGCTGGTCGAGCATGTAGACCACTCCCTCGTCGGGGTCGTACTCCACCGCAAACCAGTCGGCCTCGGTGAGGGGCGCCCGCGACAGGGCGGGCGTGGCAGTGGTTTCAATGTCGCTCACTCGCTCTACCCTTTCGCTCCCGGCGCCTCCTCGAGAAGTGCCCGGAGCCGTTCATTGACCTGTCGAGGGTTGGCCTTGCCCTCGGTCGCTTTCATCACCTGGCCCACAAAGAACCCCAGAAGGCTCGCCTTTCCTTCCCGGTATTGACCCACCTGTGTCGGATTCGCACGCAGGACATCGCCCACCACCGCGTCGATCGCTCCTCCGTCGGTGAGCTGGCGGAGGCCTTCGCGCTCCACCACCGCCGCCGCTCCCGCTCCGGTCTCCGCCATTCGGTCGAGGACCTGCTTGGCGACTTTCCCATTGATGGTGCCGTCGTCGATCAATCCGAGGAGCTCTGCCAGGGCCTCCGGCGGGATCGGAATCATCGCGTCGAGTCCCGCCAATTGAACGTGCCGGAAGAGCTCGCTCCGCATGAGATTGGCGATGGTTTTCGCTTTCTTTTTTTCCTCGCCGTAGGCCGCGCGCACCGCGTCGAAGTAGTCGGCCACGACGGGATGACGGGTCAGCGCGGCCGCGTCCGCCTGTGAAAGGCCGAGGTTCCGATAGGCCGCTCGACGCTCGGCCGGCATCGGCTGGAGCCCCGCCCGCGCCTCTTCCACGAGCCCATCGTCGAGCACGAGCGGTGGAAGATCGGGGTCAGGAAAATAGCGATAGTCGTGAGCATCTTCTTTGCCTCGCATCGAAAAGGTCCGCCCTGAGTCCGCATCAAAGCTCCGCGTCTCTTGCACGACGGTGCCGCCGGAAGCGAGGACGCTCGCTTGCCGACCGATCTCATAGTCGAGGGCCTTCCGAACAAAACGAAAGGAGTTGATGTTCTTTAGCTCGGTCCGCGTCCCCAAGACATCGCTTCCACGCGGCCGAAGCGAGACATTCGCATCGCAGCGGAACGAACCTTCCTCGAGATTGCCGTCGTTGGCCCGTTGAAACATTAGAATCTCGCGAAGGCTCCGAAGGTACTCCTCCGCCTCTTCGGCACTCCGAAGGACCGGCTCAGATACGATCTCGATCAGCGGGGTGCCCGCTCGGTTGTAGTCGACGAGGGTGCCTTCGCCGCCCTGATGAAGGTTCTTTGCCGCATCCTCCTCGAGATGAATGCGGGTGAGGGCCACGCTCCCTTCCCCGACCGGCACCTGGCCCCCAGTGCAGAATGGCCGGTCGTACTGGGAGATTTGATATCCCTTCGCGAGGTCCGGGTAGAAGTAATTCTTACGGGCGAAGATGCTCTCTCGATGAAGCGCGCATCCGAGGCTCCGGGCCACCCGCACCGCGAGCACCACCGCCCGCCGATTGATCACCGGAAGGGCTCCGGGGAGGCCGAGACACACTGGGCAGACGTGCCGGTTCGGAGGCCCCGCCGCGGTAGAGCATCGGCAAAAAAGCTTCGACGCGGAGGTGAGCTGCGCGTGCACCTCGAGACCGATCACTGCTTCAAAATCGCCCATTTGCGCCGCTCACCATAGCCGACCCCGCCCGCCGACGGCGGCAAAACTCGCCACCGGATGAGGTGCCCCGAGAGGGGCACAGATTTGCAGCCGAGAATTGGGAGCTGGGGTACAGCCGAGCCCGCAGCGACCGTTCTTCCTTGGTGATGGAAGGACCAAGTTCCGATCGGCGGGTCCTCGTCTGTGACGACAGCCCCTCCGCCCGCGCGATGATCGGGATGCTTCTCGAGCGCGAGGGCTTCGAAGTCTCGCTCGTCGACAGTGGTGAAGAGGCATTTCGCCGTTGCTTCGAGGAACCGTACGACCTGGTGGTCACCGACGTCCGCATGGGAACGCTTGGCGGAGTGCAGCTGTGCCGGCTCATTCGGGCGAGCGATGAGCTCGCCGACCTTCCGGTCATTCTCATGACCGCATCTAACGACTCGCGGAGTCGCTTCTGGGGCACCAACGCTGGCGCGGCGGCTTATCTCCAGAAAGACAGCATGACGAGCACGCGTCTTCCGGAAGTTCGCCGGGTGCTCAAGAACTCGCGGACCCGGCGAGACGCACCGCTTCGGCGCGGCAAGCCCAGGGATCCGCTCGAGTGCCTCTCTCGGCTCCTCGACGATCTGCTGTTCGACGCGGTCGTCCGCAACAAGGTGCGAAGCTTGATGGGGCAGACCGAAGACCGAAACCAGCTCGCGCAAGCGGTTCTCGATCTCTGTGCGGACATCAGTCGCTTCGAGTATGCGGTGCTCCGCCTCGACGGCGACGCGGGTCCGACCTTTCATGTTCACTCTCGAAATCCCTGGCCTACGCGCCCGTCGGACACCGCCCTCGATGCGCTCGGGCTTCGGGGCGTCGACTCCAACCAGCTGATTTGGCATACCGCCCTGGACCCAAGCCCCGACGCTGCGCCGATTCCTCCCGGCCTTCCTGACGACTATGAGATCCGCGAGGGACGCCACTCGCTAGGCCAGCTTTCGGTATACGGCGGAGGACGACGCCTTGGCGCGGTCGACCGGGAGAGTCTTGCACTCGTCAGCGAGGAGCTCGGCGTCCCCGCGCAGGTGCTCTTTCTGTTTGAAGAAAAGAACCGACTTGCCCGCACCGACACGCTGACCGGCCTCTCCAACCGTCGCTACATCAAGTCGCGACTCCTTCACGAACTTGCCCGGGCGGAACGCCACGGCGCTCCGGTGTCGATCGCGATCCTCGACATCGACCACTTTAAGCAGGTCAACGACGGTTACGGACATCAGGCGGGCGACCGGGTGCTCGTGAATGTGTCCAACTTGATCACCCGCTGTCTGCGTCGGATCGACATCGCCGGCCGCTGGGGCGGCGAAGAATTCCTTCTGGTGCTCGCCGACACCTCGCTCTCTGGGGCCGCCATTGCCGCCGAACGGGTCCGCGCCGCCATCGAGCGCGAGGGCGCGGTCCACGGAGGTCCCGAGCGGGTCACCGCGAGCATCGGAGTGGCGGAGTTTTGCTCCGGTGAAGACGCGGAATCGCTCGTTCGACGCGCGGACGAAGCGCTGTACCGAGCCAAGGAACTTGGCCGAAACCGGGCGGTTCGCGCGGGCTCGCGCGACCTCAGCGTGTTCGAAAAGAGCGCCTGACTTAGCGGTACGCTTCCGGAAGGCGGCAGTCCGCATCATCGAGAAACGCCCGGGCGAGCCGAAGGAGCGTGGCTTCGTCGAACGCCCGCGCGGTGAGCTGGAGGCCCACCGGGAGCGGCCCAGCGGACGGCGCGGGAATGCTGATCGCGGGCAAGCCGGCGAGGGACGGCGGGAGGGTAAAGCGATCGGCTCGATAGGCGTCGACCGGCGCGGTGTCCTCTCCCAACGTAAAAGCGACTGTGGGGAACGTCGGTGTCACCACCACGTCGCAGCTTGCAAACGCGGCCTCGAAATCGTCGGCGATCACCCGACGCGCCTTCTGAGCTCGCTCGTAATATGCGTCGTAGTAGCCACTGCTGAGCGCGAACGTCCCGAGGAGGATGCGGCGTTTTACCTCGTCCCCAAAGCCTTCGCGCCGGCTTCTGGTCACCGTCTCCTCGAGATCCGTCCCCGTCTTGCGAACCCCGTAGCGAAGCCCATCGAAGCGCGCGAGATTGCTCGACGCCTCGGCGGGGGCGATCAGATAGTAGGCGGCCATCGCCAAATGCGCGTGGGGGAGCTCGACTGGCACGACCGACGCACCGAGGGACCGGAGCCGTTCGAGTCCCGCGGCGACTCCGGTTTCGACCGCCGCGTCGACCTCGCCGTGCGCGACCACTCCGAGCCGGATGCCCGCGAGCGGATTGTTCGCTCCCGGCTCGCTTCGCGCTTCGTAGTCGGGTACATCGCGCGACACTGACGTTGAGTCGGCCGGATCTCGCCCCGCAATCTGAGAGAGCACCTTCGCGATGTTGCGGCCGTTCCGTGCGAGGATCCCCACCTGATCAAGGGACGACGCAAATGCGACAAGCCCCGAACGGGACACGCGACCGTAGGTCGGCTTCAGTCCAACGATGCCGGTGAGCGCCGCCGGCTGCCGAACGGATCCGCCAGTATCGCTCCCGAGCGACACCTCGCAAAACCCCGCCGCCACCGCCGCGGCCGATCCACCGGACGACCCGCCCGGACTTCGCGAAAGGTCCCACGGGTTTCGGGTAGGGAAGTAGCCCGAGTGCTCGGTGCTCGAGCCCATCCCAAATTCGTCCATGTTGGTCTTGCCGAGGATCGTCGCCCGCGCGACCCGAAGCCGACGCACGACCTCGGCGTCATACGGCGGCACGTAGCCGGCGAGAATTCGAGAACCGCAGGTGGTCTCCACCCCTCGAGTCACCAAGTTGTCTTTCACCGCAACCGTCAGCCCTGCGATCGGTCCGCCTTCGCGATCCGCTTGGCTCGCCATCGACAGGGCGCCCTCCCCGTCGACGGTGAGAAACGCTCCGAGCTCCTCGTCACGGTCCGCAATGCGGGCGAGGGCGAGACGGCAATTCGAAACCGCGGTCATTTCTTTTCGCCGAGCACCAGCGGCACTTGAAACCCGCCGTCGACGAACGATGGCGCGGTTCTCCGAACTTCGCGAAATCGCCCCCAGCTTTGCGCCCGATCGTCGGCGAGGGGGGCCACCGCATCGAGCGGATGGTGGAGAGGCGCGACGTCGTCGAGGTCCGAAGCGGCGAGCACGTCCATCGCCTCGAGCACTGCCCCGAGCTCTCTCGCGAGCCGCGTTTCCTCCTCCGCATCGAGCGAGAGTCGGCAAAGGCGCGCAAGGGCGGCGAGCTGGGTCTTATCCATCATGGCCCCGGAACTCATCCTGAGAAACACCTCCCGGCGGGGACTCTACCGCGAATCGATCGTCAGTGGTGACGAGGGTTCGCTTGTCCGGCTCGGTCTAAACCACGCAGACGCCGAGGAGGCACGGAAAGATGAGACACTCGGCCCCGCCGCCGCAGCTGCACTGGCCCGAAGTACATCCGTCGGATCGTTCGTCGCATGACCGGCCGCAGCCACCGCAGTTCGAGCGGTCGTTTTGCGTATCGCGGCAGGTGCCGCCGCAGCATTCGGACCCGCTCGGGCACGCGTTCCCACAGCGCCCGCAGTGAAGCACATCCCGCACCGTGTCACGGCATTCCCCGCCGCAGCAGGTCGTTCCGTTGGTGCACGGAGGGTTCGCCCCGCAGCGGCAGTTCCCCATCATGCAAGACTCTCCGACCGCGCACGCCGGATC
>JBCCZL010000282.1:0-12156 GCA_039187775.1 Myxococcota bacterium
GACACTCCCGTTGGGCTCGGTCCCCTCACCTCGGATCTCTCGTCCTGGTCCGAGGACTCTCAGGCGGCCGCTTCGCAACGGTTGGCGCAGCTCGGTCGGGACCTCGCCCCCGACCTCGCCGAGGTGGTGACGCACCCGGAGCCGACCGCTCGCGAGCTCGGCATCATGCTTCTGGCCCGAGCGGTTCCCGACGCTGCGGGGCCTGCCTTGGCGCGGGCTCTTCGGGACGACGATCCTCGGGTTCTTCGAGCCGCCCTCGACTCCATCGACGCGCGCCACGCCGGGGAAGAGGCGCTTCTCGGGCGGGTCATGGAGCTTGCGGAGACCCACTCCGATTGGTCCACCAGGCTCCGGGCCGTTCAATCCCTCGGGCGTCTAGGGGAGTCCGCCGGGGTCGCGACCCTGGGCACGATTCTCCAGGGGGATCGCTACGCCTTTGTCCGTGAGGGGGCCGCGACCGCGCTCCAGGCCATCGGCGGACCGGAGGCCAATCGGCTTCTGGATCAGGCCGCCGAAGACCCCGAACCGCGGGTCCGAGCGGCGGCCGCGCGAGATCGTTGACCTTTGCCTCTTGGTTGAAATACAAACGGACAGCGTCGGGGCCCTCTCGATGCGGACTTCGAGATGCAGGAGTTTGTCGGGATTGTCTGCGGCAACTGCGACGCCCTTTCACCATTGGGGGCTCCGCGGTGCGTCTACTGTGGGCATGATCTGACGGCTTCCCATGCGCCTCAACACGAGGCGGCGACCGCAACGGGGCTTACCGAGGAGGAATTGATGGAGCAAGCTCGGAACTACGTCTGCAAGGAGTGCTCGGCTCCGGTGCCCTCGGGCCACAAGTTTTGTGGTTCCTGCGGAGCGACCGTACCCGAAGCGATTCAGGAGGCGCAGACCAAGTACTTCGGTGCGATGCAGGCGCCCGGGAAAGCGCGACTGATCCTCATCCGCGGCGATCAAGGCATCGATGGACTGAGCTACCTCCTTCAAGGCCAGGAACACATCGCCGGTCGTGCGGATGCACAGATCCTCTTTCCCGAAGACAACTGGCTTAGCCCTCGGCATGCGAACTTCATCTACCGCGGGGAGAAACTGATCGTTCGCGACGAAGGCAGCGCGAACGGCGTCTACGTCCGGGTCCGCGGCTCGGTTCCGCTCACCGTCGGCAACACGTTTCTCTGCGGGGAGCAGGTCTTTCGTCTCGACGGAACCCCGAAGGACACCTCGGGTCCAGAGACCGACCAAACCTACTTCTACTCCTCGCCGAAGCGCCCGAGCCCGTTTCGAATCACGCAGGTGTTGAGCGGCGGCCTCGACGGCATGGTGTTTTGTGCCCGAGACAACGTTGCGCGCATCGGCCGCGAGGAAGCTGACCTCAACTTCCCGGAAGACATCTACATGTCCGGCACGCACGCCCGCGTGGAAGCCCAAGGGTCGAACTTTGTCCTCACCGACGAAGACTCCCGAAACGGTACGTACATCCGCATCGAGGGCGAGTACGAGCTCTCCCACGGCGACTACCTTTTCCTGGGTCGGCAGCTGCTTCGCGTTGAAATGACCGCGTAGGGTCTACTCGCTTCGCTCGAGAATCTGCTCCACGAGGGCGCGGTCACCCGCGTTCGGCGCGAGCTCAAGGTAGCGTCGATAGGCGCGGACCCCTTGGGCGACGTTGCCGGTTCGCATGTACGCCCGTCCCAGCTGCTTCTGAACCTGCGCATTGCGCGGCATGCGCCTCGCGGCGTCTTCGAACGCTGCGATCGCGCCACGAATGTCGTTGGCGAGAAAGCGGCGTCGACCTTCTTCGAAGGCCGCCTGCCCCGGCGGTTGCTGCGGGGCATCATCCGTTCGCATCGGGGACGTCATCGACGCGGTCATGGGCGACACCGTCACGGACGATGCCATGGACGCGCGCATCGTCTCCGCTGCGTCAACGCCCACGTCGAACGCGCTATCCACGCCGACATCAAATCCCACGTCCGGGCTTGCAGCGTCCGGGCTCGCGCCGGCGTCGCTGCCACGGTCCACGCGGGCGTCGAGTCCCGCATCTGCGATGTCGACCGGGCCTGCCTCCGAGCGATTGAGCGCGTAGGCCACGATGGCGAGGAGTAGCATTCCGCCAGCGACCAGCGCCGGTGCAAGCCAGCGCATCGGCAGACCCGCCGAGGCTTCCCGCGTCGGATCTTCCGAATGCGTGCCCAGAGGATCGTCGCCGATCGGGCCGAGCGCATCCACGGCGGCGTCGAGGGCTTCCCGCATGGCCTGCGCGGATTCGTAGCGAAGCTCCGGGTCCTTCGCGAGCGCCTTCATCGCCACGCGATCCAGCGCTCGCGGAATGAAGAGGTCCGGACGCGCACGGCTCGGCGGGACCGCCGCCTCGGTCAGGTGTTTGGTGATGGTGCCGAGCGCAGACCCCGCAGAGAAAGGAACCTGGTTGGTGAGCAGATGGTAGAGGACACAACCGATCGCGTAGAGGTCGGCGCGCGCATCGAGGTTTTCGCCGCGCGCTTGCTCCGGCGCCATGTACTCCGGCGTCCCGCACACAAAACCCGTCACGGTAATCGCTGAGCCTTCCGCTTCGACGAGTTTGGCGATTCCAAAGTCGCACACCTTCACGTGCTCGCGACCCTGCCGGTCTTCGATGACCATGATGTTCTCGGGTTTGAGGTCCCGATGGATCACGCCGTGGTGATGTGCTTCCTCGAGCGCGCGAAGCACCCCGCCCACCAGGTCTCCGATGCGGCGAGGACTGAGGGGGAATTCGTCTTCCAGAAGCTCGAGCAGGTCGGGGCCGTCCAGCAGCTCCATGACGATGTAGAGAAGCGGCCCTTCGTCCTCACGACCAAAATCGAAAATCTCGAGGGAGTTGGGATGGGAGAGGCGGCTGGCCGTCCGGGCCTCTCGATGAAAGCGCTTGGCGACCTTCGGATCTGCCGCGACGTGGGTGTGAAGCACCTTGATCGCGACTTCTTTGTCGAGGTCGCGTTGCCGCGCGGCGTACACGCAGCCCATCGATCCCTCGCCGATGATCGCCTCGAGCTCGTACTTGCCCCCTACGACCCGCCCGATGAGCGGATCATCCTCGACGGCGTCCTGCGGCAATACGGCACCGCAGCCCGCGCATTCCTCCGCCGTGGGAAGGTTTTTGGCGCCGCATTCGGGGCAGATCAAGACGGGGGAGTGTAAGGCTTGACCCCCCACTTGGCACGCCGATATGCTGCGCTCCGCGCGCGTTTTGCGACGGAGGTTCCGCGGTGATTGTCTGCCCTCGCTGCAGCAAAGAAAATCAGGACCACTACAAGTTCTGTCTAGGCTGTGGAGCCGAGCTTCCTCGGGATGCGGCTCAACCGAAGAGTTTTACGGCGCCAACGCCTCCAGCGGGTGTTCCGGCAGCGCCGCCACCGGAGCCGGCCCCTGCGCCTTCGGTTGGGGAAGCGGCGACAGCCCCCGCAGCGCTGGCGAGCCAGTGGGGCGCAGCGCCCGCACCGGCAGCCGATCCGGTGCCCGCTCCTGCGGCGCCAGCGCCAGCCGCTCCAGCGCCCGCCGCTCCCGCCGCGGAATCGGACGCCACCGATTGCCCCCAGTGCGGTTCCAGTGTTCCCAAGAACTTTAAGTTCTGCGGAAGCTGCGGTTTCGACATGACGTCGATGCCGGCAGCCGAACCGGTCGCTCCCGCGCCTGCCGCGCCTGCTGCTCCGGAGCCCGCTGCTCCTATGGGAACGGTGCGAGACGCCGGCGTTCGAGGATCGCTGGTGTTGATTCGCCCCGACGGAACCGAGGGAGAGACCTTTCCGCTCGGCGACGCCACGATCGTCGGCCGTGAAGCGGCGGGACCCTTTTCGAGCGATTCCTATCTCTCGCCCCAGCACGCGCAGTTTCACTTCAGCCCGGAAGGGTTGGTGGTGAAGGATTTGGACAGCCTCAACGGGATCTACATTCGGATCGCCCCGGAGGATCCCGTCGAGCTCAGCGACGGCAGCGTGTTTCGAATCGGTCAGGAGATCCTTCGGTTTGAGGCGATGCCCGATCCGCAGCAGACCCCGGACGGCACCGAGGTGATGGGCAGTCCGAACCCGGGGTACGTCGGGCGGATTCGCCTCGTGATCGGTCGCGAAACCTACGGCAACACCTACGGGATTCCGGCGCAGGGACTTCACCTTGGGCGTGAGCGCGGAGACATCATCTTCCCAGAAGATGGCTACGTCTCCGGTCTTCACTGCCGCATCCATCAAGAGGGCGGTCGAACGTTGCTCACCGACGTGGGCAGCTCGAACGGCACCTTCTTGCGCGTGGAGAGCGACGCGAAGGTTCCTGTCGGAAGCCTGCTCCTCATGGGGCAGCAGCTCTTCCGCGTCGAATACTAAGGGATACTAGCCGAGCTACTCGGCGGCGGCGCGACGGTCGATGTGTTCCACAAGGAACTTGTCGATGCGTAGCTGCACCGTCACGGGTTGCTCGACTGGCGCCGCGTGACTTCCCCCGCGGATTGCAAAGTGCTCGGCGCCCGGAATGTGGTCGGCCATGGCTTTCGCGAGAGCCGGCGGCGTGAAGGTGTCGTTCTCTGCAGCGATGACGAGGCTCGGCACATCGATCGCGGCGAGAAGGTCTTCGGCGCTGTGGTCACCGGCGTCCTCGAGGAGCTGCAGGAACACATCCGGATCCATGACCGCGATGTGCTCCCAGTAGCGCCGGAAGTCTTCTTCGCGGATCGTGTTCGCGTCGACCTCGCCACTGAGCCGCGCAAGCCGGTACGCCACCGCCGTCGGCACCCGCCCCCAGATCGCGCGGGCGAATCCTCGGTGTTTCTGCGCGGTGGCGCGCACCCCGGGGAGGATCTGGCTGAGCACATCACTTCCGTGAAAGGTGTGCGTGACTCGGCCGTAGCTGCCGCAAAGAAAGACCATGGCCGCCACGCGTTCGGGCGCCCGCCGGTAAAGCTCGAGGGTCACCTGGGTACCCATCGAGTGGCCCAGAAGAACCGCCCGTTCGATTTCCTCTTCGTCGAGGACCCGCTCGAGATCTTCGGCCAACGCGTCGATCGACAGCCGCGTCCGGTCCTTCGGCGAGCCGCTCCGCCCGTGGCCGCGGTAGTGCCAATGGAGCACCCGACGGCTCTCGGCGAGGTGGGACTGGAGGTAGAACCAGACGAAGCCGTCGCAACCGATGCCGTCGTTGAGCACGACGGGCAACGCGTCGCCTTCGCCACGAACTCCGACGAACAGGCGCGTTCCGTCGCCGGCCTCCACGAATCGATGGCGGTCGTACTCCACGAGGTGCGTGTTAGCTATCGCTGCTGTCGCCCGGGTCGTTGATCGACGGGAGCTTCTTCAGCTCGGGCAAGGCGATACGGACGCAGCGCTGCACGATCCACGAACGAGTGCGGTCGAGCCGAAGGGCCTCGTGCTCGATCTCCTCAAGCATTGCTGCCGGAAAATAGAGGCTCTGTTTTCGCTTGTCGGAGGCCATCGTTCCTCACTTCCGCGTGCTTTGCGTGCGTGCTTTGTGTGCTTCAGCGCACGCGCAGCAGACTCAAAAAGAGTGTGCGATAGTTGCGCCCAACGTAGTACCGCGTCGTTCATCGGAGTTCAAACCCTACATGTCGTTTCCCTCCTTTCGTCGCTCCATCGCGGGGGTCGGCTTTCTGATCGTCGGCTTCGCCCTTGGCCACGTCCGAACGGGCCACGCGGAGCCTTCCAGCGCCAGCCCGTTCCACAACCTCGGCATCTTCGCGCGAGCCCTCGCGCACATTGAGACCAGCTACGTGGACGAGGTCGATCAAGACGCCCTCATTCACGGCGCGGTTCGAGGGATGGCCGAAGCGCTCGATCCTCACACCAACTTCATGGACCCGGAGGAATACCGCATCCTCACGGCGGATACGCAGGGGCGTTTCGCGGGCATCGGCGTGGAGATCTCCGTGCGGGACGGATGGCTCGTCGTGCTCTCGGTCTTTCCGGGAGGACCCGCGGCGGAAGCAGGAATGCAGCCCGGGGATCGCTTTCTTCGAATCGACGGTCGCGACGCCCGGGACATGCGAATCCAAGATTCGGTGCGGCGAATGCGCGGTGAGCCGGGAACGCGCGTCCGCGTGGCGATTCGACGGGAAGGGGAAGACGACGACCTTGAGCTCGAGCTTACGCGCGCGGTGATCGACGTGAATCCGGTGGAGGGACGTCTGCTACCCGACCGGATTTTCTACGTTCACGTCCGCGCGTTTCAGGACAACACCACCCAAGAACTTCGCATCGCGATCGATCGCGCGATCGACGAAGCGGGTGAGGAGGGCGTGCGCGGTGTGCTCCTGGATCTTCGCAACAACCCAGGAGGACTGCTGCGAGAGAGCGTGTCGATGGCGGACGAGTTTCTTTCCTCAGGGGACATTGTCTCGACGCGCGGTCGGGGCGATCGCGTGCTTCACGAATCGTCGGCGCACCGCCGCGGAACGCGACCGGACTGGCCGATGGCCGTGATCGTGAATGGATACACGGCAAGCGCAGCGGAGATCGTCGCAGGCGCTCTTCAGGATCACGAGCGGGCGCTCCTCGTCGGAACCCGCACCTTTGGTAAAGGCAGCGTTCAAAACGTGATCGAGCTGCCGGACGGGAGCGCGGTAAAGCTCACGATCGCGCGCTACTACACCCCTTCGGGGCGCTCCATCCAAGCGCAGGGCATCGATCCCGACCTCGTCGTGGAGCAGCTAAGCCCTCAAGCAATTGAGCGCGCTCGTCTCGGTGGCGAAAACCAGCTTCGCGAGTCCAGCCTCGAAAATCACCTCGACGGGGAGGATGGTCCCAGTGGGGACGAAACACCCCGGAACACCCCGCGGGATGAGGGCACCGGGGACGAAAGACCCCCTTTCGCGGACGACCACCAAGCCCGAATGGCCTACCAGGCGCTCCAAGCGATCGTGACCGATCGTGGGCGCACCCGCGAAACTGACGGGAATTAGCAGGCACACGGCACGAGTGAAGGTGTACGATACAGTGACAGGGCGCCGCGGGGCTTGTTCTTAGGTCACGCGGCGCGCATTCTTGGTCGCGGCACCAGGCTTGCACTGGGAGGTGGGTAGCATGGCCAAATCACCACAGACGGCTTCGCCATCGGAACGTGACCGAGGCATGTTTGAGCTGCTCCTCGAGGATGAGGGGGGCGCGGCGTATCTCGAGTACCTCACGATCACGATCTTGGTCGGGTTTCTCGCAGCAACCGCGCTCGTCGCAGTTGGGGTTCCCCTCCTCGAGAGCTTTCAGTACACGCAACTCTTTCTGGCGGCGCCAATCCCATGAAGATCGACACTGCCAAGCGAGACCTTCTCAACGACGACGAGGGAGCGGTTTACGTCGAGTACCTCGTCATCGTCGTCCTCATCGGCATCGCAGCGATCGCTGCTTGGTTCGAGTGGCGTGAGGCCGTCCGTAACGACGCCGCCAACGAGTATCAGTCGTTCGGGTACCCGCCCTCCTAGGTTCCTGTGGACATTGAGACGATGACCACGGTCCAACACGCAACGGTGATAGGCGCAACGGGAATCGCAGCCTACACCGATACACGTTTCGGCAAGATTCCGAACGTTCTCACGCTCCCCCTCATTGGGTTTGGCGTGCTGTTGGTGTTCATCGCGCAGGGTACGGACTACATTCTCGACCCCATCTTGGGGATCATCGGCTGCGGGATCGTGCCCGCGATGATGTTCAACTGGCGCATCGGCAAAGACTCGAAGCGAGCGATGTACGGCGGCGACGTCAAGCTCTTCGCCGCGATCGGGTCGCTCGCAGGGCTGATGCTGGGCATCGAGATCCTCTTCTTCTCCATGTCAGCGGCCGCGCTCGGCGCGATCGCCGTCTTGATCAAGCGACGCCGTCTCTTGGCGTCGCTCGGAAATATGTTCTTTCTTGCGTTCAATCGACTGCTTCCAGAGAAGAAGCGTCGGGATGTGCACGCTGAGCTTCAGGACCCGATTCGAATCGGTCCGTTTATCTTCATTGGAACGATCGTGGCCGTCGTGCTGCGTCACCCGGAATGGCTGGGATGATATGAAACGAAGCCTTGTAGAAGATGAGGGTGGAGCGGTCTACGCGGAGTTTCTCATCGCGTTTCCCCCGATGTTGATGATGTTCCTCGCGATGCTTCAGCTGGGGCTGATGTACTCCGCACGCTTGAGCGTCCGGCACGCTGCGTATCGTGCGACGCGAGCCGCGGTGGTCGTCATCCCTGACAATCCCGACAACTACGGTGGGGAGAACACCTACCGGATCGACTACGACTCGTCGGGAACCGGCAGTGGCGATCCTAGTGGCCTTGTCGGAATGGCGATGGGCAAGGGAAGTGCGCGCCTCAAGGCGATTCGCTTTGCCGCGACGATGCCCCTTCTCGGCTTCGCCCCGAACTTGGGGCGCATGTCCGGGGAAGAGAGCCTTGCGGACACCCTTGGGGGCGACACCGTCGACACCTTTGCGGGCGGTCTCTACGGCATCGCGGCGACTTCAGTGACGTTTCCTGAAGAGCCCGCATCCATGTCGTTCCGGGAGACCTTTGACCGGAACGAGATGGTCACGACCCGGGTCACCTACATGATGACCTGCACCATGCCGATCGTGACCCGAGAGCCCTTCAACATGTGCAGTGCGCCCCTCGATTTCATCATCGCGGCCCCTGACGTGGTGTTTGAGGGACTTGCCGGAACGATCGGCGGGGACGTTGTCGACCCCTGGACGGAGCTGGGTTTCGACACCTACCGAGACTGGCTCCGTGGTCGCGAAGACATGGCCAATGGCGTGGAGGAGATGCGGTTTGCGAACTGGACTCTCCTGGCGCCTTTCATGCTCGCGGACCAGCGATTCGTGATTCTTCGTGCCGAGGCGTCGATGCCGATGCAGGGGGCTGAGTATGACTTCCGCTAAGAACGAGACCTCCCTGCGCCACGACGAGGGTGGCGCCATGATGATCATGTCGATCTTCATGGCGATGCTCGTCGTCGGGATGCTCTACTACGTCGCCGGAATCGGCGAGACGATCGTCTACCGCGAGCGAGTCCAAGACGCGGCCGACAGCGTCGCCATGACCGGCGCGGTCGTTCTCGCGCGTTCGATGAACGTGATCGTGCTGCTCAACTTGGTGATCGCATCCGTCTTTGCGGCGGCCATCATTACCAAGACGGTCTTCCTCGCGTTCTTGCTCGGCTCGGGCTTCGCGGCGGCACGTTGCCGCTGGTACCGCCCGCTTCCTTGCATCGCGGCGGTCTGCTTGCTCTTCGATGCCTGTGACGCCGACCGGGACAACGACACCGCGGTCGACATCGCGGAGCGGGTTTCGGACGCAGCCAACGACGCATCGACCGCCATCAAGAATCGTGCGTTCTTTGCGGCCGGCGGTGGCGGCGTGGAAACGATTCGTCACTTCCCTGAAATCCAGATCGGAACTGGGCTTGGAAGCGATGGTCTCTTCACCGAGCTTCCGGTTGCGGATGATTCAGACCGCGACGGAATCTGTCGTCAGGCGACCGGCTTTCCCGATTGGCGCGGGTCCGGTCTAGCCGCATGGGGAGTCGAGGCGGTCGCTACGCTTCAGCGGGCGACCTCCGAGGCGAGCTGCACTTGGGCTGGCAGTCGACGCTATGCGCGAGAAGGTGCGATCGCTGCATCCGCGCTCATTCCCTTCGTGATCTGTCCGTGGTCCCACCGAGAGGTCGACCCCTTGCCTCAGAAGGTTACGAACGGCGTCCAACTGGGCGACGATGAGTTCCAGTTTCGTGCGGGCGTCATGGCGAACAGCGATGAGATGCCCTTCGACAGCAACGACGAGCGGGTAAGCATCGCCCTTTGGGAGACGACCGCCGAAGACGTGAACGACCCGCTTCAAATCCGGACGTTCGCGCAGTTCGGGCTCGCGCAGTCCGAGTTCTACTACGACGAGGAAACCGACCGCGACGAGTGGATGTGGGACATGAAGTGGCGAGCTCGACTGCGCCGCTTCAACCTGGGCGGCAGCGGGGGCGGCGGCGGAATCTGCGGGTTTGCAAGCGGCATCTGCGGCGTCATTGACCAGTTCATTGTGCACTGAGGAAGAATCATGAAACGACTCAGCATCATCCGAGATGAACAAGGCGCAATGTTCGCAGAGGCGGTGATTACGCTTCCCGCGTTTATCCTCGTCTGGACGCTCATCCTCTTCGTACGAAACGGCTACGAAAACGCGGCGAACGCGAGCCGAAGTGTTCGTCAGCAGAGCTGGACCCACTCGCTCTCCTACTGCGACGGCGGTGTTGACGATGACGTTGACGACTCGAGCCGGGCGATCGCACCGATTGCGGGAACCGTTTTGGCCGCGTCGAGCATTCTCCCCGAGGTCTCGACGCTGGTTCGCTATCAGCCGCTGATGCTCACGCGTTTCAACAAGCTTCGATTTGGGATCAGCGGGAACGACTATCAGAAAGAGGGGACCATCTCACGGCCGGCAGTGTTGGGCGGGGATGCGGCCTATGGACACTCGTTGATGTCTCTCGCTTGCGATGAGGAGCCGGACGGTTTGAGCCGCAGCTTGATCGAGTGGCCGGCGTGGGTTGGAATCGCCTGGCTCAGGGTACGCGGCGAGCTCTAGGCATCGGCGTGGGCGAGGATGAGAAGCCGCGCGATGAGAAGCCGCGCGAGGATGACCCGCGCGACGACGACGAGGAGGTAACCCCGCGCGGTCGCATCTGGCGCTACCTCCGCGTCAGCGCGCAGCTCATGGTCGTGTTGGTGGTCCTCGGGGGCGTTCTTTCCGCCGTTCTTTGGAGCCGCGCGCGGGGCGAGGTTGCTCGCCAGCTTCATAACTTCGGTCAGCAGATGGTCGATCAGCGTCTCCTCGAAATGAAAGAGGACGAAGCCCTTTCGCACGAGCGGGTGCTCCGGTTGAACGGCCAGCCGATCATCATTCATGTCGGGAAGTTTGAAGGCGACTCGGACGACGCCCTCTCGGATCTGGAAGCGGGTGGCGGCGCATGCGAGCGCGTGGGAGGCGAAGACGGCAGCCGATCGGTGAGCTGCTTTCGTTCGAACCAGGAGCAGATCTTCGATCCGACCGATCTGAGCACCTTGGGCGATGTCGAGTACCGCCTCGCGGTCGATGGGGACGAGGACGACGACGACTCCTTCTACCTCGACATGAAGCCCGGAGATGGCTTCGACGTCACCGCTCTCGCGCCGGACGGCATCAACGACGTACCGGGCCGTGATCATGAAGACATTCCTCGTCCGCCCAACGCCTCCCGCGTCATGTCCGCCTACGAAGAAGGTCGGCCCTACATGGTGTCCATGTACCTCAGCAAGGCGGATGAGACGGGCGAGGAGCTGATGGAGTGGTACCGTGACCGCATGAGTCGCGACCACTGGGTTGAAGTCGATGTTGCGATCGATGGTGATGATAAACCTGTGCTCTGGTATCGGCGGGTCAACGATCCCACGAGGTTTGCCGTGTTGACCTTCAGTGCGCCTCGGAATGAGGATGCCCACCAAGGCACCATGACTGTGATTACCGAGGCCCAATGAGTGCTTCTCTGCGATTTTGTGTTCTCGCCTGCGCCTTTGCTCTCGCCTGTGGAGGGGAGGAGGGGGCACCCGATCAACCTTCGGAACCTTCGACGTCCACCATGGAGTCTAGCGAGATGACGTCGATGTCGGCGGTGTCGATGACGGCGGCAGGCTCACGAGCCGGTCGACCGCCTGTGCGTGCGCCGGCCGCGCTTCCCACGGACATCGATCAACGATTGGCGGAAGCCGCCCCGGCGGAGATGCGGGGAGGCGGCGGCGGCGGCGGGCCTGAGAGTGCGGCCGACAGAGCGCACCGCTTGCGCATGGAGGACCTCCGCGAGGCCAGCGATGGGTTGTCGCAGCAGCAAGCGTTGGCGCTGGTGAACAACATCCGCAACGCCGGACGAAACGCGGACCCCGAGGACCCGTGCGAGCGTGTCATGGCCATGTACGACACGTTGATGGGACAGCTCGGGACCCCCGATGAAGACGAGCGTGAAGAGGTCATGCAGCGATGCCAGCGGGACCCTGGTCCGGCCGCTGCGTGCTTGAAGCCCGAAGAGGAGCGAACTCCGTCGGAACGCCGCTTCTGCAATCGCGTCTTTGAAGATGATCCGCTTGCGGAGCCCGAGGATGATCCGGCGGAAGTCGCGGC
>JBCCZL010000283.1:0-12127 GCA_039187775.1 Myxococcota bacterium
GCGGCAAATGTTCCCGTTCCGACCGCGGGTTGACCACCGCCCATCGCGTAGGTGAGAACCGGGGCGCCTGCCGCATCCTTGACGGTCACGGACGGCCAGAGTCGATACGTGAGATCGGTTCCGGTCCCGACGGTGGTGAACTCATACTCGCCGGGCTCGGTCACCGTCCAGGTCAGCTCTACCGGCGAAGCCGAGCTCTGTCGTCCGAGGCACGGCTCGGCAATGTCGTTCACCATCTCTCCGCAGCTCCCACCGGCGCTCAGGCTCGGCGCGTCGCTGATCGCGGCCATCGTGCCGCCGGTCGGGAGCAACAGCACGGCGCCCACCGCGGAAAGGACGGTGTTTCGCTTGGTCGACTTGACGAGCTTTTCCGAGCCCTCCTTGGCGATCACGAGCTTTCCGCCCATGCCGTCCTTGCGCTTGATGGTGTTGCCCGCGAGCTGGCCCATCACGAAGACTTCACCGTCGACGGGTACGATCTTCTCGGTGCAGCTCGTTCCCGTCGCGTATCGCTTGCCACCGATCGAACCCACGTTGATGGTGTAGTTGCCGAACGAGATGGTGCCGTAGGCGCCGCCCTTGCCGTTGAAGGACTTCTCCATCTTCGCCTGAACGCCTTCGCTTGCGTCGACGAGGACGGGGCCGCTTCCGTCGTTCACCTGGAACTGGCTTCCCTTCTTCTCGGTGTGGACGCTGTTCTTCCCCTTCTTGGTCTTCATCCCGTTTTCGGTCTTCACCTGCTCTTCCCAGTGCTGGTGAACCTGAATCTCATAGTAGAGGCAGTGCTTGCCCGAGCACGGCGCGATGAGCGGCTGATTGGTTTCGACACGCCCCTCGACGCTGATGAGCCCCTTCGGGCTGGCTTTCCCCTGAGTCTCGCCGGATTTCACCAGCGGGGTTTCGTTAATGCGCTTCAGCTTCAAGAACTGAAGCAGTGCGAAAACACCCACCCCGAGGGCGAGAGCAACAACAATAAATCCGACGATCATCATGGCTGAGATTTCCTCCTGGTTGCCCTTGCTGTACGAGCACCATCGAAATTTCCCCCCTTCGACCCACGCGGGAAAACGTTCATCTGGCTGAACACGAAGCACAAGAGTCCCTAAACAGGGATACGTCGACGGGCGGCCCTCGGACACGGACACGGTTTCTTACATTTCCGATGCACCAATCGAGGCAAATGGCGTAAATGCCCGTGAATGCTTGACGTCTCCGATATCGAGAACCATCTTCCGTAGGACTTGAGGAGCATTTCATGTCCAAGACCTACGCCGAGCTTCTCCGGGAAGTAAAAGCTTCGATCCGCACCGTCTCGCTTGACGACCTTCATGCGCGTCTTCAGGCGGAGGAGCCCATCGTGCTCGTCGACGTGCGGGAGAAAGACGAAGTCCGGCAGGGATTCATCCCCGGCGCGGTTCACATGCCACGCGGCTTCCTGGAGATGCAGGCGGAGAACAAGCTCCCCGACAAGGACGCGACCATCGTGACCTACTGTGCGGGCGGCATTCGCTCCGCCTTCGCCGCGAAGGTCCTCACGGACCTCGGCTACACCAAAGTCGAATCGGCAAACCCCGGTTACGGGAGCTGGAAGGACAAGGGGTTCCCGACCGAGCAGCCGGTGAAGATGACCGACGAGCAGCTCATGCGGTACTCACGACACATCCTGCTTCCGGAGGTCGGGGAGAAGGGGCAGAAGAAGCTCCTCGAGGGTCGCGTCCTCTGCTTGGGCGCGGGCGGGCTCGGAAGTCCGGCGGCGTATTATCTCGCCGCGGCCGGAATCGGAACGGTGGGCATCGTCGACAACGACGTGGTCGACATGTCGAACCTTCAGCGCCAGATCCTGCACGGGGAAGACCGGGTGGGCACCCCGAAGGTCGACTCCGCGGAGAGCACGCTCCGAAATCTCAATCCTGACGTCCAGGTAGTGAAGTTTCAGGAGCGTCTGACCAGCGAAAACGTCGACCGGATCTTCGACCAGGACTGGGACGTCATCGTCGATGGCCTCGACAACTTCCCGACGCGCTATCTCGTAAACGATGCCTCGGTGTGGAAAGACATTCCGGTCGTGCACGGGTCGATCTTCCGCTTCGACGGCCAGGTCACCACGTTTTGGCCAAAGGAGGGCCCGTGTTATCGGTGCCTCTATCCCGAGCCGCCCCCCGCCGAGCTCGCGCCGAGCTGTGCCGAAGCGGGAGTGCTCGGGGTGCTCCCGGGCATCATCGGTACCGCTCAGGCGACGGAGGCGATCAAGATCGTGCTCGACCAGGGCGACCCGCTGGTCGGTCGTCTCCTGACCTACGATTCGCTGAAGATGAACTTCCGAACCCTCAAACTACGGCGAGACCACGACTGCATCGTCTGCGGCGAAACTCCAACCGTCACCGAGTACATCGATTACGAAGGCTTCTGCAGCCGCTGAACGTGGCTCGGAAAGGCCGCTTCGCGGGGGGGCCGCTCGCGGAGCACGTCCGGCGTTTCGGCAACCTCTAGGCGAACCCTTCGGCGAGGGTCTCTGCGTGCGATAGCTGGCTCGGGTCCATGTTGCCGCCGGTCACGACCGCGACCACGGCGCCGGTGCCAGGGATGGAGGGGGCCGACGCAAGCCAGGCGAGGGGCGCCGCGGCGCTGCCTTCGATGATCAGCCCGAGCTCCCGCGCCGCGAGCATCGCCCGCGCGATCTGACGCTCGTCGACCACGTGCACTTCAATGCCCGCTTGCTTCGCGGCGGCAAACGTCGAATCGGACACGCCCCCTTCGAGTCCTTCGGCGAGTGTGGGCTCTCCTTCAAAGACGTGCATCGCCGCGCCTTCCTCCAGCGACTTGGCCATCGCGGGGCACGCCCGGCTCTGTACGCCAATGACCTCCACCGAGCGCCCCGACGCTTTGACCGCCGCGATCGCACCTGCAAGCAGCCCCCCGCCTCCCACCGGAACCACGATCGCGTCGACCTCCGGGAGGGCCGCAAGCACCTCAAGCGCCAGCGTGGCTCCGTTGCCCGCGGCCACCTGCGGGTCGTCGAACGGTGAGATATAGACCGCTCCGGTGCGGTCGGCCTCCGCCTTCGCAAGCTCCTCGCTCGCATCGTAGCCCGGGTGCTCGGTGCGGTGCACCACCGCCCCATAACCAGCGATCTTCTGGCATTTGACCGCGGGGGCCCCGGAGGGAACGAACACCGTCGCGTCGATGCCGAGTTGGGCCGCCGCGTATGCGAGGCCTGCACCGTGATTGCCCGCCGACGCGGAGATCACGCCGCGATGCCGCTGTTCGGGAAGGAGGGCTTCGAGGCGCGCGAGGGCTCCCCGGACCTTGAAGGACCCGGTCCGCTGGGCGCTCTCGAGTTTGAGCCAGCTCCGGAGCCCGAATTGAGATCCGGGAATCAATGGCGTCACCGGGAGAAAGCGGCGAACCGTGGCCGTCGCCCGACGAATGTCTTCGCTCCCGATCGTCCAAATCTGCGGCATCGTCCGTTGCTGAGGCCTCAGGGGCCTAGGGTGCTATCCTGCCGAAACCGATGACGACTGCAACCGCACGCCGCTTTCGGGCTTCTTTGCTTTCTCTTGTGCTCGCCATAGCCAGTGGTGCGTGTGCGCAGGGTGGCGAAGGCAACGGCCAAACCGACGCCGCGGTCCGCGACGCGCGCGTCGATGCGCGCGATGGTCGAGTGGATGCACGGATCGACGCCCGAGTCGATGCGCGAGTCGATGCCCGAGTCGATGCGTCAGACGGAAGCTCAGACGGCGGGGACGCTGACACGAGCGTCGATGCAACGGTGGATGTGGGCGGCACCTGTGCGCCAGCCGCCGGCAGCATTCACATCGTGGAGGTGATGGTGTCCGCCCGTTCTGGAGCCGGCGACCGTGGAGAGTGGTTCGAGCTCCTCAACTCGGGAACCTGCACGGCGGACCTCACGGGAGTGGACATCGTGAGTCCCACGAGCGGAGGCACCGAGCGCACCCACACCATGGGCGCGGCCACCATCGCACCGAATCAGCACTTCGTGCTCGCCCTGAGTGGCGACGGTCTCGACAACCATCTCCTTCCCCACGACTACGTGTACGGGGGCGGCGCCGAGGTCATCTTCGATAACGGCGCCGATTGGCTCGAAATCCGAAGCGGCGCCAATGCGATCGACCGGGTGGCATGGCCCGCGGGCGGCTTCACGTCGGGCCGAAGCCGACGCTACCCCGCGGGGGCTGACCTCGGCCTCAACGACAACTGGTCGCGCTGGTGTGACGCGGCCAACATCTACTCGACGGCGGGGGGAACCTTCTACGGTACCCCCCAACTCGCCAACAACGCTTGCCCCTAGCTTCCTTCTTACGAGGAGGCTTCGGGGCGATGTCTCAGCCGGCGATCGTCGACGGCATCGTGGAGGCAAGCTCCGAGAAGCCGAGCCGATAACTGGTCGTGGTCCCCTGCTCGTAGCTTCCGACCCAGACCTTGTACGTGCCGGCGGGGACGGCGGGCATCTCCACGAGCGGATTCAGCCCCTCCGACGAATCATCGTTGCACGCATACGAGCCGTCGGGCTTCTGCACCACGAGGGTGATGTCTGCGGTCGCGTGGGCCACGATTCGAAGGTCCGACATCGCACCGGTTGCCACAAAGAGATGGTCCGGGGTCCCAGAGACCCAGCCGTTGCAGGCCGTGTTCATCGTGGCCGCGTTCACGCCGCCGCCGCTCGTGCCGTTGACCACATGGGGATCGGGCATGAAGCCACCGGAGAGGGTGACCGTGCCGAAGTTCGACCCACCGGCGGCCTGCTGGGTCGCCGCCTGCGCCTGTTGAGCCGTAGCCTGCGCCTGCTGGGCGGCAGCCTGCGCCTGCTGGGCTGCGGCTTGCGCTTGCTCCGCCGCAGGGGTTGCTGCTGTGGGGGGCGTTGGCGGAGGCTCCTCGTCGTTCCCGCAGCCCATGCCGAAAGCCAAAAGGGCCGCTAGGCCCCATCGCATCGTGTTCTTCATTCGCCTCTTCCTTCGGTTTCCCGCGCCGGATCGCGCGGTAGAGGACCATACGGTCCGAGGGGAGTGGGCATACCCTGGCCGTATAAGTCATTGCAACATTCATCGTGTGCCCCGATCGCCGTACATCTCCCCCAGCCCGCATCGGTCACCAGAGGTGATGGATCGCGTTCGAAAGTGCTGGATTCCCGCGGACCTCGGACGGGAAGACGCCGCAGCGGTACTCGACGTACCGCGAGGACTGGAGGAAGAAGGCCGGGGGAATGCGGGGCTTTCGGGCGCGAGACACGCCGACGGGTGACCGATGCGGGCTAGGAGCTCCCCATGTGGGGATGGCGCTACAGGAGGACTGGGGCGACGGTGGTCACCCCCGCGCCCCAGAACTGCATCGTGCCGGTGTTCGCCGTGGCGACGCTTGCTGCACCGGAGTTCACATCGATCGAGATGAGCTCCCCTGCGTTGGAGAATCCGAAGAGCTCCGTTCCCCAAAACCCGAGGCCAAACAGCTGAACGTAGTCGGTGCCCGATCCGCGGATTGGGCCGATCACCGTCGCGATCGAGCTCCCGTCGCTCGAGAAGATCATGCGGACCAGCACGTCGCTCGGAAAGTCGTCACGGCGCACCGTGGCGAACGTCCCGAGGCCGGTGACGGAGACGATATCGCCGCTCGAACCCCAGCCATCGGGATAGTTTCCGAGGAACGCAACCTCGGCGGTCGTGCGATCGAGTCGGTAATACGCCCCTTCGTTGGTGGCTCCGACGAGAACTTCGTTCGCCTCGAGTTCACCCGGCGCGAGGAAGCTCAGGGCGAAAAGTCGGTCGCCTCCCACGTCGTACACTCCGATCGGGGTCACCACCGCGGTGTCGGTATTGACGCTGAAGAGCGTATCGTTGCTCACCGTAAATACTTCGCCCTCTGCGTCGACTGCGAGGTCGAGCATGAACGGCGCGTCGCCTCCATCGGCAAGCTGAAACACTCCCACCGGCTCCACTTGAAGCGTCTCGGCGGAGAAGGTGAAAAGAGTATCTCGCGAGTGCGCGTAGATCAGAACACGGCCGGTCGATGCGTCGGGGATCACCCGGTCCGGTCGAAGCAACGCATCCGGAACGGCATCGACCGCCGCGTCGACCGAAGCGTCATCGGTCGAAAACCCCGTCCGATTGCGAGAGGAACAGCCGAGTACACCGACTACGGCAACAACGCACAGGAACCGAAAAAGCATCGCAGCGTTGTAGATCAGTCGCCGGGTTGGCGCACGTCGAGGGGCGGATTTGACCAAAGATGTCACCGGACGGTTCGGTCCGGCCAAATTCACTGCGATCTTCCGCCGTTTCGGCCGATCCGGTGCGTTGCGTCGGTCGTACGAACCCGCCGGCGAAGAGCGTCGCCAGCCACACTGGTCCCCAACGCCCACGAGGGTCGACACGCAGCGGTCGACACGCAGCGGTTGACACGCAGCGGGGCCCGGGTGCTGAAGAGCACCCAAGAGCGCTAGAACACGTTCAGGTTGTTCTTGATCATGAACGACTGGACGTGGGGCTGCAGCTGCTGCTCCGGAATGCCGAACGCCTGAGCGAACTGCATCAGCATCTGCTGCTCCGCACCGTCGAGATGGCCATCGCCCATCGCCAAGTCGATGGCGTTGAGCATGAGGCACATCTTCTGCTGCGGAGACAGAAGTGCTGCCGAGTCCTGGATGAACTGCTGCACCGACCGTTGCCGACAATACTTCAGCGCATTGTCGAGCGTCTGTCGGTCCGGAACGACGCGAAGGACGTCACCGATCTCGTTGTCGTCAAGGTGACCGTCGGCACCGCTCACATAGAGCAGGCCTGCCACGAGCGCCGTTTTCGGAGTGTTGAGTGATGCTTGTGTACCGAGAAAACCGTCGAATAGACCCATGCCGCCGTATACGCCACTTGGGGCGGCTTCTCCCTACCAATTTCGTTTTTTTTGGCCCTTAGGGAACCCGGCCGAACCCGCTAGCGTATGGTCTCCGCAAGCCCTCGATGCCTTTCGTCGGGGACCCGAAACTCACGAGCGAAGGAGTCCGCGTGACGTCGATCCAGGAGATGAGCCGGTACGTAGTCTGCATCCTCGACCCCAAGGGCCTTGGTACGGGCCTCGTCGTCAGCCACGACGGATGGGTCGTCACCAACAAGCACGTCGCGCCGAATGTCGGGCCGTTTCGTGTAGTTCTGGCGGACGGTCGGAACGTGGCTGGAGTGGGAGTCCACCAGTCCAAACACCTGGACCTCGCGGTGGTAAAGCTCAGCATTGATACGCCGGACTGGTTCAACCTCGCGGAACAAACGGCCGACGTCTGCACCGCGGGCAGCGAGGCGTTCGCCATCGGCCACCCCCGCGGCTGCCGGTTTTCGGTCGCCCAGGGCATCATCTCCAATCCTTATCGGACGATTCGCGAGGAGTACTTCGTTCAGACCGACGTTCCGATCAATCCCGGGAACTCCGGCGGCCCCCTTCTCGACAAAGACCGGCGGCTCGTTGGGATCGTGTCCATGATGGCGGCCGGAGCCCAAGGCCTTGGGTTCGCCGTTCCGGGGCCGCTGGTAGCGGACTATGTCCGCGAAGCCCGCCGACTGGTGGAGTCCCAGGTCGTGAGCATTCCGGAGGCGGTCCTCGCGGAGGCGCTTCACGCGCAGCAGGGTCCGGAAGGGCACATCCGAGACGGAATCGACCAGCTCATCAGTGGCGGTCGGGCCGAAGTGGAGATGGAGGAGAAGGACCAGGGCCAGGAGAACATGCACGGCATGAAGCTCCGACGGGGTCGGACCATCGTGGAGGTGACCTGGGCGGACAACGTGTTCGTGGCCCGTGGAAAGATCCTTGCGCTCGGCCCGGAGGAACGAAAAGACGCCGTCCTCCTCCTTCGGCTGCTCGAACTCAATGCGGCTCCAGACCTTGGCGGAGCATCGATCGGGGTCGAGGAGAACGGAGTGTTTCTTACGATTCGCCGAGGCACCGAGCATCTGAGCTCGATGGATGCGTTCGCCATGGTGGACCGCGTCCTTCAACTCAGCGCGACGTGGTCCGAACGCGTGGGCCAGCTCGTGATCGAACGTCAGCACCAAGGATACGCCGCGAACCAGGCCCAGAACGCGCCGGCGCCCTACGCCGCGGCTCCGCAGTCCGGAATGCCGGCCCCTCAGGTGCCAAACCAGATATCCCCGCAGGCCGCGCCCATGCCGCAAGCGCCAATGCCCCAAGCCGTGCCCCAAGCGGTAATGCCCCAAGCTGTGCCCCAACCCCCGCAACCCACGCCGCGAGCTCCGGGATATGCGGTGCCCCCTCAGCCTCCCGCCGGTCCCCCCGCAGGACTGCCGCAGCCCACCCCCCATGCGGCTCCCGCCCCCTATCCGCCGCAGGCTCCGGCTGCACCGGCCCCCTACCCTGCACCGGCCGCTCCGCCGGCCCCCAACAGCTTGTTTGGGGTGCCTCCTCAGCCCGGAGCTCCCCCGCCCGCTCAGGGCGCGCCAGAGAACCCGCCCCAGGGCACTCCGCCAAACCAGCCCCCCGCCTCGCCCGGACTTCGAACTGGACGCCCCGTGTTCGGCGGAGCTAGAAAGCCGGTCTTTGGCGCACCTCCGACCGACAAGGACCCGAAGCAATGAGCGAAGCTCAGTATGTCGTATTGAACGTTCCATTCGAGAAAGTCACCGAGCAATTCGGCACCGATGCCACCGACGAAGAGTGGACGCCGCTTCGCGGGGCGGACGGCACTCCCTTCGACGGAAGGGCCAAGGGAGAAGCGTCGCTTCTTCGGATCAGAGAAGAGGACGTTGACGCGGGGCTCCTCCAGCGACTTCTCGGCGGACAGCTCGACCTGCACGCTGACAAGCGTGGCATATTTGTTGCCTCGGCAGCGCCTTCCGGCGATAGCTACGATGCGCTCGTCGGCGGGGATGGCCGGTGGGTCGTTCGCGGAGGGCTGTTTTCCGATGTCGCCCAGGCGCTCGGAGGCGGCGCAGAAGACGGCGGAGAGAACACAGATCGCGGGGCCGCGGACGACGAAGAACGGGCCGAGGGCGCTCTCGACGAAGACGCGGTCGAAAAGCTCGAAGGGGCGCTGAAGGCCAGGGACGCGAAGGAAGCGATGGCCGCACAGGTGTCAGCATCGTTCGGGCAGAAGGATATGGGCGCGGTATTGGATGCCGAAGACGGTGAGGACGAAGAGGATCCGCTTCTCGCCGCGGCAGACGCTCGGTTCAAGAAGAGCGCCGCGCAGCGTCGCAAGGAAGAAGACGTCAAGGCAGCGCTCGAGCCGAGTCCGATCGGCGGTGATGCCGAAGACGAGGGAGGCAGCGACACCGGAGGCGGCGCAAGAGACGGCGACGAAGACGACAAGGCGAACAAGCCGAAAGAAGCTTCGAGCGACGACTCGTCCGAGGCTTCCGCCACCGAGTAGTTCCGCCGCCACCTTCGACCGCGTTCGATCGCGGCCGCCACCTTCGATCGCGGCCGCCACTTTCGATCGCGGCCGCCACTTTCGATAGAGGGCCGCTGTTTCGATGAAGCCGCGGACGGTGGCGGTCTAGGCTGCGTCTCGAATGTAGCCTTCCGCCGCCGCGTACTGGCGAAGCCGAAGCTTGAGCAAACGCCGCCCTCGGTGGAGCCGGCTCATGACGGTGCCGATGGGGCAATCGAGCGCATCGGAGGCCTCGCGATACGACAGGCCGGTCCCATCGACGAGAAGCACCGCCGCCCGAAACTCCTCCGGAAGGTCGCGGAGCGCAGCATCGACTTCGTCCGAGACGCCGTCGAGGGGCGCAGGGTTCTCGGCTTCCATTCGAGCCCGTCCCTCCGCGCGGACCTCGGCCATCGCCTCACGTTCGCGCTTCTTGCGCCGATAGCCGTTGATGAAGGTGTTCGTGAGGATGCGGTGAATCCACGCCCGTGCATTCGTGCCGGGCTGGAAACGATCCCAGAACGCCCACGCCCGCATGATGGCTTCCTGCACCAAATCCTCTGCGTCGGCACTCGCGCGGGTCAGGCGCATTGCCGAGCCGTAGAGCTCATCAATGTGGGGCAAAATCGCTTGGTCGAACTCGATCCGGGCACTGGTCATCCACGGCCTCCATGACGCGGTCTCCGCCGCGCGGGCAGGAGCTGCCTCCTGCGATGGCTAGTGAGTGCAACCAGCGTTCCAGCCTGCGGTGCGAGAGTTTCCAAAGCGTTCACGCCGGCAAGAGGGGTTGTTCCGACGAGTTGTCCCCGGAGGGCCACACGGTCGTGTCAACGTGTCAGCAAGAGGAGCTCGGCGACCGCTCGGGGAACCGCGTCCGCAATCTCACGAGCGAGGATCCCGCGGTCCCCGATCGCGGTCAGCCGGCCGGCCGCGTTGTGGAGGTAGACGCCCGCCGCTACCCGCTGGAGAAGCCCCGAAACCGGCCATCGCTCCGCGAGAAGACCTCCGAGGATTCCCGCGAGCACATCTCCCGAGCCCGCAACACCGAGCGCGGGCACCGGTTCGCCGACGAGCAACGAACGCCGCCCATCGCTCACGATCGTTCCTGCCCCCTTGAGAACGACCACCGCTCCGGTCCGCTTCGCGATCGTCTCGACCGCGGCAAACGGTCGCTCGACCACCACCGAGGTGTCCCATCCCAGCATCCGGCCCGCCTCGCCCGGATGGGGCGTCAGCACCCGGGCCCCGGCCGCGCCCGCCAGCTCCGAGAGCGCGGCCCCTTCGAATGCCGAGAGCGCGTCGGCGTCGAGCACGGTGGGAATCGGGAGGCCGAGCGCAAGCCCCCGGCAAAGCGACCGCCCAACCTCATCGGTGCCCAACCCGGGTCCAACCACCGCGGCACCCTTCTTCGCCCCAAGAGCCAGCGCCTTCGCGAGATCGTTGCCGTGGGGACGAACCATGACTTCGACGGCCCGTGCTTCGGACGCCACGTGAATCTCTGGCCGTACCGCGAGGGTCACGCGTCCCGCGCCGGCTCGAAGGCCGCCTCGACACGTGAGCTCGGCCGCGCCGCTCGTTCCGGGAGCCCCCGCCACCACCAGCAGATGCCCCGAGCTCCCTTTGTGAGCGTCGACGGGCCGCTTTCCGAGCCAGGCTCGAGCGTCGTGCGGCTCCACCCGATGACAGCTCACTTCGGGCGTTGCCGGAGCTCCGATCGATGCGAGCACCACGGTTCCCGCCGCCCGCGCACCGGCCCCCCGAAAGAGCCCGCGCTTGTGTGCGGCAAAGGTGACGGTGAGCGAGGCTTCGATGGCCGAGCCGAGCTCCACCCCCTGATCCGCGTCGATGCCGCTCGGAACGTCGAGGGCGATCACAGGAACGGGGGACGCATTGGCCGCCGCCACCACCGCCGCGTAGACCCCTTTGAGCGGCCGGCCGAGGCCGGTACCGAACAGTCCATCGACGACCAGCGACGCCGGATCGATCCATGGGCCAAACGATTCTTCGGTACCTTCCGGTTGAACTGCGACATCCACACCGAGGGCATGAAGCACCCGAAGCTGCACCTCCGCATCGCCGCCGACCTTTGCCCGCTCGCCCACCAACAGGCAGCGAGGAGTGTACCCCGCGAGCCACAGATGACGCGCAATGACCCACGCATCACCACCGTTCTGACCGGGGCCGCCAAGCAGAAGCACCCGGTCGAGCCGGTCGGGAAAACGCTCGACGAGAATCTCGAAGGCCCCTCGGCCAGCGTTCTCCATCAGCACGAGGCCCGGAATCCCCATCGCCTCCGCGTCTCGATCGATCTGCCGGCACTGGCTTGGAGTGGCGAGCGGGATCACTTTAGGACCGCAAGGAACGCGCGAACCGCGCGCTCAAGCCCGGTGAATACCGCGTCCGACACGAGGGCATGACCGATGTTGACCTCTTCGACCTCAGGGGCGGCGGCGAGAAGACGCGGGGTATTCTCTACCGTCAGTCCGTGCCCGGCGGCGACCCGAAGATCAAGCTCCGCTCCGAGGCGCGCCCCCGCCGAAAGGCGGGCAAGTTCGCTCGGCATCGCCGCCGGCATCGCGTTGGCAAAGTCGCCAGTGTGAAGCTCCACGGTTCGAACCCCGAGTTCGGCCGCCCGCCGGATCATCGCTTCGTCCGGGTCGATAAATAGGCGTACCGGGAGCTCAGCCTGCGCCAGCCGACCTACGGCGTCCACCACCGCCGGTAGTCGCAGGTCCAGTCCCC
>JBCCZL010000284.1:0-12113 GCA_039187775.1 Myxococcota bacterium
CCGACACGCCGTCGACGCTGCTTCCGCTCCCTGGCGGCGGTTGGAGCGGCTATTCGATTTCGAAGAGCACTTGGGGGAGCGGCTTCCGCACAAGGTTCGGCACCTCGGCGTCTGTCGCGGGGTAGCCGACGGGCAGAAGAAGATAAGGCCGCTCGTTGTCCGGGCGACCCAGGATGCGAGAGAGAAATCGCATTGGGCTCGGCGTGTGGGTAAGCGTGCAGAGACCCGCATGGTGGAGTGCGGCAATGAGGAATCCGGCGGCGATACCGACCGACTCGCTGACGTAGTAGTGCCGTTCTTCCGGCGTAGGTCCGTGACGCTGAGCAAAGAGCGCGATCAGCGCGGGCGCATCCTCGATGAACGGCTTGTCGGCGGTGGTGCCCATCGCGTCGAGGTCGCGAAGCCAGCGATCTGGCGCCCTTCCGCCATAGAAGGCGCGCTCTTCTTCCTCGGCCGCCTCGCGAATTCGTGATTTGATCTCCGGGCTCGTCACCAGGACAAACGTCCACGGTTGCTTATGGGCCCCCGACGGAGCGGACGACGCCGCTTCGATGCACCGGCGAACCACATCGAGCGGAATCGGGTCGTCGCTGAAGTGGCGAACCGACCGGCGCTCTTGCATCCGCGCATTGAATGACTCGGCACGATCGGCCATTTCCGCGGTGGAGATACGCTGGTGGTTCAGCGGTCGGAACTTGGCGCCGGACATTCCCGGAACCCTAAGAGCGATTCGCAGCAGTGCGTGTGTGGTCGCTCACCGGCGCCGATCCGATTGACACTCGTGCCCCCCAAGCTTAGAGTGCGAGCCCGTGCAGTGCTTCGCGAACTTCCCCCCGCAACTATCCGGGGACCAATCGCGAGGCACCTCACCTCAGCAGAAAGACGAGAGCTAGCGGCTGGTTTTTGGCCGCAGCGAACCTACAACGAGGCAGTACGGAAGGGTCAGGAACAGGCGGTTCTATACTCGGAACCGCGCGGTTCTAAATTCGGAGCAAGCGCTCCAAACAAAGGCGCAGATCGGTCGATTCCGGAGAGGACGAATCTCGGAACCGCCGGATGTCGAAGCGGCGACGATCACGAAACGCGTCCCGCGAGTGCAGTATCAGGGCGTCAGGAAAAGGCTGGGCTCGCGGGCCCGAATGTTAATTCACGATTGAGCGACGGGATCGTTCTGGAGGCGTAAGGGAATGGGGTCGCAACGGACGAAGTTCATCTTCGTAACAGGTGGAGTGGTTAGCTCGATCGGCAAAGGCCTGGCGGCCGCTTCGATCGGCGCGCTCATGGAGGCTCGGGGCCTCAAGGTCACCAACATTAAACTCGACCCGTACATCAACGTCGATCCGGGGACGATGTCGCCGTATCAGCACGGGGAGGTGTTCGTCACCGACGATGGGGCCGAAACGGACCTTGATCTCGGTCACTACGAACGCTTCACCAGCACGCGGATGAGCCGCTCGAACAACTTCACCACCGGTCGGATCTACGACGCGGTGATATCGAAGGAGCGGCGGGGCGAGTACCTCGGCGCGACGATTCAGGTCATTCCTCACATTACCGACGAGATCAAAGCTCGGGTGAGAGATGTGGCCGCGCGGGCCGATCTCGCGATCGTCGAGGTGGGCGGCACCGTCGGCGACATCGAGTCGCTTCCATTCATCGAGGCGATTCGTCAGCTCAAGGTCGAGCTCGGAAGCTCCAATGCGCTGAGTATTCACGTCACCCTCGTTCCTTATATTGCGGCGGCCGGGGAGCTCAAGACCAAGCCGACCCAGCACTCGGTGAAGGAGCTGCTGGCGCACGGAATCCAGCCGGAGATTCTGATCTGCCGGTCGGACCGACCGCTTCCGCGCGCGCTCAAAGAGAAGATTGCGCACTTCTGCAACGTGTCGGTGGGGGCAGTGATCTCGAATGCCGACGTGGGCGTGATCTACGAGCTGCCGCTCGCTCTTCACGAAGAGGGCCTCGACGGACAGATCACCGAGCGACTCAATATTTGGTCGCGTCAGCCGGACCTCAGGGCGTGGAATCGCACTGCGGAGTCGCTCCGAAAGCCGAGCGGAGGCAAGGTCTCCATCGCGATCATTGGCAAGTACGTTCACCTCAAGGATAGCTACAAGTCGCTTCACGAAGCGCTCGTTCACGGTGGTCTTGCGAACGATGTGCGGGTCGAACTGAAGTACATCGACAGCGAGCGGCTCCCCGAGACGCTGAGCCAAGAGCTTGGGACCCACGACGCGATCCTCGTGCCCGGGGGCTTCGGGGACCGTGGAACCGAGGGCAAAATCAACGCGATTCGATTTGCGCGCGAAGAAGGCGTCCCGTTCTTTGGCATTTGCCTCGGCATGCAGATGGCGGTGGTCGAGTACGCGCGTCATATCTGCGGTCTGGATGGCGCCAATAGCTCCGAGTTCGACCCCGACTCGCCCCATCCTGTCGTCGATCTGATGCCCGAACAGCGGGGCCTCAAGGACAAGGGCGCCACGATGCGGCTCGGCGCGTATCCATGCACCCTCCGCGAAGGCTCGCTTTCTGCGAAAATCTACGGCACGCATGACATCAGCGAGCGGCATCGGCACCGTTACGAGGTCAACAACGAGTATCGCGAGCAGCTCGAAGCCGCAGGTCTCCAGTTGAGCGGCCAATCTCCAGACCGAACCCTCGTGGAGATGGTCGAACTCCCCGAGCATCCCTACTTCGTCGGCTGCCAGTTTCACCCCGAGTTCAAGAGCCGCCCCCACGGCCCCCACCCCCTGTTCGTGCACTTCGTCAAGGCCGCCGCCGCCCGCGCCGCCAAGCGAACTCGCTCCGAAGAGCGTCCGGCCGACAGCGTCGTCAACTAACGCTACTCGAACCGAGCCGCCACCGCGTCTCGGAAGCCAGTGCCCTGGTTGAGCCGAGTCCAGCCAGCGATCGCTCGCCCGAACCGGTCCGCTGCGATTTTGGGATTTGCTCCTGGTCCGAGTGCCGTGGCCGGTTGCCAGCCTTCGGCAGGGGTGAATCGCGCATACCAAATCTCTTCGCCGTGGTCCCAAATGGCGAGTGCATTGCCCGCTGGGTCGATGGCAATGTCCGGCGAATCAGCCTCGCGGTTGTCGCTGTCGAGTTGCACGGGAGTTCCCCAACCAGATCCGGGCATGAAGGTATTCGCCCAGATATTGAGCAGGGCGCCATCTGACTGGGTCCACACTACGACGGTGCTTCCCGAATCGTTGCTGGCCGCCGCGGGACGCGAGAACCCAAAGCGCTCTGCGTTGCCGTCGTCGATCGGTTCGCCGTTGCTCCAGCCTGACTCACTACGGAACTGGAAAGCCCAGAGTCGATCCAGCGAAGAGTTGAAGAGTTGGATGGCTCCCGATCCCGTCGCGATCGCCTCGCGTGGCGCCGCGCTTGCCTGAAGTTCCTCGGGAGCACTCCAGCCGTCCACTGGGGTGAAGCGACTTGTCCAGGTGGATCGGTCGTCAACGTCGATCCAGAACGCCGCGGCGTTGCCCTGGGCGTCTGCCGTGATCCGCGCTGCTTGCACCTGCCGGTTGCGAGGCTCCCGGCGACTCTCGAAACTCCACCCCAAAGCCGGCGTGAAACGGCGCGTGTAGAGGCTGAGAGTGCCTGCCGGCGTTCGCGGATAGATAACGAAGGCGTTTCCTGCGCCGTCCAATGCCGTGTCCCATTCGAACCCTAGGCTACCTTGGTCGACGAGGCGTAACTCGCCACTCCAGCTGCCCCTGAAACGGTTGACCCATAGTTCCTCCCCACCAAACACGTTTTGGTCACGCCAGAACACGAAGCCGTTGCCTTCGGGGTCAATCCCGACCCTTGGATCATCGAACGGATCCGACCGGTCTTCTACGCTCTCTGCAGGAAGCCATCCCGATCCCGGGTCGAATCGCCTCGCCCAGACGTCAGCCCCGTTTCCATCGAGCTCAATCCATGCAGCGATGCCGAACCCGTCCAGGTTCCCCGCGAGGTCGAGGGGCCGGGCGTCACCGGCTTCATGCGACTCCAGCAGTTCGATCGCTGACCAGGTGCCGTCGCGCGACTGGAAGTTCAGTTCAACGGCTGCGGCGAGGGAGCCGCCTTCCCTATTGGCTAGAGTCTCTGCAATGACCAGTCGATGGTCCGACAGCAGTGACAGTGCTTCGCGCGGTAGCAGGCGCACAAGCCTACCACCTTCTTCAAGCTCTACATCGAAGGCAACGGGAGATTGTGGCGCCGCCGCGGTTAGCGACAGAGCCTCTTCGAGAGTGGCGACGTCGACTGGCATGTTGAACTCGAGTTCGATCACAACGTCCGGCTCAACGTATGTCATGTTCGGTGACGGAGCGCTTCGAACCAAAACGAAACCCCCTGCGACCGGTGTGTCGGCCGTGGCATCCATCGTTGCGGCATCCACCGATGCATCTTCGGCTTCCTGAAAGGTGACCGTTGGGTTGATCAGGCTGCAGGCGCTTAGAAGAGATCCGCAGAGAACTGGCAGTACTCGGTTCATTCGTTCCACCCCTTCGTGGCTTCCCCTGATCTCGCGGGGGAGGCGTCGTGTGAATTATGCCCACTTATCGACGGGGCGGGCCTGGAGTTTCCTCCCCCACGGCCGGATCGGGCGAACCGTGGACGACCCCACCGGTTTGACGGCGGTCTCGGACATTTTTGTCATGGTTTGGGCTGCCGTTTCAACGTTTTGCTGACTTTTTGGGGATGGTGTGCCGTCCTAGAGCCTCAGGCACGGGAGATGCAGCGCAAAACTGCTAGGCTGCGCCGCTCCCCTCTTGAGATGGGCTTCGGCGGAGGATGACGATGAATACGCTTCGATGGACTGTTCTTGTGTTGGCAGGGGGCCTTGCCCTCGGCTGTGGCGACGACGACGACCGTGGGGGCGCGGACGCGTCGGTGGATCGGTCGGTCCAAGACTCGACCGTGGGCGATACGTCGACCGGTGACACCGGCACCGACACGAGCGTCCCCGATGCACAGGTCGATGGCGGAACGCCGGGGATGTGCGGAGGCGGTGCGTGCGACCTCATTACTGGAGGCGGATGCGGCATGGCCATGGGCTGCTACTTCTCTGGCCCGATGGGAATGGCTCCCGCCGCGACATGTCTGCCAGCCGGTATCGTTGGCGAAGGTCAGGCTTGCACGAATAGCAACGACTGCGCACCAGGCCATGATTGCCCGATGGGCATCGGTGTCTGTACCAAGGTATGTTGTGTTGGTTCGGATATGGGCTGCCCAACCGGTCAGACCTGTTCCGTCCAGCTCGTTGATGGGATGGGTAACCAAACAGGAGTCGGCCTTTGTCGCTTCTCGTCCGATTGTGATCTAGTTGCGCAGACGGGCTGCGAGATGGGGCAAGGCTGTTACTTGAACGGCCCAGACGGCAGCCGAACATGCATCGAATCCACTGAGAATCTTACCGAGGGCACCGCTTGTATGGCCGCAAATGCATGCGCTCCCGGACTTGGTTGTATCGGAGCGGCCGGCGGGCCAACGACGTGTCAGAAACACTGCACCATCGGAGACGATGCGACGTGCGGCGCGACGCAGACCTGTTCCGGTCGGTTGCAGGGCCAGACCATGGTTGGGTTCTGCCAGCCGATGTCGATGTAGCGCTGAATGACTCTTGGCTTGCACATAGGGGGGGATCGCTTACGGCGTCTCGCTTCCCTATGCGCATTGGTCTCGCTTTGGGCGTGCTCCGCGGACGAAGGGGGAGCTCCGATGAGACCGGAGGCGTCCGTTCCCGACGGCGCAGTGGTGGTCGATTCCTCCACCGTGGACGCCTCTCCGTTTGACGCAGGTCCCGAGGGCGGCTTCCCCGATGCGTCGGTTCTCGCTTGTGGAACCATGGACGGTACGTGCCAGCTCGGAAGCGACGACTGCGACGCGGACCAGAGCTGCGAAGTCAGTGGCGCCTCGACGATGTGCATGACTCGGATGGGCACCAAGCCAGCCGGCGAAGCCTGCGAGCTCTCGGACGAGTGCGCCCCGGGCCTGAGCTGTTTTGCCGAAGGGCGCGGCGGAGTGTGTGCGCGTCCGTGCTGCCCGACAGAGGTCGCAGCGTGTGGCGCGACGCCTGAGTTTCAGTGCCGAGGCGGCGGCGTGCTCCAGGGCGGGGAGCCCTCGGCCTACTGGCACTGCACGCAGGTGCGACCCTGCCAGGTGCTGTTTCCCGAGGACGCCTGCGGAAGTCGCGAGGGGTGCTACATCATCTCCGACGACGGTGAGACGCAGTGCCTCCACGCAGGTACGGCGGAGACCAACGAGGGCTGCTCGACCCAGAACGACTGTGCACCAGGGTTCTTCTGTGGAGGACTGGGTCGTCGCACCTGCCGCCGAATCTGCTCGCTCGACGTTCCCTCCGAGTGTCCTCCGGGCGAAGGCGAGTGCCAGGCGCAGACCTACACGCCGGACGGCAGTGGAATCTGCACCGAGAATCCTTCGAACGCGTCTCGGTCTCGCTAGTCAGCTAGCGCGCCATCAGATTCCAGGTCAGATCGCGAACCCCAGCCGAAACTGGCCAAACCCCTCGATTCCGATGACCTCGCTCAGCGGAGCTTCACCTTCGGCGTTTCCGCGGACGCCAACGAGCGGCGCCCCCACGCCGATGAGGATTCGCAGCCGCACGATTCCGACCGCGAAGCCCGAGGTGAGTCCCGCGCGAAGCGACACAAAGCCGGAATCTCGGTCCTCTTCGACTCCGCTCGCTGACGCCGTGACATCGAAGCGAACGAGCGCGCCCACCGCCTGAAGGTCGGTCCCGAGAAACAGGCCCTCCTGCAAGTTTCCAAACGCTGCGAGGACAAGACTCAGCGACGCGCCGACTCGAAACGGCTGGGCTGAACCCAGTCGGTTGGAGTGTTGCGTTCCGACGTCGAAGAGTGCGCCGACGCCCACCTCGAGCCACTCGGTGGCGGGAATCAGGAAATCCAGCGTCGCGCCGCCGAGGAACGCGCCACCGCCATAGATCGTTGCTCCGCCCCCAACCTCAAGCACGTACGCGAGCTGCGGCTCCTCGGCATCCGGCGGTGGTGGAGGAGGCGGCGGCGGCGGCGGCGGAGGAGGCGGCGGCGGCGATGGCGGCGGAGTCAGGGCGACCAACGCGAGGAACGCCTCGAAGTATTCGTCGGCGGCGACCGCAATCGTGAGCGGCCGAGTGTCGAGGGGAACCTCTCGGAGGTCCACTGGCCGGGCCACCCGGGCTTCTGCCGCCGGGTCTCGAATCTCGATCTCGACCGACTCACTCTCGGTCCGGCGAAACTCAATTTGGAACGCAGTCTCCTCGCCGCTGCACACCAGAAACCCTCGGGTCTCGATCGCGGTGGCGAGCTCGCGGCGGACGGCCGACGTCTGCGCATCGGCCCAATCTCCCGTGAACGCGAGTTGGATGCCTCGCTCCTCGCAGTCTTGGGCCCGCGCCTGGATCGTGAGGAAGCAGCCGACGACGGCCAGCCCCACGACTGCCAAATGGCGTCCGACGAGACGATCAGAAAGGTGGGTGTCCGATGTCAACGGCAGAATGTTCTACGGACAGAGCGCGTCGATCTGAGCCCGGTGGGCTCCCCCGGGAAACCGCCGACGGTAACTCTCCTTGGCGGCTTGGCACGCTTCGACCTGGCCGAGGGTGTGCCGCACCCGGACGAGGCGCGCCATGGCGTCTTCCGCTGCGGCGCTGCCCCTGCCGAGGCGCACGGCGATCTGGAGCGGGGCTACTGCGCGCCCGGGTTGGCCGAGCACGTCCATCCGAAGGCGTGCGAGTTCGAGGGCAGCGATCGGTGCACGGGCGTCGCCTGGGTGTTGACGGAGGAGCTCTTCGTACCGGTTGGCCGCCACCGCAGGCTGGCCAGCGCGTCGAGCCGCCGCGGCGGCCGCGAACAGCGCTGCGGAGGTCGGCGGACCGGGAGCCTCCGCCGTTGCACCTCCCGCACCTTCTTCAACGGTAGTCTCTTCGGCCGGGTTGTCTCCGGGCAGGTTGTCTTCGGAGAGCGTCTCGCTGTTTTCTTCGTTGGTCTCTTCGGGAACCGATTCGATAGCCGTCGCGGATTGTTGCTCAGCCGCCGCCAGGACGTCGCGGGTGAAGCGGCGCTGGTCACCGGGGCGAAGCCGTTCGACCTGGTCGCCATTGCGCACATCGACCGCGCCGCGTTCGACCCGGACTTCGACAGCTTCGTCGGTGCGAAGAACCACGAACCGGGTGCCGATCACGCGCACCTCGATTTCATTCGCCCACACCACGAACGCCCGGGACGGATCCGGCGAAACATCGAAGGTCGCCTCGCCACGGTCCAGTCGGAGAACGATCTCCTCGCTTCGTTGCGAGACTCGGTGCACTTCGGTGTGGGTTTCGGCCCAGACCTCGGAACCATCCGGAAGAGCCACCTGAAGGGTCTCATCCCCACTGACGATCGCTTCGCCGACCCAAGGCTGCGGGGTGGTCGGTGGGTAAAGCACGACGAGGCCGATGGCTGCCGCCGCCGCCAACGCCGTTGCTCCGATCACCGCGTAGCGAACGCGTGATCGACCGGTCGAGGCACCGTCCGATGCCGACGCTTCCATCGACTCCCAGATCGCATCCACTCGTTGTTCAGCCTCCGGAGGCTCGGTGATGGCCCGCCTCGCGGCGGCTTGCTTTGCGTCGAGTTCCACGGTCATCGCGCTCCCTCCCGGGCGGAACGCCAGCGTTCGATGGCGTCGATCCCTTCGCGGACGCGACGCTTGGCGGTTCGTTCGGATACTTCCAGGTGTGCCGCAACCTCAGGAATCGTGAGGCCTTCGACGCGGCGAAGCACCAGCGCGATCCGAACCTCGGGCGCCAGATCCCGAATCACTTCGTAGATCGCGGACACCTCGGCAGCGGCGTGAGGGTCCGAGGCATCGCCGGCGACCATTTTTTCCGAGTCCCATTCGCCGCTTCGAAAGCCCAGTCGGCGCCGAAGCTGGCGTCGTCGGAGCCGTCGGCGCACCTTGGCGACTGCGATCGCGCCAAGCCATGACCGAAACTTCTCTGGCTCCCGAAGCTGATGAAGCCGTTCGAAAGCAGTAAGGAAGGTGTCCTGGACGACGTCGTCGACTTCGTGCCCCCCGAGCAGGCGGTGGGCCATTCCGAGCACCATGCGGGCGTGCCTTCGATAGAGCTGCTCCTTGGCTCGCCGGGAACCGTCGAGGGTTTGGGCGATGAGTTCTCCGTCGCTGGGCGGGTCGGGGTTCGGGTTCTCTACCGGTCGGGCGGCGGGCTGCCTGCCGGTGGGATCGCGACGCTCGAGCCGTATGACCTGACCCATCTGATTATAGTAGTGCCACGGCGGCTCCGGACCGGGCCACCGATGTGAGCGGAAAAGTCCAAACCGGGAACTATCTCGACGTTGTCTCGGGAAATCCGACCCCCTCGCTCGAACCAACCCGCGAATCCAAGACGTACCAAAAGGGCCAGACCAAGACCAAAAGGAGTTGGCCAACGACTCAAAAACTGAGGCTTTTCACAGGTTCTGAGGCAACGCCCCCTCCGATTGACTGCCTCAACCGCCTCTCCTACAACGCTAGTCACGTGTCCTCTCCGCTCGCAGCCTGTGAGAATCACGCCGAGCGGCCAGCCATCGGCATTTGCGTCGCCTGCCGAAAGCGCATTTGCAGCGAATGCAGCACGAAAGTCGACGGGATCAACTACTGCGCTGAGTGTCTTGCCACGATGGCGGAAGACCGACCTTCGGCCGTCGAGACGAGCGAGCCCGGTACGCGTGGGGCGGTGTACGCGTTTGGCTACCTCCTCCTCCTGACCGCCATGGCCTGGGCACTGGTCGAGGTGGCGATGCCGGGAATGGTCCTCCTCCCAATGGCAGCGTCCGGTGCGTGATCTTCGGATCCTCGGTCCCCTCGATGCATTCGACCGGGCGCTTCTCGTGGTGCGCCGCGCGGGGCTGGGACGAGCGCTCCCGGCGTTTGCTGGCGGAGCGTTGGTGGCCCTCGCCGTCATCAGCACCTACTACGTCGAGCGGGTCGAAGGCATCCGGTCGCTCCGGCCGCTCCTCGGGTTTCTTCTCGTGCTGGCGTTTTGGGGCCGGGCGCTCCTCCTTAGCGGGGTCGCTCGAAGCATGGTGCGCGAGATGTGGGAGGGCGCGGAGCTGTCGGAAGACAGCGGGAGACCCGTACAGGTGTTCCGCACCGCTTCGGTGGTCGCGGCGGGGCTCTTCGGGTGGTGCCTGCTGCTCGTGGGGGTGTCCCTCCTCGGGCCGTTCGCGGTCCCGCTCGTGCTGCCGCTCCTCTGCATTCGCGGAGCGGTCGCGCCAAGCTGGCTCGCTCGCGCCGGGATCGATGGCGAGGGCGGGACCAAATCGTTCCTTCGCGCGGTCAATGACAACAGCGGCCGGCGTGCCATCGGGCTCGCCACCGAGCTTCTGATCCTTCTCGCCATCGAGGTCGTCGCGATCAACCTCTACGCATCGATCTTCGTGTTCATGCTCCTCGGCCGATCGGTGCTCGGGCTGGATGTCGCGTTCGTGGAGTCCTTTCTTTCGTCTCGGAACATGTTTGTTCTGCTCTCGCTTGGGGCGTTGGTTCTCGTGCTCTTCGAGCCGCTGCGGGTGGCGGTCTCCGCCTCGGCCTATGTCGAGAGTCGGATTCGCCAACGAGGCCTCGACCTGCGAGCGGCGGTCGACGAAGCGATCCAGGCCGCAGACCGGCGCGGTCCCGCGCTGACCGGGCAGCGCACCGAAGCGCCCCCTTCGCGGCTCCTCGGAAAGGCGTCGATCGTGTTTGTCGGGGTACTGGTGGCCGCGTGGCCAGTCCCGACCCAAGGCCAGGAACCGTCGGCGGAACTCACTCCGCTGCCCCCGGGAATGGGTCCGGACGGGGTGGCTCCTCCGCGGAGCGATGAGCCAACCGGGAGCGGCATGCCGCCCAAGCTCCCCGAGCACTTCGTCGCGGACACCTTCGAGTCGCTCCTCGAAGACACTCCGACGCTCCGAGAGTTTGGCACCAGCGACGACCGCACCGTCCGTGACGATCTCCAGGAGATCATGGCGCAGGACGAGTTTCGGGAGTTTGACGACGAACGCGGTCAGAGCGTGCGGACGGCGATCACTCGATTCTTCGACTGGCTCTTCCGGCCGCGTCCGGCCGAGCCGATGGTCCGCGAAGGCGGAGGACCTGGGCTGCCGATGCCTCCGGCCGGGGTCTTCGTGGCGATGGCGGGCGCGCTCCTCTTGCTGGTGATCTTCTATCTGCTGTTCACGCGCGCTCGGGAACGGAGCCAATCTACCTCTGCGGGGGAGGTGCTGGAGGGCCAGAGCGCCGATCCGCGAGAGCGGCCGCCGGAAGCCCATCTTGATGACGCGGCTGGTCTTGCGGCGGCCTCCGACTATCGGGCCGCGTTCCGGGCCCTTTACCTTGCGACGCTGGTGGCCCTCGATCGACAGCGCCTCATTTCCTTCGATCCCGCGCTGACCAACTGGCAGTACATCCGACCGATGCCTCGGGGTGATAAGCGCTCCGACTTTACGGCCTTCACTCGCCTATTTGACTACAAGTGGTACGGCGACGAGCCGACCACGGAAGAAGACTATCGGCGCGGGCGTGCGCTCGCGGATCGGATCTGCCGGGGTGCCGACGGGTTGCCCGCGACCCAGTCGCGCATGCTGGGGAGCGCCTAGTCCAATGCGGCGAGGGTTGGCGATCGTCCTTGCGCTGGCGGCGGGTCTGGTGATTGTCCTGATGGGGTATCGGGTCAGCGAGCGAGGACGCTTTGCGGTGCCTTACTCCTCCTACGGGTCGGGACCCGAGGGAACCCGCGGCCTCTTCCTCTTGGCGGAGCGCCTCGGAGCAAGACCTGTCCGCTGGGCGCGCGACCTGAGCGGCTTGCCTCCCGACGCGGTGCTTGTGGCACTCGGGGGCTGCGAGAATCGCCTGGCGCGGAACCTGTCTCGCTACGAGCGGGAGTCGGTGGCCGAGTGGGTGAACCGCGGCGGGGTGATGATCGTGGCCGGCGCACACAACTACCTGTGGCCGGAGCTCGGCGTCGACCTCGGTGCGCCGGTCGGCGGCTGCTTTCCCGCGTTTGATCTCTCCGACGCCGTCGTGCGCGAAGAGGACGAAGACAGCGAGGAAGCGCGCCAGGGGCTCAGCGACGA
>JBCCZL010000285.1:0-12078 GCA_039187775.1 Myxococcota bacterium
CCGAAGCCGAACCGTGAGGGCGATCAGTCCCGCCAGCACCATGGGAATCGTGACTCCGAGGGGGAATCCGAGCGCGCCTCCCGCGATCCAGACAATGCCGATCGCGCCAGCGAAGGCGAGGTCCTGACGAGCTCGTCGGATGCTCGTGTCGCCGAGTTCATCGAGGTTCACACCCCCCACGGAGTCACGATTCCCATGGTGCTGGCGGGACTGATCGCCCTCACGGTTCGGCTTCGGTCCGGCGGAGACACACTGTCGGACATGGGGCTCCGCATCGACAATGTAGGTGCGACAGCACCCCCGATTCTTGGATTGACGACACTCGTGTCGTTGGCGCTCCTCGGCGTGGGGTACGCCGCAGGACGGGCCCTCACCGGTGAGGCCATCGTCCTGTTCCTCCTGTACCCACTCTGGGGCATTGCACAGCAGTTCCTGATGCAGGGGATCGTGCACCGCCGGCTTCGCTCGGCCGGTGCGTCCCCGGGCGTTGCCATCGTGGTCACTGGCGCCGCCTTCGCGGCGCTTCACCTCCCGGACGAAAAGCTCACGGTGCTGACCTGGATCGCGGGCACCGGCTGGGCATGGCTATTTTCCCGCTGGCCCAACGCATGGCTCCTCGGCCTCTCCCACGGCGTCCTCGCAGCGCTCACCTATCTACTGGTGCTCGGCAGTCCACCGCTCGGATAGGACCGCGCGTCGGTCCCATTCAGTGCTCTGGCTCTTTTGCCAAGAGGTAGCCGGTGCCGCGAATCGTTTTGATGAACTGATCGCCCCGGTTGCCGATCGCGCGGCGAAGGCGAGACACGCGCACATCGAGCGATCGGTCGATCCCATCGTACTTGGTTCCTCGGAGCGAACTGTAGAGCACATCACGGCTCACCACCGTGCCCGCGTGGCGCGCGAGAAACGCGAGCAGCTCGAACTCCGCGGTCGAAAGGTCGAGCTCCCGCTCGCCAAGCAGCGCGCGGCGCGACGTGTGATAGAGGACGAGGTCTCCGACACGAGTTTCTTTGTCGTCGGCCGTCGCCTTGGTTTCCCGCCGAAGATGGCTCCGCACCCGTGCTAGCAACACGCGCGGCTTTACCGGTTTGCGCACGTAATCATCGGCGCCAAGCTCGAGCGCGGCGACCTCGTCAAAATCATCGTCGATCGCGGTGAGCATGAGGATCGGCCCCCGATAGTGGCCGCGAACCGCTCGGCACACCCCATGACCATCGAGGGAGCCTGGCAACATCAGGTCGAGGATGACCATTCGTGGCGGCTTCATCCGAATCTGATGAACCGCCTCTTCCCCCACTGCGCACCGCCGCATGTGAAACCCCTGCTGGGAAAGATACTCGGTGATCGCGTCGGCGAGCTCTTCATCGTCTTCCACCAGCAGAATGTCTTCGGTCATACCGTCTCCTCGGCGCGCACTTCGATGGGCCAACGCACGGTGAAGAGCGCTCCCCGCTGCGCCGATTCACTCACTTCGACCACCCCGCCGGAGGAGTGGGCAATCCGCTGGACGATCGCGAGGCCGAGCCCGGAGCCCCCGGTGTCTCGACCGCGGTCCGTCTCCCGCCGGGCAAACGGCTGAAAGATTCGTGCGCGGTCTTCTTCGGGGACCCCGGGGCCGTCGTCGGCCACCTCGAGGTACCGCTCTCCTTCGGTCGTCCCGACCGACACCACCACCTCGCTTCGCGCGTGACGGAACGCATTGGTGAGGAGGTTCTCGACAAGGCGGCGAAGATGACGTGCATCGCCCGCCACCTTCACCGGAGTCGAGGCGTCCACCGTCACGCGGACATTCGGCGGTGGCGTCAGGCCCTCGACCACCCTGTTCACCGCCTCCGGCATCAGGACGTCCTCCAGCGCTTCACTCGAAGGCGCACCGAGTCGTGCGTACTCGAGAACTTCGCTCACGAGCGCTTCAAGTTCGTTGAGCGCGCGTTCGACGTGGTCCGCCTGCCGCCGGCGCTCTTCCTCGGTCTCCGCGGACTGAAGCATCTCCAATCGGAACCGCGCCGTCGATAGCGGGGTGCGGTACTCGTGCGCGATCGCGTAGATGAGATGCTGCTTGTCGTCGAGATGCGCCTGGAGCTGTCCCACCATGTGATTGAAGTGGCGCGCCAGACTTCGTAGCTCGTCGCGGCCCCGTTCGGTCACCCGAATACCCATCTGGCCTCGGCTGATCAGACTCGCCGCCTGCTCCATGTCTCGAACCCGTCGAACATCCGGCCAGCGCAGCATGAGGCTTCCCCCGAGCCCGAAACACACAAAGAGCACCAGCACCATGCCGAACGCCTGAAGGTTCGGCGGGAAGCCAAACGTCCAGGGCCCCGCGCGGAGCAGGTACGGCTGGCCGGGAACGGACGCAAAGGCCTCGATCGCGCCTCGAAGGCCAACCGGATTCATCACCGTCGCGATCCCCTTTTCGTCAAACCCGGTGACTCCGGCCTCGCGGGCTTCCTCCACCGTGGCTACCCTCCAAGAGTCCGCAAAGCCGAGCCGCGCGAGCTCCGCGTGCGCCGCCTCCGCGTCAAGATCCCGAAGATGGTCTCGGAGAAACGTGACGCTCGGAGCGAGCGGTCCCGCCACATTGGGAATGTGATCGTTCGCCACCAGCGGGCCGACGACCCGCGGGATGAGCGGCATCATGGCGAACAACAAGATCGCCAGGAGCGTGGTGTCTCTGAGTAGTCGCCATCCCATGGCTTCTCCATCCGAGGTGAGGTTCTCCAGTATTTGGGAGGCGGAGCGGCGAATCCAGCGGCGATACAGAACGAAGGAACAACGGTACAGAGGGTTACACGAACCGTCTGGTTCCTTACTCGGCCATTCCCAAACCTAGAGCGGTGGCTGCATCACCCGGGAAGCCCGCCGCGTGCATTTGTTTGCTCCTCACCTGCGGCTTTGGGGCTTCCGAGGCAGCCGCGCAGGACCAGCCCGAGGCACTCACCCCTCCAGAGCTGGTCCACTTTGAGCCCGCGGTCTATCCGCCGGCCCTCGCCGAGAGTCGCACCGAAGCGGCGGTCCTTCTCGCGATCACCATCGACCGGGAGGGACAGGTCACCGCGGTCGAGGTGCGCGAGAGCGCCGGCCCCGAGTTCGACGCGGCGGCGGTCGGGGCGGCGGAGCGCTTCGTGTTCGAGCCGGCGCGCCGCGGCGACGAGCCGGTCCCGGCGCAGATCCAATACAACTATGTGTTCGAACTCGAACCGGACGCTCCGCCCCCGCCGGAAACGGGAAGCCTCGTCGGCCGGCTCCAGTCGGAGGAGCGGCCTCTCGCGGAAGTCCAGGTGACCCTCCGCCCCGACAATCCGGTGCTCCCCGAGCGGTCGGTGCGAAGCAACATCAACGGTGAGTTCCGCTTCGAGGATCTTCCCCCCGGAGGCTACCGAATCGAGCTCTTCCGCCAAGATGTGGAGGACTTCACCACCCGCGAAGAGGTGATCGCCGGCGGGATCACCGAGGTCACGTACCGCCCGACGCTGCTCGAGCTGACCGACCTCGAAGACGACGAAGGGTTCGGTGCAGAAGCGGTCATCGAGGCGCCCCCTCGCGAGGTGGTCCGGCGAACGATCCCCCGAGAGCACCTGACGGTGATTCCAGGAACGCGCGGCGACGCACTTCGCGCAGTGGAGCTCCTTCCCGGCGTGGGTCGTCCCCCCGGCGGCAGCGGGCAGCTCATCGTCCGGGGCGCCGCGCCCCAGGACAGCGAAGTGTTCTTCGAAGGGGTTTCGGTACCGCAGCTCTATCACTTCGGCGGACTCACCTCGATCGTCAACTCGCGGCTGATCGAACAGATCGACTTCTACCCCGGAAACTTCTCGGCGCGGTTTGGCCGCCGCACCGGAGGCATCCTCGAAGTGGAGTTTCGCGATCCTGCGCCGGATGGGGGCTTCGGCGGCATGCTCGAGCTCGGTGTGATCGATAGCTCGGTCCTCGTCGAAGGCGAAATCGTCGACAACCTAAGCCTCGCCTTGGGTTTTCGTCGAAGCATTCTCGAGCTGATTCTCAGCGGTCTTTCCTCCGACGACATCGGCATCATCTCTACGCCGGTCTACTACGACTATCAGGCGATCCTGAGCTGGCGCCCGACGAGCACCGACCGAATCCGGTTCTTCGCCTACGGCTTTGACGACGGATTCGAGCTGAACGTCGACGACCTCGATAGCGACGATCCGACGGTGCGGGGCGATGCGGACCTCGCGATCAGCTCGCTCACCCTTCACCTCGACTGGGAGCGGGAAGTCAGCGATACGGTTCGGTCCAAAATCGACCTCAGCTACGGTCCCCGGCAACAGAACTTCGCCTTTGGCGAAGATCTTTCGCTCGATGCGACGCTCCATCAGGTCCACATCCGCAGCGAATGGCAGATCGAGCTCAGCCCCGCGCTCCAGCTGATCGCGGGCACCGACGGGTTTCTGATCCCCTTTACTCTCGATCTCAACGCCCCTCGGTTTGGTCAGAGCGAAGGCGGCGGCACTACCGATAGTCTGGCGGCCCGCGAGCAGGTCGACACCCAGGTCACGAGCACCATCATGCGACCGGGACTCTATAGTGAGCTCGCGGCCAACTTGGGACCGGTTCGCTTCGTGCTTGGGCTCCGCCTCGACTACTACGGAGAGATCGAATCTTGGACCTTCGACCCACGTTTGACCACGGTGATCTCGTTGAGCGATCAGTTCCGAATCAAGACCGGCGTTGGGCTCTACGGCCAGCCGCCGGAGTTCAATGAGAGCGCGGAGGACATCGGCAATCCCAACCTGGAGCCGATCCGCTCGGTCCACACCGGCGCCGGGTTCGAGTGGGAGCCCGCGCCGGGCGTCGAGCTCTCCGTCGAGGGTTTCTACAAGCGCCTTTGGAACCGGGTGGTGGCCACCGAAGGAAGCGTCGCTCCGTTCTACGAAAACCGCGGCATCGGCCGAATCTATGGCGGCGAGTTCGGGCTTCGACTCACGCCGGAAGATGGGAACTACTTCGCGTATGTGAGCTACACGCTCTCCCGAAGCGAGCGCCGCGACAACCCAGGCGATCCCTGGCGCCTCTTCGACTTCGACCAAACCCACATCCTCTCGGCGACCCTCAGCTATCGGTTTCCCGCGAACTGGCGGCTCGGCGCTACGTTCCGACTCGTGAGCGGCAATCCCACCACTCCGGTGGTCGGATCGATCTACGACGCGACCAACGACGTGTATCAACCTGTCGATGGCTCGATCAACAGCCAGCGGGATCCGCTCTTTCATCGGTTGGACCTGCGGCTCGAGAAGATCTGGGAGTTCGATGACTGGAAGTTCGCGTTCTTCATCGATGTGCAGAACGCCTACAACCGACAGAACGCCGAGGGGATCTCCTTCAACTACGACTACAGCGAATCGGAACAGATCAGCGGGCTTCCCATCATCCCGTCGATCGGAGTCCGGGGGGAACTATGAAACACCTGACCTTGCTATTGCTGCTGGGCTGCGGAAGTGACCTCGCGCCCACGTCTTCGGTGACCAAAGCACGCCTCATCGGCGTCGAAGTCACGGTGGCCGACGACCGCGAACGCTCGACGCCGATGGTGGAAGAAGACTTCCGCGCCAAGCTCCTCTTTGCGTTTCCCGCGGCTGACGAACCGGTGAGCTGGTTTGTCGTGGTGTGCCCCGGAGCTCCAAGCACCATCGGCGCCGGCTTCTGCGGCAGTGGAACCCTGGCTTCAGCCAGCCATCCAACGCCCTCGACCGAACCTGCCATCGCAGAGCTCGACCTTCCTCGCGCCACTTTGGACGAACCGGCCGACCTGCTCCTGGTCGGAGGGTTCTGTGCCGGGGGAGTCGTTCGCACCGCCGATCCCAGTGAGCTCACGAGCGACGGTCTGAGCTCGGCGCAAGCCTGCGAAGACTCGAACCTCACGGGAAGCTTCTTTACCGCGGAGCTCCCCATCCAGCGCGAACCCGTCGACGAAAATCGCCGACCGATGATCGACCCGATCCTAGATGGCTCGCCATGGGAAGACACCGACGGTGACTGCAGCAGTGGAATCCTTCCGACGGTGAGTCCAGCAAGCATCACCGAAATCGGTATCGCAAGCCGCGGCGACACGCATGAGCGCTACGTCGAGCGAACCGACGACGGCGACGAAGAGCGGGTCGAAGAGTTTCAGATCTCGAACCTGTCGAACGGCGGGGAGTTTGCACGCTCGTTTGTCTTTGTGAACGAGAACGCGCCGCTCGCCACCGTGGAATTCACGGCGCCCCCAATCTCGAAGCGGCTCGAATTCCATTTTGTCGCCCGCGACGGCCGAGGTGGGGTTCGCCGCGTGCGGCGCTCGCTGTGCGTTCAGCCATGACGCCGGAATCGCCCCCCCCGGCCTTCTCCGCACGGCGATTGTCCCTATATTGCCGAAATGCGCGCACTGGCCACGATTCCGTTCCTCGTATTCCCACTGTTGTTCGCCGCCTGCGGCTCCTCGGGCGATGCCCTCCCCGCCGACGAAGCCCGCGAACAGCTCATCGATCGAAACTGGATCGACGTCTGGCCCGAAGAAAAGGACGACCGGCTTCGGGTCTACCGCTTTACGCCGTCCATGGGCGGCGGGGTGTTTCAGGACCGTTCAGTGTTCCAAGGCCGCTTCGAGCTCTTTAAGTTCCGCGCCGAAGGCGAACACCTCCACTTCGAGTTTCCGGAGAACGATCAGCAGGTAGACTCGATCTTCAAGATCGAAGCCGTCGACGGCCCCGCACCGTTCACCCACCGGTTGGTGATCGAGGACGACCCTCGGGGCCCCGGCACCTACTACGGGTGGAACGAGCGTCAGACCGCGGTTCCGTTCGAGTACTGATCCACTCCTGCTTTAGAATCCGGGCCTTCGGCGTCGCAGCGGAGAGCTCCGAACTCGCGGCGACAACCCGTGATCGCGAGACTTTCCCAAGCCATCCGCTCCATCCCGCGGACGGCTCGTTCACCTTTGGGATCCTCGGCGGGACCAGGGCGAAGTGGTGCTCCTCGACTTGACGCCGCTGCCAAAGCGCTGACGCGACGCTCATGCCTGGCGAGGCGCTCATGCCTGGCTAGCGAGGCCGGGGGCCGACGGGTGCTCGCTGTCGATCACTACGACTTTGCCCCCTTCGCCCATATCGCTGATGACCTGGAGCCGGAGAAGTTCGCGGGCAAACGGGACGTGCTGAAGCTCCGTCGCCACCGTTACGAGCTCGCGCGCCACAAGGAGCTGATTGTGCGCCTTCTGAAGATTGGCGGCATTCTCTCGCTTGACCGCCTCCTCGCGCATCAGGAGCTTCTTGAGCTCTTCGCTCATCGACGGGTCCCCCACCGCGATCTGAAAGTCGCCGAGCCCCCAGCCGTTCTCCTGCGATAGCTGGGCGAGCTCCGCCTCCGCGCGGCTCGAGATCTCGTTCTTGTTCTGGGCCAGCTGATCGATCGTGTACGAGTTCGCCGCGCCGGAGACGGTGGCGATCACCGACACCCGAAGCGTGGCAAACGGGTTGCTCACGTTCACGAGCGCGGACTTTACGTCTCGAACACGCGCGGTGTAGCCGACCTTCACTTTCGTCGGCGTGCCGCCGCGGGTGATCACGTCGATATCGACCTCTTCGGTGTGAAGGGCCGTCGAAATTCGGCGAACCCGTGTGACGAACGGAAGCACGAAGTGGACCCCGGGGCCGAGCACACGCTTGGGCTGACCGGCGACAAACTCGAGCCCCGCGTTGGGGGCGTTGATTACCTTGATCATCATCTCTCCTTGCGACGGAGCGTACATGGGCCGCCACCGGAGCATCGGGCATCCAACGGTGGCAACTCCACCCACGATTGGCCGGCGGCGGAGGTCTCCACCTACGAGCCAAGGCTCCGAAAATCGTTGAGCTTCTGAAGAGCGGGGCGAGTGATATGCGCCATGCGGGAGGCGGGCCGAGAGACGGTCGGGGCGCCTGCGACACGATCATCGCCGAACTTCCGAGCTTTGCCGACCAGCCGGTCGCCTGGCCCACATGAACCAGTACCCCTCGCGCTGCGGCGAGTTCAGCGGGGTCTACGCGAGATCACGAACTTCGGCGAAGAGTCGATGGCCAACGGCCGGAGCGACTTGGCCGGCTTCTCCGAAGACAGACATCTCCTCCATCGAGCAGGACGGTGGACCGTCGGCTACATGCTCGGCATCGAGTACGCGATCGACGAGCCGCTCTTCGACGGCGGCGGCGCGAGCCTCTACATCCATCTCGAAGGCGACCTCGTGGTCGAGGTCGAGTGGTGGGGCTGAGCTGAGGCGCTCGCGTCAGAAACCGTGACTCTTGTTTGATTCCGAAGACGGGATCACCGCTGACAGTCGTCGTTCGTCACCGTAAGGACCTGCCCGTTGCAGTTCCCAGAAAAGCGCCGTTCGAGCTCCCGCCCCGACCCTTCAAGACAAAGAACGGCGTTCTGTAGAATCCGAAGCGACTGAACCTCGCCGATTTCGTCATCGGCACACGACTGCTCTCCGAGCTTGATGACCACACAGCTCTCTGCCGGAATGCCGACCATGAAAGGGTCTTCTTCCTCGGCCTCGCGTAGCGACTCTTCCTCGCAGAACCGCCAGGAGATGGGTGCACTCGCCTCGAGGGCGAGGGCGAGTTCGATCGGTGTGTCGTTCTCGATAAAGAGGGCCGAGAAGTTATTGCACCCGGCCGCCCACACCAACGCGGCGGTGCCGAGTCCCCGACCGATCGACTTCCAGGTCACTGCCGCACCATAGCCTGTCCACCGACCCACCGATACTCACTCGGGATTCTTCTTCCAAACGCGATTCAGTGGCCGCCGAATGGCCACTTCCATAGCCGCTTCGGAGCGATCCCCGCGCCCTTCCCAAGGGTTTATGGACAGCCATCGCGGGCACGAGGTTTGCGTACCGCGCACGTCATGTTCCGCGCTTGCATGACCGCTCTTCTTGTCGTGTCGGGGTGCGCCGTCGAGGTCGCTCCACCGACGACCGAGAAGCTCCCGTCCGGCAAGGCCGACGACGGTCGACCGAGCTCTCCCGACATCATTCCCGACAGCTATCAGCTGCTGATCCCCTCCGATCAGGCGCCCGACGAGACCTTTTCGTTCTGTAGCGGCATCGACCCGTTCCTCTCGCTGCCTCAGACGCTGACCCTCGACGACGCCGAAGTGGTCTGCCGCCGCGGAAACGACTGCCTGCGTGCTCCCTACGCCGGGGAAGCCTCCGACCCCGATGGCTTCGGCTTTGAGATGTCCTTCAAGAGAGGCACCGTGACCTGGTCGGCGACGGTGTCCGAAGACCTCGGGCCCGGAATGATCGTGCCGGGGATTTACACCGTGGATGTCCGCCTTCCCGAGCTTCCTTCGTACGGTCGGAACACTTCGCGCGGACGCCGACCCATCAACAACCTTCCGCTCTCGGCATTCAGCGCCGATTACGAGATTCGGCACGCCAACGGAACCGACGACGTGGAGGTCGGCCTCGCACCCCAACGGGACGAAGCCCGGTGGATCAGCCTCGGCGTCTACCGCTTCGACGAAGGCGACCGGGCCGAACTCACGCTCAAGGCCGGTGACCGACCGGTTCCCGTCGGCGCGGCACGCTTTCGCCGGCTCTCCGATCCCAACCTGACCAACGCCGCCTGGCTCTCGTTCTTTTCGGCCAACCAGTACGCACACTTCTGGAGCCTTGGTCCAATGCTCGCCGATTTCGGCTTTGGCTACCCGGGCGAAGGCGAGCGGTGGCGCCGGTGTGCCGTCGACCGTCGCTATCTTCGATCCATGGAGTGGGAGGCTCGGGAGGCCGGGCGCCGCCTGAGCGACGACGAAATCGTCGGCATCGGAGCCTGCGTAGCCGACTGGTGGCGATCGGAAGCGTCGGCCGAGGCCCGCGGCGGCGCGCCGTACTCGATCACCTCCCAGTTCGAACGATATCTGGTGCAGGTCCCGGACCCGGAGATGGACATTCAGTTCTTCACCGGCGGACACCTCGACGAGGACAAGTTCGAGTTCGAAGCGGGCAGCACCCAGGTGCTTTGGGCCTACCACGCGGAGCGAAACATGGTGGTCATCGCCTTCCGCGGTACCGAGCTCGAGGAAGAACAACTCTTCCGCGATGTCGCCACCGACATCGACCTCTTTCTGAAGCGCCCGCCCGCACCCTACGGCGATGAATGGGGGAAGACCCACCGCGGCTTCATGAACGCGTTTCGCGAGGTGGAAGACATGGTGATGGCCAAGGTCGAAACCCTCCACCCGACCACTCAGATCTTCATCACCGGCCACAGCCTCGGCGCGGCGGTGGCAACCCTTCTCGGCAGCCGAATCATGGCGCAGATGGATGCCGACGACGACCTCACCCGCTACATGATTCGTGGAATCTACACCTTTGGCTCGCCACGGGTCGGCAACCGCGGATTCTCTGCGAAGTACCACACGATGGCCGCCAACATCGGTGTCCAGCTCTTTCGGGTGCGGAACGCGAGCGACATCGTGACGCGGATTCCCACCGACATTCCGCTCTTCGCTGACTATGAGCACGTGGGGCCGATGCTCTACATCGACCGGGACGGCGGACTCGAACTGATCCCGTCCCGCGTGTCGTGGGGACTCGGCAACAGCATCGCGGACCACGACATCGGCGCCTACTACCGGCACCTCGAAGCCGGACGCCACGATCCGCGCTTCGCCCCCTTCGACACCTGCCCCGAGTACTTCTAGGGCAATCGGAAAGCTGAGGTATTTCTTTTCTAAGGAGCCGATTGGCACCAAGCTCCTGGCGCGCCCGACGTTCTGTACGTCGTCGCCCCCAAAGCATGAGCCCGACCATCTCTCGCCTCTACGCCGTCACGAATGCCATCGTGACCGCGCTCGTCATCGGCTGGAACTACTGGACCAGCGTCTATGGCTTCGCCGGCAACAAAGTCGGCGAGATGAGCGATCGCTACGACACCCTGTTTACGCCTGCCGGCTATGCGTTCTCCATTTGGGGAATCATCTTCCTCGGCCTCCTCGTCCACGCCGGCTATCAGCTGTGGCTCGCCTTTCGCGGCGAGGACCCAGATTTCTTTCGGCGGCTGGGGCCGTGGCTCATCCTCACCAACCTCGCCAATGGCGCCTGGGTCGTGGCCTGGTTGACCGAGTTCACCGGACTGAGCGTTCTCATCCTGGCGTCGATGTTCGTGTTTCTATCGATCGCGATGTGGCGGCTCGACATGGAAACCTGGGACGCCCCGTTTCGCATCATCGCCCTCGTGTGGTGGCCCCTTGCGATCTACGCCGGGTGGGTCACCGTCGCCGTGCTCGCCAATCTCTCCGCCTATCTCAGCAAGACCGGAATCGTCCCCGGCACATCGGCGACGTGGGCCATCGCCATGATCGCGATCGCCACCGGGGTCAACGTAGTGCTCATCTGGCGACGCAACCTCCGGGAGCACGCGCTCGTTGCCGTCTGGGCACTCGCCGCGATCGCGGTGCGTCAATGGGGCGAAACCCCAAGCGTGCAATGGACGGCGACGGGCTGTGCCGCCCTGCTCCTTGTCCTCATCGCTGGACACGCGGTTTTAGTTCCTCGGACGGCAGGATCGCCGCGACCTGCATCGGCCCCCCATCTTCCGCAACGAGCGCGTCGCCGCAGCACGTTACCGTGACATTGTCGACGCCTCGAATCGGAGGATCTGCCAGCGCCTCTCCGCCATAAAGCGCCGAGATCTCCAGGCTCCCGGCAGCGAGGTTGGAACGCCCCAGCAGCGTCCCGTCGGAGTCGAACCGGAAAGCCTTCGTTCTGACATCTTCGGTGACATAAAGAATCCCCGATCCGAAGCCAACGAAGAGGGAAGCTGGCAGTGTCTTCGTGTCTCGGTGCTCCGAGTGGTATGGCTTTGGCACTAACGCGATTCGTCTCGGTACGCCATCGGACTGGTGCGGCGCGCCAGTTGTGTGCCAAGGTTCTCACTCCCTGATTCGTAGTGCGCCAACTGTTGGCGCGCACCGCTGCTGATGGGTTCGAGCCCAGTTCCACGCAGCCTGTCTGATGGGTTGGAGCATGGCGGCTGGGGTATGTCCCTCGCCACTTTCTTCGTCGCTGTGATGTACAGGTGTGAAATCGGCAGCGGAGGC
>JBCCZL010000286.1:0-12065 GCA_039187775.1 Myxococcota bacterium
CCGGAAAGTTCCAACAATGCTAAAGAGGGCGGTGGACTCGTGCCGACGCTGTTGTTCGGCATACCAGGGTCGGGCTCCATGGCGGTGTTCATCGGCGGGATCCGCCGCTTCATGTGGAACTACGTCGGCATCGTGCGCTCCGAAAAGCGCCTTCGGCGGGCGGCGGCGAGGATCGCGCTCCTCAAGGAGGAGATCCGCGAGTACTACTGGGAGCACCTCGTCAGTCGAGACCTGCTCGAGCTCCGCAACCTTGCCGACGTCGCCGAGCTCATCGTGACCTGCGCGTCGTCGCGGCGCGAGAGTCGAGGGCTTCACTACAATCTCGACTTCCCGGAGACGGTTCCGGCGTTTGCCGGCGACACCTGGGTCGGCCGGGGCCTCTTGCCCCACAATCGGTCCCGCTCGTAACCGTCGAGCGGGAGCCCACCCGAGACCTGGGGTGTCCGCGTCCTTCGACCGGACGGGCGGGTTTGCTATGATCTCGGGATGATCGCGAGCCGGGGCAGCGAGGGATGGGGGAAGCTCTGGCTCTCCGGTCTCCTTGTTCTGGGAGCCTTCGGGTCATCGGCGGCGGCGCAGTCGAGCGAGGATGTCGCGATCGCGCGGCAAGCGTTCCAGGCGGGGACCGAGGCATACGAGGCGGGCAATTTCGAGCGCGCACTCCTCGAGTTTCATCGGGCCTACGAACTCACCCAGAGCTCGGACATTCTCTACAACATCGCCACGGTCGCGGATCGAGCGCGGCGGGACCGTGAAGCCCTCGAGGCCTATCAGAGTTATCTCGAGGTCCGGCCCGACACCGAGGATCGCGCCCACATCGAGGGCCGGGTACGGGTGCTTCGGCGAGAGCTCGACGCTCGGAACGAACCCGACGTCGAAGCGCGACCCGAGCGACCGGCGCCGGAGATCCGAACCGAGGTGGTCTATGTGGACCGCACCATCATCGAAGACGAAGGCCCGGGGGCGATTCCCTGGGTGCTCGCAGGAAGCGGTGCGGCGCTCGCGGTCGCCGGCGGGGTGATGCTGGTCTTGAGCGCGATGGACATCTCGGCGGTAGAAGACCCCGGAGAGGGCGCGGAGTGGCGTGATGTTGAAGGCCGCTACGATCGGGCGCAGCTTCTCGGCCCGATCGGCAGTGTGCTCGTCGGGGTCGGAGGTGCGGTGGCGCTTGCCGGAGTGCTTTGGGGATTGTTGACCGGACCGACTGAAGTCCGCTCCCAAGAGGCTCGGCTCCAGCTCCATCCGCTCGGAATCGGGGGCTGGTTCTGATGCGGTGGGTCCTCGTCCGAGCCCTGATCGCACCATACCTCGGCGCACCATACCTCGGCGCACCATGCCTCGCTGCCGCATGCCTCGGCGCCGCATGCCTTGTCGCCGGGTGTCAGGCAGACATCCCCGACAACGTGTATGTCTGTGCCCTCCAGTCCGATTGTCCTCCCGGCCTGGTGTGCGATCTGTCGACCGGTCTCTGTGCCCGCGGGGCAACCGGCTGCCGGCCGGTGACCTGTGAATTCGGAGGCTGGAACTGCGGCAGCCGGGACGACGGCTGCGGTGGAGTGCTCGAGTGCGGGAGGTGCGAGGCACCGGACGTATGCGGCGCGGTGTTTCCGAATCTCTGCAGCTGTGTCCCCGAGACCTGCGAGGAGCTTGGCGCAGAGTGCGGGCCCCAGGACGACGGCTGCGGAGGCATGATCCCGTTCTGCGGAGCCTGCGATGCGCCCGCCGAGTGCGATGGGGCCCGCTGTGCCTGCACGCCACGGGTGTGCCAGCCCAACGAATGTGGCATGCCGTCCGACGGCTGCGGCGCCATCCTCGACTGTGGGGGTTGCGCGGCCCCGACGCCCAACTGTGGCCTCGATGAGATGCTGGGCTATGCGGTCTGCAGCACCGAGGCATGTATTCCAAAAACCGTGGACGAGATCTGCATCGGCGGCGCCTGCGGAAGAATCGGCGATGGCTGTGGAGGCACGGTTAACTGCCGGGGTTGCCCAGTTGCCCAGACCTGCGGAGGCGGAGGGGTCGAGAACATGTGCGGCTGCACGCCTCGGACCTGCGATGCGGTGGGGGCGGAGTGCGGTTCGATCGATCAGCGGTGTGGTCTCGGGACCGTGGTTTGTCCCAACACGTGCGGCGACCAACAGGCATGCAACAACAGCAACCGATGCGTTTGCGCCGACGATAAGAACGAGCCCAACGACGCGATCGGCGACGCGACCGGCGTCACGCTCGCCGGGCTCGCGTCGGTTGCCGGCCGGATTTCGTCGCGAACCGACGTTGACCGCTATGTGCTTCCGCTCTCCACCTCCACCGAACTTGCCAACGGAGTGGGGATTCGGCTCGCGAACATTCCGGCGGGCAACGCCTACTTCCTGAATGCCTATCTTCTGTGCGGGGGGCCCGCGGCCTCGCTCGACTGCAGCGGGGCGCCGTTCCCGCCGGGAGGGATCCCCGGGGCGGACGCGGCCTGCACGACAGGAGCGGTCACCGGAACCGGGGCACTCACCATCGAGGCGAGCTGTCCCGGGCCATCGCTGAGCAGCCGCCTCGTGCTCGAGGTCCTGGCCGGAACCTGGACCGACGCCTGCGAGAACTACTCGCTTACCGGGTCGATCGGGGTTCCCGGGCTCACCAACTGACGGTACGGTCCGCGACGATGACCGCGGAAATCAAGAGACACCCGGTGATGGGCGGTCTCGACCTCCTCGTGGGCGCGCTGATCCTCTTCGGTGTATGGGTCCTCCTGCCTGCGCGCTGGTGGCCGGTAGACGTCGTGGGCACGGGGCTCGCGTTGGCGCTCCTCGCGTCCGGCTTCGGGCTCGTCCGAGGCGAGGCGTGGGCGCCCCGCGTGGCGTTCTATACGGTGGCGGCGACCACCGCGTTCGGCGCGGTCGCGGTGACGCTTCTGGTGTACACCGCGTCGTATCTCGTAGGCCTCTATGGGCCGGTGGGAGAGGGGGGAGCGCTGATTCTCATCGTCGTGGCGCTCCTGGTGCTTCCCTACCTCGTGTTCATTCCAGCCTCCCAGCTCTTCTTTCTCGCGCGCCGGGAGCGTTAGTCCCATGGCCGAGCATTCGGACGATGGGGCGCCGGAAGAGAACGTCCCAGCCGTCACGAGCCGAGACTTGCCGTCCCGCCGAACGATCGCGCGAGCGCTTGGGGCCTGGTTCCTCGTCACCGCGTTGGGTGCCCTCGGGGTCTCCTGGTGGTCGTCGATTCCCGACCTTCCGCCGCCATCGGAAGACGCGCGAAGCTGGGCGTTCGATGCGCTTCATGCCGCTCGCTTCGGAGAACCGATTCCCGACCCGCCGGTGAGTGCCGAGGGGGTGGAAGGACGGGGGCCGACGTTCATTATCGCTTGGCGGGAGGGGATCTCGGTGGCTCGGGTCGAGGCAAGCCCTGGCCTCGTGGCCGCGGTGGAAGAAGCGGCGGCGGAGTTTCAGGCCGACCCGGACCTTGGCTCCCACGCGTCGTGGACCGCTCCGCGCGGCGACGGCTCGGTCCGCTTTTCGATTCAGCTGACCGCAGGGTTCGGTCCCCTCTTCCGGGGGATTCCCTACGTCGAGGAGCTCGGTCTCGTGCCGCTCGAGGAAGGACTTCGACTCCGTCTTGGCGATCGGACCGCCTACGCCACGCCGGACGAGCTCCAGGAGGTCGGGGCATACGAAGCGGGGGTCATCACGCCGGTTCCCGATTTTTCGTTCGGGACCAACGTGGCGGGAGTGGTCGATCGGCTTACCCGGCAGCTCGGACTGGATCCCTCCGAGGCGGCCTCCGGGTCGGTGGATCGCTTTCGGGTGCTTCGTTTGCTCGAAGATCCGTATCCAGACCCGACGGTCGAGCTCACCGAGGAGGCCCTCCGAGAGGCCGCGGTCGAAGGCGTGGAGATGCTCCTTCGTCATCAGAAACCCGACGGCACGTACACCTATCTCTATGACGGCCGGACCGGTCAGGGTCGGAACGCTGGGTACAATCTGCCGCGCCACAGCGGAACGACGTATTTCGTGGCGCAGGTCCATCACCTCCACGGCATGCCCGAAGCCCGTCAGGCGGCCATCCGCGCGCTCCAATGGATCAACACCCACCGGATGGGGCGGTGTGGAGGAGCCGACCGTTGGTGCGTGCACGAAGCGAATCGAGCGGACATGGGAGCGAGTGCGCTAACGGCTCTCGCCGCGGCGGAGGTCCTCGCGTCGGGAGACGATCCGTTCGTGCGTCAGCTCCTCGAAGGCCTCACCGAGTTTATTCGGGCCCAACAGCGGCCCGACGGCGAGCTCATGCACGAGTACGATCTGACGGCGCAGGAGCCGATCGACGTGCAGCGCCTTTTCTACAGTGGAGAAGCGAGCTTTGCCCTGCTTCGCGCGCATCGGTTCGCGGAAGACGAGCGCAATCTCGAAGCGGCGAAGCGCGTAATGGCGCACCTCACGGGGGCGGGCTGGGACTTCTTCGGAAGCCGCTACTACTACGGTGAAGACCATTGGACGTGCATCGCGCAGGGCGAGTCCTACGATCGATTGCAAGACGCCGAGGCGCTCGACTTCTGTCGGCGGTGGGCGAGCTGGAACCAGCGCGTCCAATACGATCGGGATGACACGCGGTTTCTCTGGGAGGGAGGCTACGGTGTAGGGCCCTTCGTACTGCCCCGGCTGACGCCGGTAGGGTCGCGTACCGAGGCGTTCATCTCCACCTACGAGGCGAGTCGTGCGGCGGGGATCGACGACCCCGAGCTTCGGCAGCTTGTCGAACGCGCGCTCTTGATGCTTCTTCGCTACCGGTGGGCGCCCGGTCCGGCGCATCTTCTTCAAGATCCGGCGGGAGCCCGCGGGGGCATCCCGACGACTGAAGGGGATCTGCTCGTACGGAACGACTTCATCCAGCACGCGGGAAGCGCGATGATCCGTTGGGCCGACTGGCTTCGTAGAGAGAAGGCGATGACGCAGTCCGAGTGACGCGTTTGACAGCTCATCGCTCGGCGTCTACAAGCTTTCCTCCTGATTTTTGGCGCTTCTTTTGACGCGCGCGACGCTCCGCAGTTGCGGATGGGAACGGAAGGGCATCTCGAATGGGCGGCTACGTATTTTCCTCTGAATCGGTGACCGAAGGTCATCCCGATAAGATTTGCGACGCGATCAGCGACGCGATCCTCGATGCCATTCTCAAAGACGATCCGCGGGCTCGTGTTGCGGCAGAAACAATGGTCAAGACCGGCTACGCGATCGTCGCCGGCGAAGTGACCACCGACGCATGGATCGATCTGCCCAAGCTCGTCCGAGATACGATTCGACAGATCGGCTACACCGATTCGTCGATGGGGTTTGACGCCGACACCTGCGCGGTGCTCAGCGCCATCGAACAGCAGTCGCCGGACATCGCCCAGGGCGTCACCGAAGGGGAGGGCCTGTACAAAGACCAAGGTGCGGGCGACCAGGGTCTGATGTTCGGCTACGCCACCAACGAGACCAAACAGCTGATGCCTGCGCCGATCCACTGGGCCCATCAGCTGACGAAGCGCCTCAGCAAGGTCCGGAAGAACGGAACCCTCGGCTGGCTTCGACCCGACGGCAAGAGCCAGGTCACGGTTCAATACGACGCCGACGGCAAGCCCGAGCGGATCGACGCGGTCGTGATTTCGACGCAACATGCGGAGTCGGTCTCCCACCGTCAGCTTCGCGACGCGGTGCGTGCCGAGGTCATCGAGCCCGCCCTACCTGCGGAGCTTCTCGACAACAAGACGAAGTTCTGGATCAACCCCACCGGTCGCTTTGTCATCGGCGGACCTCACGGAGACGCGGGCCTGACCGGACGGAAGATTATTGTCGATACCTACGGGGGCATGGGTCGGCACGGCGGCGGCGCGTTCAGTGGGAAGGACCCTTCCAAGGTCGACCGGAGCGCGTGCTACTTCGCCCGTTACGTCGCGAAGAACATCGTCGCCGCGAAGCTGGCCGACAAGTGCGAGGTTCAGGTCGCATACGCGATTGGCGTCTCCGAACCGATGGGCGTGTTTGTGACGACCTTCGGGACTGGAAAGGTGCCCGACGCCGAGATCGCCGACGCCGTGAAGCGGGTGTTCGACTTCCGACCGGCGGCGCTCATTGAGACCCTCGATCTTCTTCGTCCGATCTATCGGCCCACCGCGGCCTACGGTCACTTCGGTCGGTCGGAAAAGACCTTCACCTGGGAAAAGACGGATCGAGCCAAAGAGCTCGCCGCGGCGGTTCGCGACAAGACGATCGGCGCCAGCCGGAAGAAGCGTGCGTCCAAGGCCAACGGCGCCCGGAAAGCCAACGGCGCCGGCAAGGCGAACGGAGCCCGCAAGGCCGCGCCAAAGAAAGCCAAAAAGGCAGCCAAGAAGGCAACCAAGAAGGCCGGCCGAAGCCGGGCCCGGCGCTAGCCCAACCGAACGGCACCCAGTTGTATGATGAGCGCACCGCCTCCTTCGGTCGGTGCGCTCTGGTTTAAGTCACCGGGGGGCCTCGGCGTGGCAAACAACCACGTTCGGTCGCTACAGCTCTCGGTAACGGCGCACTTCAAACGAAGAATCTTCGATCCGGCGGCCCCGTCGAACGACGCCGACCTCTTCCTCGCCGAGTACCAGTCCAGTCACCGGCGTGCCGCCGATCACCGCGTCCTCCGACTGCGCGCGAAGATTGTAAAGAACAGCACCAGAAGCGGTCACCCACCACGCCCGGCCCTGGCCTACGCCGCTCGGGGCGCCCAGATTGGCAAGGCTCTCCTCTCCGAGCACTCGAGGAGTGAGGTCATCGAGGTCTCCGGTTGAAGCCATGAGTCGATACGTGGGCCACTGAAGCCCGTCATTCGACGCACCAACCCCCTCTGCCCAGATGAGATGCTCGCCATCGCTTCGAGCCCATCCCGCATTCCTCGACGCGTCGAAGAGTTGGCGGGGGTTTTCAGATCCTCGGCTGGCCCAGAGATTCCAACCCCGGGCGGCCGGAACCGACGCCAGGACCCATTCCGGCGAGCGGTCGGTAAGCTGAGCATGCGCAGGAAATGTGTAGCGGCGCCGAGGACACCCCAAGCCTTCGATCGATCCGAGGCGCGTGTTCTGAAACGCCCCGAAGACTTCGCCACCCGTACTCGGACGCATGCGAATGCCTCGCGCCTCGGAGTGAAACAGTTCGGGAAATTCCTGCACCCGGAGTGGGTCGCGCGGGAGGTAAGGCGCGTGCAGAACGAACGCGGTGGAACCCGAGGCGTTTCGCTGCTTCACCACCACCCAAGCCTCGTCCTTGGATGCAACGATCTGAGTTGCCGTGCAGAACGATGAGCTTCCCTCCACGAGGGGTGTGCGGACGAGCACGAGGTGTTCACCGTGGAGCGAGGCGACGCCGAAATAGTGGTGGGTTGCTCCGGCGTAGCGACGCGTCTGGCCATACGCGACGCGCGCTGGGCCGGGTCCCGAGTGGCTAGCATCGACATACACGTGGAGCGGTCCCAACGGCTCATAACCTCTCGGCGAAGCCAAACGCCATCCGGCGTGCGTTTCGGACTCTTCGACCGCGAGCGGGCGTATCGAAGAACGGGCCACATCGATGTCGCACTCTCCTGGGAAGCCCGACACAGCGTCGAACCGATCGGCGGGTCTGACTTCGGCAGTGGGCTCCGGCGCCTCGAGAAGCGGAGCCGGAGCCCGCTCCGGACTGCCGCAAGCTCCCGCGAGGAGTGCGACGCTAAAATGCAGTGTCGAGCGAAGCATTCGGAAGAAGCTGCTCGAGGTAAATCCCCTCGGCGGTCCACCCTGCGGACGGGTCGGTTACCACTAGCGTGTAGCCGAGCGACGAAGCTCGATAGCCTCCGAGCACCTTTCCGTCTTGGAACGTGACCTGTCCGCCGGTTTGAAGTTCGTAGCCCTGGGGGTGAGTCTGAAACGAAAAGCGATGGATCGCGAAGCCAGGTTTGTCTTCGGCGTAGCTCAAAAGGCCGAAGGAACCATCGGGCGAAGAGGTCAGGGCGAAGCGGTTTTGGTCTTTCGCGTCATACTCGGCCACCAGAGTCGAGAGGCCTCTGTCGAGATCGATGATCAAGAGACGGTACTTCGCGTCGGCCTGGTCCAAGACAACGAGCTCTCCGCCCGGCGCCAACGCGACGGAGACGATGGCCTGGGGTGCCTCGCCGGCCAGGTACTGCACCGAGGAGATAAATGGGGAGTCGAGATCGGTCCACGACACTCGGAAGGAGCCACCCCCTGCGAGGGTGAGAATGTACCGCTGGTTTCCAAGAAGCACGTGGGCCCCGCCGTTCTCGACGGGTTCGAGCTCGAAGGGTGAGGTTTCGAAGCCGATCTCTTGCCCGTTGGTTCGGAGCGCGACCGGCAGGGAGCCGTGGCCTACGAGCGGAATGGCATCAGGGCGGAGGAGCTCCTGAGGCTCGAGGGCGGCAAGCCACTGGTTTTCGATCTCGGGGTTTTGAAGGATATCGATCAACGCCGTGAACTGGCCGTTGGTCGCTTCATGGAGATCGATATCGAGCACTGGTTCTTCCTCTCGGAGGGCCCCGAGACGCAGGCACGCATCCATGTCTTGAGCACAGTTCAGGCCGATCTGAGGAAGCGGAAACGACGCTTCGCATACGGTGCAGATGCCTCCGGGAAAGAGAACCGAGACGTCAAACCACTCGATCGGGCCGAGGCCCTGGAACAGATACTCGCTCCGCATAAGGTTTCCGCTCCAGTAATGCGAGGAAAGGCGTCGGTCCACCGTCGGGCACGTTCCCGTCCCTACGCACCCGTAGTTGTCGAACTGCGGCGTGGGGGGAGGCGGGAACGTCGGGGGAATCGGTCTGGGCTCGTAGTTCACCGCGTGCATCCAGAGGACCGCGTTCCGGTTGTCGAAGACCGGCGGAATGCCCACCGAACCAAGGGGGCCGAAGTAGCCGAAGTGGGGGTTGCTCAGCCGCGGCTCGTCGTTGTGGCGAAGCACAAACTCGGGCGACCCGACTCCGACATCGACCTCTCGGTCGATGAAGAACGACGACGTGGGCTGCCAAGGGCTTCCCGGCGTGGTGTAGGCCATCGGGTCCGCGATGGTGCAGTTCGCACCCACGGGGGGCGGCTGGGCGCAGAGCGTACGGCTCTCCGGGGAATCGTCGACCGCAGCGGCGCACTCGCAGATCCGGAATCCCGTACGCGCCGAGCCGATCCCGCTCTCGGCCGCGCGGGGACGTGAATGGAAGGCGCTCGTGCTGATCCGATAGCTTCCGGGCAGGAACTCTCGTCGCACGCTGTACGGCTCGAACGCTGGACACACCACCGGGTCGCAGGCGTCGCCGCGGGGGGGGACGCCGACCGCGAGCTCTGCGTCGGCATTGCAGTTTTGCTGACCGGGATTGCTGACATTTGGGCAGTTGTCGGCGCCGCAGTGCCGCCCGTCCATGTCGGGGTCGCTTGTCGGGTCGCATGCGTCACCGACCCCGTTGTTGTTGCAGTCTTCCTGGAGAGGGTTGCTGTGGTCGGGGCAGTTGTCGCACGCGTTCCCGACCCCATCGCTTAGGAAGATGTCGTTTCCGATCTGTTCGTCTCGGTCGAGTTGGTCGGGATTCGGCGCGTCTTCGCAGTTGTCGCACACATCCCCCACGCCATCCTCGTCACTATCTTCCTGCAGAGGGTTCGGCATGTCGGGGCAGTTGTCGATGACGGCGGGAACTCCGTCGCCGTCGATGTCATCGGTTGCGCAGGTGTCGTAGTAGTCGGGGGTGGAATCGTCGGCGTCGCGATAACCATCGCCGTCGCGGTCGTTGGCCGACGTGGCAGCGGGGTCGAAGCCGCGACCGATGCAGCCCCGTTGCCGAATGGCCGGCGGATCGGTGAGGGTGGCGCCTGGGGTCTGCACATTTCGGCCGTAGTCGAAGCGACCATCGCCGTCCTGGTCGAGTTCGGCGCGGATGAAGTCGATGTTTGCCGGACGCTGAAGGCTCGCGTAGATGCCGCTGCTGGTTGCGCCTAAGGCTCCACAGGAGGCGACGCCGATCGGAGGGATGCCGCGGGATGGCGGGGCAGGGAAAGGACCGAGCATCGTGCTTCCAGAGTCGCCGGAGCGAAGAGCCCGCGAGGTCGGAATGATCACCTGGGTGCCTCCCGAATCGGCGAGTCGATCGATGGTATTTGCCCGAAAGCGACGCTGGGGCACTCCGCCAGCCCCGTCGGGTGGTCCGTGGGACGCCTGGGTCACGGGGTTGCCCGCCGAAAGGGTCGCGAGCTGGGCAGCCGTCGGAAGGGCGTGAAAGTCGACAGGGTTTCCAATGTGGAGGGTCGAGAGGTTTCCAACCGCGCCGCTGTGAACCGGTGCCCAGCTCGGAGCGATGTCCCGATTGAGAAACAGAACGGCGAGATCGGATTGCGGGCGGTCGCATAGTCCTCCAGGCGGAATTCCCAAGCCACAGTAGGTCCCTTCGCCCGGGTCGTTGTAGTCGGGGTGCGCCACGCAGTCGAACACACCGACGCACGCTCCGGGAGCTTCTCGAACGCCCCGAATCGTCGACACGAGGGGGTTGGCGCCGAAGCAAACCCGAGTCCGAAGCGCCGCCGCGACGCGCTCGGTCGGCGTTGTAGTGGTGCCTCGTCCCGGGTTCAGGCAGTGGGCGGCGGTCAGAACATGTCGTGGGGAGATCAGAATGCCCGCGCACTGCTGTGCTGACCCACCGACCGGTGCGCCGAGCACCAGCACGGAGCCGGGAAACACGTTGGCCGTATCGTCCGTACCCCCGGTGAGCCCTTTCTGCGTGGACTCGATGTCATACGTCGGGTTCGCGCACCCGATTCCGAACGCGACAACGATCCCTACAAGTCGTTTCATGCTCTCCTCCCAACGGGGCTTCGACCCCAGGTCTTCGAATCACCTTTTCAATCACCGAGTGAGCGCGTCCGGCGGGTCGCTAGTGTGCGGACAACCGAGTGCCACCGTGCTCAGAGGGAGGAGCGGAAGCCCGCGTCCGCATACCCCATGGCTCGGAACAAATGTCGCAAAAGTCGGCACGCGCAACTCTCCGTGTGCCGGAACGGAGTGGCCCCGATTTGGCCTATCTCGGCCCGGCAACTCGTAGAGCTGCGTCCGCCGGAATGTGAAACGCGGCGAGTGAGAAAACGAACGCCCCGAAGCCGGAGCGGTCGCGCGAGGACCGCCGCGGTGAATCGTGCGACGCGGAGCTTATGCGGGGTCCGTACCGCGAGTTGTGGGCTCGGCTGTCTTTACGAGGACCTTGTCGAGATCAACGCAGACGGAGCCGTGCTCACACGGCTTGCGGCGAGGGGCCTATTCGGCGGCGAGTGGGAGCGGCCGTTCCGCCGGTGCAAGCCCTTCTTCGAGCAGGTCAGCCCAGACTTGCATGTAGGTGACCACGTCCTCGCGTCGGTTGTGGCGAAGTGTCCGGGGAGCTCGCCGGCATACGTCGGGGTCACTCAGCCGTTCGAGATGCCGCACATCTTCTCGCGTCATGCCGAGCTCGAGCATCTTTCCGATGACAAAGTCGATCGGATATCCACTCGTCGTGCAGAACTCCTCGGCCTGTTCGCCCCAGTCGCCGGAACGTTGAAACGCAGCTTCATAGATCTCTTTCGGCGACAAGGTCGTGATCGTCTGAACGAGATTTCCGCAGTTGCACTGGGCAAAATGGGACCACCGATAGGCGGCGCCGTCTTGTAGGCGGGCGGCGGTGGTTCGGAGCGCTTGAACGAGGGCGAGGGTCGGGCGGGCCATGTCTTCACGATAACAGGGTCAAACCCGCTGGAAAACAAGGCCTCCGAAACGACGGGGAAGGCTACCGTCGCTGGCCGACGAAGGTTCCGGAGATGGTCATGCCGGTTCCGCGTTCGTCCCAGCTTCCGGTCCAGTTGCCGGGCTCGAGGCGCTGAGCGATGTTGTCGGTCGAGATCTCGGTGCCGGTGGCGGTGCCGGCGAGGGTGAACGTGGCGGCGATGTCGATCAGTCCGTCGATGTTGTCGTCGACCAGGTCGCCCGCACCTTGGACCCCTCGGTCACACGCGTCCTTGTAGGTCTGTTCTGACAGCAGGTCGCTCACTCCGTGAAGCGTCCGCGCGACCGCATCGC
>JBCCZL010000287.1:0-12013 GCA_039187775.1 Myxococcota bacterium
ATGAAGCTCATCGTGGTTCCCGCGGTCAGTCGTTGAACAGATTGTCGATATCGTCGTCGGTGATTTCAGCGAAGGGCGTCTCCCGGGAGGGGTCCTGCACCTTCGTGAGAAGGGCCTCGAAGATTCGGTTGAGCTCTTCACCGACTGACCGCGGGAACCACGATGAGCTTCATCAACTACCTGTCCCGCGAGATCAACTGCAAGATCGTGTACTACGGTCCCGGTCTTTGCGGAAAAACCACGAATCTCCAATACATCTATAACAAGACGAACCCCGAGGCGAAGGGGAAGATGATCAGCCTGGCGACGGAGACCGAACGAACGCTGTTCTTCGATTTCCTTCCCCTCGCGCTCGGTGAGATTCGCGGATTCAAGACCCGGTTCCACCTCTACACGGTGCCGGGCCAGGTGTTCTACGACGCGAGCCGGAAGCTGATCCTGAAGGGCGTCGACGGCGTAGTGTTCGTCGCCGACTCACAGATCGCGCGCATGGAAGCCAACGTCGAGTCGCTCGAAAACCTCCGGACCAACCTGGCGGAGCAGAGCTACTCCCTCGACAAGATTCCGTACGTCGTCCAGTACAATAAACGGGATATGCCCGCGATCGCGCCGGTCGAGGAACTTCGCGACCTGCTCAACCCGAACGGCGTGCCGGACTTCGAGGCGGTGGCTACCGATGGGCAAGGCGTGTTCGACACCCTCAAAGCGGTCGCCAAGCTCGTCCTCACCGAGCTGAAGCGCGCGGGCGGCTAGCCGCAACGGCAAGAGCGTTCGCCCGAAAGAATCACCCGTCGGCACGCCTATCGCCTCTCGTGATTTTTCGGGGTTAGAGCGCTTCTTCGATGTGCTCGCGTAGCTCCTCGGCCCATTCGGAATCGAGGGACGAGTCGCGGAGGAGCTTCCGCGCGTTCTTCTTCTCGCCGATGCGCGCCAGACCGAGTGCCTGAAGCAGCTCGAGCTGCCCCCGCTCTTCGTCGCTCGGCCGCTCACGAAGGGCCTCCTCGAGAAGCCCGAGCCCCTCGCGAATCGCCTCCTCCTGATGGATCAGGCTCTCCGCAAGATTCCGCTTTACGAGGGGGAGGGCTCGGCTCGATGGAAGGAGCCGTCGATACATCTCCGAGGCCTCGGGGTAGCGTTTGAGCTCAAACGCGGCGTGGGCAAAGCCAAGCGTGACGGATGTGGGAGCCGATGCTTCATTTTCGTACCCGGCGAGGGCGCGACGATAGGCGCGAATCGCGTGCGCATGGCGGCCCGCTTCGCTCTCGACCATCCCCAGCCGCTCCGCGGCCATCGCAGGCGGGGCAAAGAGCCGCATGCCCACGGCCCGGTCGTAGAGTCGGCGGAGACCCCGATGATCGTTCCGGGCGAGGAACGACACCGCCCGCTGGTCAAAGTCTCGGAGCGACCGTCGGCCCCAGAACGGTCCGACGACAAAGAGCACGATAAACGGCACGGCTCCCCAAATCGCCTGGAGAAATGGGAGCTTTAGCACCGCCATCAAGAAAAAGGCGACGACCGCACCGACGGGCAGAAGCCCGCTCCAGAAGAAGGAAGGATCCCTCCGGCCCTCGCGCTTTTGCATCGAAAGTGGACGGTAAGGTTCGCTCACCGCGATGACAACCGCGTCCGCCTCGCCGGAACCGCGTTGAGCTCGCCCCCACGTTGTCTTATTCTCACATCGAGACCCAAAAACCGATGACATGTCGAATGAGACAGCCCGGTGTTCGAATGGTTCCGGTGATTCTTGGGGTTTTCGGAGTCCTCCTCGCAGGCTGTTCCTCCGATTCGGCGACGGAATCCTTCGAGCTCTCAGGAGTGGTGATCGACGAGTTCGACAATATTCGGCTGGAAAACGTCCGGGTGATCTTTCGCTCCGATACCCTTCGGGTGAGCGAAACAACCACCGACGGCGACGGCGAGTACGAAATGGTGGTCGAAACCGACGTGGCCTTCGGCCAGGTCATCGGTCAGCGCGACGGCTACCAGCCCACCGAAACGACGGTGTTCTTCGACTCCCCGGTGCGCCGCATCGACCTCTTCATGCGCCCTACTCCACCCGACGGGGACTAGCAGGTCCGTCCGATCGGGGTTCGCCACGCTCGTCAGAAGCCGAGCAGTGGATCGAGTTCGCCACGCTGGTCTAGCGCGAGCACGTCGGTGAAACCGCCGTAGGATTTCTCGTCGATGAAGATCTGCGGCACAGTGCGCTGGCCGGACTCCGCGACCAACCAGGCTCGCTTGTGGGGGTCCGTCGTAACGTCGATCTCTTCGAATTCTATGTCTTTTTTCTCGAAGAGCTGCTTTGCCGCCCGACAATAGACGCAGATGCGCGTAGTGTAGATCACGACCCTGGCCATAGGACAAGTGTCGAACTCTCGAATCGCTCCCGCAAGGCGCAATGACACAATCCCGTGGCATTCGGTTCGTAGAGGGCTAGCATCGCCGCGATGAATCGCTGGGCCTGGCTGCTGGCGTGCTTTCTCACCTCCGTTCCCGCCGGAGCGGCTGCGTGGAATGAGCTCCCCCCCGGCCCGACTGGATTCCGCGATGCCGGGTTCGAGGCGATCCGAGGGGTGACCGTCGGCCCGATCGAGTCGTCCCAGCAGGCCGGTCGAGGCTACGGCACGGTCTATAGCGGCCGACTCCTGGACGAACTCGCGCGGATGGGGGTGAACTGGATTTCGATCACCCCCTTCGGCCGAATCTGGAGCCTCGACAGCACGGAAATCTCGATGGACTTCGAGGCCCCCTACGAGAGCAACCGGGATGCGATCCGGACGATGGTCGCCCAGGCGCGGGCCCGAGGCATCCGGGTGATGCTCATTCCCCACCTGTGGGTGGAAACCGGCGGGTGGCGCGGCGAAATCGATCCCGGCAATGAAGACGCGTGGCGAACCTACCGTTCGGCCTACGCAGACTTCGTGCTCCGCTGGGCCGTCGACGCAGAGCGTGCGGGAGTCGACGCATTTTCGATCGGAGTCGAGTGCAAGAGCTGGTCCGGCCGGTTTGGCTCGTTTTGGGATCAGCTCATTGCCCAAGTGCGGTCGGTGTACCGCGGCCTCCTCACCTACAGCGCCAACTGGGACGAAGTCGACAGCGTACTGTTCTGGGACCGGCTCGACCTGATCGGCGTGAACGCCTTCTATCCCCTCGCCGGCACTTCCGGCGCGAGCTACTCCACTTACGTGGAGGGGGCCCGCGCGGTGGTCGGCCCGCTCGCCGAGCTCGCCGAAACCCTATCGATGCCCGTGCTGTTCGTGGAGGTCGGCTACACGTCGCGTCCCGACGCGGCGGTAGAGCCGTGGCTCTGGCCCGAGGACCTTCCCCACGTGGTGGTCGATGAACATGAGCAGACCCGCGCCCTTCAGGCGATCTTCGAGGCGTTCGTGCCCGAAGAGTGGTTCAGCGGATTTTTCATCTGGCGCTACTACGCGAACCTCGACGACGTTTCCCAAGAGGCCATCTGGGGGTTTTCGCCCCACGCGAAGAGCGCCGAACCGTTTCTCGACGAAGTGTTCGACGTCCGTTTCGGTGGGGACCCGGAACCCTGGCCGTGGGTCACCCGACAGCCGGCGCTCTACCGGCCACCGTTTCGCGCGCCTTATCTCTGATCCAGAACTACCCGCGTTGGAAGCGGGGTAGTTTCGAGTTAGTTCGCGGGGTCGCTCGCGGCGGGGGGTTCTTCCAGACTGCTCTCTTTGACCGGCGCTCTCTTTGACAAGCGCTCTCTCAGACCGGCGCTCTCTTCGACAAGCGCTCTCTCAGACCGGCGCTCTCTTCGACAAGCGCTCTGTCAAAGGCCGAGCCAGCTCGGGGCGTCAAGACTCCGCGTTCCTCGGCGCACCTCGAAGTACAAACCGCGGAGCCGACCATCGGGGCCCACGGTGCCGAGGCCCCGACCACGATAGATGTAGTCGCCCACCGTAACGTGCGTGGTGCCGAGGCCGCCGTACACGCTGAAGTAGCCTTCGCCGTGGTCGAGGATCACGAGCATCCCATAGCCGGAATAATGCTGGGCAAACGCGACCCGCCCATCCGATACCGCACGGACCGCGGCTCCCGGCGAGGCAAGGAACTCGAGCCCGATCCCGTCTTCGCGACGACCCTCGCGAACATCCACCGAACCGGCCACCGGCATGCTGAGGTGTCCGCGCTGCGATGCAAAGCTCTCGGCGGAAAGACCGCGCCCTGGCTCGTCCACCAGTCGAAGGGTCCCGTAGCCGCTCGGCGACCGGTAGTCGGCGGGCGACTGATAGCTCGGTTCCCAGGGCGCGACCGCGGGCGCCACGGGGAGCGCGGGGACGGTTTGAAGGGTCGCAAGCTGTTCTTCCGCGGCGCGTAGTTCGGCCTCGACAGTTGCCTTGTCGGTGCGCAGGAGTGCGACTCGCCGCTCGAGGTCCTCGAGGGCACCAAGATCGTCGGCCACCATTTGCTCGAGTCGATTCACCCGAGCCTGATGGCGAAGCAGTGCCTCGAAGCCGCCCGCAAGGGGGAGCATTCCCGAGCGGGACAGGCGATAGAGCGTCCTCATCCGGTTCCGCACCCGAAGCTTCGCGGCGCGGCTCCGCTCTTCGATGCCGTCGATCTCGGCCGCCAACCGGTCGCGTTCCGAGCGCTTACTTTCGACGTCGCGTTGGCTCGCCGCAAGGCGACCCGGGTCGGGTCCAAAACCGTATTGCGCGTTCGCCGGAAACGCGACCGCGAGACACACCACGAACGGAACGAATCGGCGCATTGGAGATCCTCGGAAGCTCACACCATGAGGTAGCGGCGAAGCGAGAGCGCACTCCCTGCGGCTCCCGCGATGGCCCCCGCGACCACGATTCCCGCCACCATCTCCGGGGCGAGAAACACCGTGGGCACACCGGCCAGACTGCCAATGCTCGCGTCGATCTGCCCCCGAATCAGTTGAAACCCGACATAGAGAAGAAGCACTGAGAGCGCCGCCGCAAGGGTTCCCTGAAACACCCCCTCCACCAGAAACGGTCGGCGCACGAACGCATCCGTCGCTCCACAGAGCTTCATCACCTCAATCTCGTCGCGACGACCGGCCACCGAAAGACGAATCGTGTTTCCCACCACGGCGAGCACGCAGATGATCACCAAGAACGCGAGCCCCGCCGCGAGCCCTTTGCCCGCTCCGACCAGCGCGTCGAGCTGACCGAACCAGCCGCCATACGTCTCGACCTGCTCCGCCGCCGATAGGTGGGCGATTCGCTGGCCAACGGTGTCTGCCTGCTGCGAGCTTGTCCCGCGACGAAGCGACACCTCGAGGGAAGCGGGAAAGACCTCCGCTTCGAGGTCTTCAAAGCTCTCGCCGAGGTCCGCCTGCGCGAGAAACTGTGCCCGTGCTTCCTCGGAGGTCACGTGCTCCACGTCGCTCACTTCGGAGAGTCCTCCGAGAATGACTGCGAGCTGCTGGACGTCCGACGGCGACGCATCGTCCGCCACATACACCGTGAGGCGCCGGCCTTGGCCCCAGTGCTCCGCCACCGCCGAGAGATTTCCGATGCCAAGGAGCGCGACGGCAAGGCACAGAAAGGCCACGGTGAGACTCGACACCGCGACGAGGTAAAGCTTGAGGTCGTCACGGAACGCCCGGCGGGCCCGCTCGACTGCCATTTTGAAGTTCATCGAATCCACCCCACTCAGACCGCGTTCTGCTGAATGCTCCGCGCCGGCCAGCTCGACAGCCCGCGTCGTGCTTCGACCAGCTTTCCTTCCTCGAGCGACAGGATCCGATGCTCTCGCTTCGCGATCAGCGCATGATCGTGCGTCGCGAAGAGCACGGTGGTTCCCGTCGCGTTGATTTCCTCGAAGAGCGTAAGAATGTCGAGCGCGAGATGCGGATCCAGATTTCCGGTCGGCTCATCGGCAAGGAGAAGCGCCGGTTCGGTGACGATGGCCCGCGCCACCGCCACGCGCTGCTGCTCCCCTCCTGAGAGTGCCGACGTCTGGTGATGTCCTCGGCCCGCCAAACCCACTCGCTCGAGGGCCTCCGAGCACCTGGATCGAATCAGGCGGCGGGGCATCGAGAGGATCTCGAGGGCCACCGCGACGTTCTCATAAACCGTCCAGTGCTGGACCACTTTGAAGTCCTGGAACACCACGCCAAGGTTGCGGCGGAGGAACGGAATCGACTTCTTGGTGAGCCGCGAAACGTCTTTGCCAGAAAACAGAATCCGGCCCTCGTCGACGGTCTGCTTTCGGTAGATCAGCTCGAGGAGGGTGCTCTTTCCCGCCCCGCTCGGGCCGGTGATGAACACGAACTCACCGCGTTCGACTTCGAGATCGATCTGCCGCAGGGTCGGGACATCCGGTTGGAAGTATTTCGAGACGCCTTCCAGGACCAACACCGGCCGGTTTCCCGCGTCCTGGGAGCGACGAACGCCCGCCCGGAAGAACGGAAAAGGTCGGACAACGCCCGAGGATTCGCGTGTGGCCATGGAATAGCGCTACCCGACTCGCCCAGGAAACACAAAAAAGCGGCAGTCGGGCTCGCGAGCGAACTCCCCAAGGCAGGGGCCGGGTCTTCCCGCCGGCGCCTCAGAGCGGAGTGATGAAGGACCGAATGGTGTAGTCCCCTGCCGACGCGAACGACGAGGACTCCACGATCAAATAGTAGGTCCCCGGGTCGAGATCCTGAGTGATCACCGCCGGACTCCCCGAGTCGCCCACGATATTCATCGGGCCCGCGCAAGAGTCCCGAAGGGTGAGGTACGCAAATCCCGACAGCGTGGTCGGGGTTACCGTCACCGTGAGATTGCTGCGGGCAGTGAGGTCTAGCCGATAGAACGAATCCGGTCGGCTCGACCCGCTGAACCCGCGAACATCATCCGCAAAGCCAAGCACGGTGTCGTTTCGGACCATCCCGTTGGTGAGGGCCACCGCGCCGGAGCACAGGTCGTTCGGGGGGATCGGCGTCGGTGGGGACAGGGTCACGCTGGCGCTAACGTCCCCAAAGGATGAGTTTCTCGCCACGGTCACGTAATATCGTCCCGGAGCGAGGCTCCGGAACAGCTGGGTCCGAGGGTCACTTCCGCTGATGCAGCGAAGCTCGCTCGCCACCGCGCCGCAGCTCGTGCTGACCGCGGAGTAGTGAAAACCGCCGCCGTTCGTGGTGACGAGCGCATCGCTCAAGGCCGCGACGTCGAAGTAGAAGAACGCGTCTCGACCACTGGAGCCCCCGCCGCCGCAGGAGGTCCCACCATCGCCCTCGAGCATTGGCCACATCGCCATTCCCGTCGCGGCGGTAATGTCGACCGCGGTACTGCACGCATCCGCGGGAAGACGCGGCACCGGGTCCGTAATCGTCACATCCATCGTCCAGTTGGTCGCGTCGTTGGCTGAAGACTGGAGCAGGATGAAATAGGTGCCGGCCGGGAGCTCCCGTGCCCGAAGCTCTGCCGCACTGCCGTTCACGCACCGCACCGTCGTCTCGGTGTCGGTGCAGTCGGTCACCAGCGAGATGTAGGTCTGAGGCGGCCACATCGCGCCCGATGTGCTCGCGGTGATCGTCACGTCCTTTGGCCCGGTCGTCGTGAAGCGATACACCGCATCCTTCGCGACCGAGCTGGTGTGACAGCTGAGCTGATAGTCGTCTTCCACATCGGAGAAGAGTCCGGTGAACGTCCCTCCGGCGCTGACGTCGGTGGTCGTCGCGTTGCATTCATCGACCGGGGGAATCGGTGTTGGCGGGCTAAAGCGAACGTTGATATCGAATGCGGCGCCGGGAGTCGACGACTGCACGAGGATCGCATAGTCACCCGCGGGGGCGCTCCTTCGGAGGAAGGTCGGCGGGTTGGCGGCGCTGCACTTATCGTCGGGCCCCAGGTCGCACTGATCCCACGGACGCACAGACACCCCGGCGCCGTTTCCTCCGCCGGCGAGCGTCACCTGCACGTCCATCTCCATGGGCACGTTGATCCGAAACACCGCGTCCGGTCCGCCGCTCGTGCGGCAGTTCAGTTCGTAGTTGCCACTGAGACCCGAGGTAGACCCCGAGTAGGTCCCTGGACCGGGAAGGATCTCTGCGGTGGCGCAGGTGTCGTTGGTGGCCACGCAGGTCGGATCGTTGAAGTCCCGAAGCCCATCGCAGTTATCGTCCCGCCGATTGCGACAGTCTTCCGGCGCGCCAGGATAGATCATCGCGCCGAACCGCGGGTCGTCGTCGCAATCCGTCCCGTCGCAGATCGCCGACACGAAGCCGTCGTTGTCTAGATCGCGGGGAACAAAGTTGCATCCCGTCGCGGTCTCGCACGAATCGAACGTGCAGGAGCTCTCATCGTTGCAGTAGGGAGCCTCGCCGGCCACACACCCGAGGAGCGTGTCGCAGCGCTCGCGGCCATCGCACGCGTCGTCGTTGGCGCAGCGCTCGTGCTCCGGCATGATGAAACACTGGTCCGTTTCCTCAAGGCACGCGTGGGACGTGCACTCCACGTCGTCGGTGCAAGGATCGGCACCCGCCTGACAGACACCGGCTACACACTGTTCGGCGCCGTTGCAGAAGCAGCCATCGCTGCAGTCCGCGTTGACGTCGCACGCCTCCGGAAGCGGCCGGTCGGGATCGCATTCATCTCGCACCACCGGTGCTCCGTCGGGCGTCGCGTCGGGGGTGGCGTCTGGAAACAGAACCGCCGCGTCCTCTTCCGGAGCCTCGTCATCCCCCCCGGTGGTGCAGCCCGTGACTCCCGCAAGGGCCAGCACCCAAATTGCCACACTTCCCCGCATAACCACCATCCTCACGGAGGCAACACAAGCACGTCAAGCTCGTACCCTCCGGATGTTCCCGTCCCGAATCCATCCACCACAAAGTAGTGCGTGCCTGGCTCGAGCGTGCGGTCGAGAAGACTGTAGTCCCCAATCCCGAACACGTCGTCGTTGCACGCCACCTCCATCGTTGACATGCACATCCCCGTAAACAAGTAGAGCACGGTGTCGAAGAGCGAGTTCTCCGTGCTCGCCACCACCCGTTGCCGCGTCGTCAGGTCGAGGCGGAATACCTCGTCCGGGGACATCGCACTGCCTCCGCAAAAGCGCGTCTGGAAGTCGTCGTCGTTGCCAGTCGTGTTGCCGCTGAACAACCCGCCGGTGGGCGGGATCACCTGCGGCGTCGCGCAGGTCTCCGCATTCGTGACCGGAGTCGGCACGGTCGGCGCAGACGTCGCCAGCTCCAATGAGAAGCTCGTCCCCCGGAACGACTCGACCACCGCGTAGTAGGTCCCAGGCGCCAGGTTTCGCGCGCGAATCAACGAGGTTCGACCGCTCCGACATGCGATCGCGGAGGCCTGGTTCGCGCAGTCGTCCCGAAGCGAGAGGTACATGAAAGACGTTCCCCCGCTCACCGTGAGGGTCACGTCCTGGGTCTCCGTCAGCGAAAACTCGTACACCGCATCGCGATTGTAGAAGCTGCAGGACGTGGTGTAGTCGTCCTCCTTGTCGGCGAGCGTGCCCATCACCGTGGAGTTGACCGGCAGATTGATCGCGTTCGAGCAGAGGTCGCCATTTGGTGCGGGGGTCGGCGCCGAAAAGGTCACGTCGAGGACGAAGTCGACCTCCTGCGAGGACAGGTCCTCTGCCAGAATGAAGTAGGTCCCGGCGGGGAGCGAGTACAGCGTCGACCGGGCCGGCGCGCCCCGGGTGCACCGGAGCTCCGTCGCCATGTCTTCACACGCCGACCGAACCGAGAACGCCATCGTTCGGTTGATCGGATTCTGCAGGCCGATCGTCACATTGCTGGGGTTCGCGAGAGTGAAGGTGTAGGCGAGCTCGGGCACCGACCCGCCGCAGCTCGTCTGGTGGTCGTTGCCCACATCGATAAAGTCGCCCGAAAACGTTCCGCCCGCGCTCACATCCACCGGCGACGCGCACGTTTCGTTCGAGGGTACGGGGGTCGGGTCCGTGAAGTTCACCGTGATCGCGATCTCTTCCACGCTGGTGTTGTTCACGATCGCGAAGTACGTCCCCGCGGGCACCGCTCGGCTTCGGATGATCCCCGGGAATCCTGCATCGCAGTCGAGTTCGGTGGCGTTGTCCCCGCAGGTGGACTGGAGCGCGAGACCAATGAACCCACCGCCCTCCGCGCGGATGAGCACATCCTTCGGCTCCGCGAGGGTGAAGGTGAGCACGATGTCCCGATGGGTCGAACCCGCGCAGGAGGTGCGGTAGTCGGCGACCGCGCCCGTGTTGTCGACGACAAATACGCCGCCCGCGCTGACGTCCAGTGCGTCCTCGCAGATGTCGTGAGCCGGGCGACCGCACTCCCCCTCCCCCTCCGCGACGTCCATGCCGTCGCAGTTGTTGTCGATCCCATCGTCGCAGATCTCGGCCACCAGGCTTCCGATTCGTGGATCGCGATCGTTGCAGTCGGTCCCTTCGTTGCCGTTCGCATCCGGGCAGTGCCAGTCCACTTCCCCGTCATCGTCGTCATCGCGCGGAGTGTGAATGCACGTTTTCATCTCCTCGTCGCAGCGGTCGAGGGTGCACGTGTCGCGGTCGTTGCAGCTCTCCGGGCCCTCGGGAGGCACGCAACCGACGAGGGGGTCGCAAAGCTCCTGACCGTTGCAGAACACCCCGTCGCTGCACACCGTGTTGTCGAGGGCGTTCCGGCAAAAGCCCGACGGATCGCAGATGTCCTGGGTGCAGTCGACCTCGTCGACGCAATCGCTGTCCTCGGTGCAGAGCCGGGCCCCGTCGGGGATGAACGCGTCCGGCGGCGAGGCCTCCGGCGTGGCGTCTTCGGTTCCGGCATCCTCGGTCGAACTATCGTCGCTGCAGCCGACGAGGAGCGAGAAGGAACAGAGAACAGATAGGGCAAGCGTACGCATCAAGCGGCTCCGAAGGGCGTGAATCGCCTCGAGATTTCTAAGGGCGAGGCGCGACATCAAGGTATGCCACGGCAGGGGTCCATACAACACCGCGGGCAACGAATTGTCGCGGTGCGAACTCAATGCTTTCGTTCCCTTGCGCCCGATTGTCGGGTTGCGTACCTCTCGTCGAATGCCCACCGACGCCGTCCTCTTCGAAATCCGACCTAAGGCGATAGGTCTCGTGACACTGAATCGCCCAGCCAATCGCAACAGCATGACGCGTGAGCTCCTCGACGCCTTCGGTGACGCCATCGACCAGTGCCTCGCCGCCGACCTGCGCGCGTTGGTGATCACCGGTCGCGGCCACTGCTTCAGCGCCGGGGCCGACTTCAAAGACGTGGTCCAGCGCGAAGGCGGCCTGCCCCACGAACGGTCCTACGCCATGTATGCGCCGTTTCTCCGAGTGCTCGAAGTCTCCGTTCCGGTGATCGCCGCGATGAATGGCCACGCCGTCGGCGGTGGATTTGGGCTCTCGCTTCTCGCCGACCTTCGTTACGCCGCCGAGGACGCAAAGTACGGGGCCAACTTCGCTCGACTGGGAATCCATCCCGGCATGGGCATCAGCTATCTCCTTCCTCAGCTCATCGGGGTTCCCCGCGCAAACGACCTCCTGTTCACCGGACGATTGGTCCTCGGTCGGGAGGCTGCATCCTTCGGTTTGGTGAATGAGGCGGTTCCCGCCGCGGAGGTCCTCGACCGCGCCCTCGCGGTGGCCGATCGCATCGCGATGAACGCGCCGGTGGTGATCCGCGAAACCAAGCGAACGCTCCGCGAATTTCGCCGGTGGACGATCGAAGACGCGGCGCGCCGAGAAGCTTTCGTCCAGGCGGAGACGCTCGAGACCGAGGATGCAGCCGAGGGGGTCGCCGCTCTGCTCGAAAAACGCTCCCCAGAGTTCCAAGGTCGATAGCGTGACCTGGGGCGACTGCGGTGACGGGGCGGCGACTGCGGTGACGGGGCGGCGACGGCGGTGACGGGCGGCGACGGCGGTGACGGGCGGCGACGGGCGGCGACTCCGGTGACGCGGCGACGGCGGTGACGGGCGGCGACGGCGGTGACGGGCGGCGACGGCGGTGACGGGCGGCGACGGCGGTGACGGGCGGCGACGGCGGTGACGGGCGGCGACGGGCGGTGACGGCGGTGAC
>JBCCZL010000288.1:0-11996 GCA_039187775.1 Myxococcota bacterium
GCGCGCCATGTCCCGGCCCGGCCCGACCAGGGAGCGACCCGCTTCGGAGGTGCCACGCTCGAGGGTCGACCGAAGATCCACCGCTAGAGTGTACCCTTGAGCGAGGACCCGTAGGCTTCAGACTTGCGCTCGTTGTCATTCACGACGGCGCCGACAACCCCACCGGCGGCTCGGCGCCCTTCCGATCTCGGTCACCGATCCGGGTTTTCCAAGCTGACAGTTCCGTCGTGCTTCATCACGGTCATGTCGGTCGCCTCGGCGTTCGTCATCGCGAGTATGCCGGGTTCGCGCGCGGCCGCGCAGACCGAAGAGCCCAGCGATCGAGAGGCCGGGCGCATCCTGTTCGAGCAGGGGGTCGCGGCGTATCGCGACGGTCGGCCCACCGAGGCGCGAGATCTCTTCGCGCGATCCCTGGCCGCGTTCGAGAGTCCGGTGACCGCGTGGAATCTCGCCCGGTCCACCCTCGCGACCGGAGCCCCGCTCGACGCGCTGCCGATCGTCGAGCGCATGCTCGCCGGCGACTATGGCGAGCTCTCTTTTGACCAGGCGGCGGCCGCCCGAGAGCTCTACGGAGAGGTCCGGGCGGGCCTCGGACGGCTCACTCTTCGATCGACCGTCGACGTCGAAGTCGAGGTCGCGGTGGACGCAGAGCCGCGCGGCACGCTCGCTCCCGGCGCGGCGCTCGAAGTGTCGCTGTTGCCCGGGACCCACGCGGTCCAGGCGTCGGCGGAGGACGGGCGTCAGTTCAGTGATCGGGTGCGGCTCCAGGCCGGTGAAGCGACGACTGTGCCAGTCGAGCTTCCCGTGGCGACCGAGGATGGCGGATCCGTCTTCGAGGCCCCGCTCTTTTGGGTAGTGGTGGGTACGGTGGTGCTCGGCGGAGCGGCGCTCGCCATCGGTCTCACGGTGGGGCCACCGGACGAAGAAGTCGATCCGGTGTGGGGCAACATCGAAGCGCTTCGCTAGAGTTACTCAAAGTCGCTCCAAATGTCGTCTCGTGGCAGGGCCATTGGCGCCGGACTCTGCGGAGGGGCCATTGGAGCGGTGGGGCGTGAACGCACCATCGTCGCCATCGCTCTCGGGCGAGGATTCGCTTTACTCATCCGCCCATTTGCCATCGCCGGGGATTCCGGCGGAGGAGGGGAATCGATGGGCGATGGCCCGGGGGAGAGGTTCTGCGGCTCGTCGATCGTCGGTTCTGGCGTGGGATCTTCGGATTCGCCATCGACGAGCGTGACGGCTGCCTCGATGGCGGCTTCGGACGCTTCCTCCTTCGGGGTCGCCTTCGAGGTTAGCGTCAGTCCGGCGAACAGAACGGCGGGAAGCACGAGTGCCGCGGCCCCCACATAGACCCATCGTCGCCGTGACGGCTTGGGAGGCTGCCGCGCGCTCCGCACTGCCGCTTCGAGTTTGGTGGTTCGCTCGTCCCGCTCGCGGGCGAAAAGCGTCGAGAGGTAGTCGGCGAGGGTGGGCTCCGGGGCGTCGTCGAGGCCGCTTCGGATCCGATCGAGTTCCTCGGCGACCGCCAGTGCCGACTTTGGCCGTTGAGCAACCTGCTTTGCGAGGAGGGAAAACGAGAGCCCAATGAGCGTCGTCGGAAGGTCTACCCGCTCTTCCCCGAGGTCCGGCGGGGCCTCGTGAAGAATGCGTCGCGCTGCGGTCATGCCCTCCGCCCCGTAGAGTCGACGTCCGGCGAGGAGTTCGAAGAGGACTACGCCGAGTCCAAAGAGATCGCTGCGATGGTCGAACTCTTCGAAGCTGAGCTGCTCGGGCGCCATGTAGCCGAGCTTTCCTTTGAGCACGCCGTGCTCCGTTTGCGCGAGGTGCCCCCGAACCTTGGCAACGCCAAAGTCGACCACCCGAACGAGCCCATCGAAGCCGAGCAGCAGATTGTGCGGAGAGACGTCACGGTGAACGATCGAAAGACGCGAACCGTCGGGGCCTTTGGCATGGTGCGCGGCGTGCAGGCCCCGGGCGGCATCGGCGATGATCTTCAACACCAGCGGTAGCGGCAAGGCCTGGCCCATCGATTCCAGTCGGGTCATCAGCGCACGCACGCTGACCCCGTCGATGTAGTCCATGAGAAGGAACGGGCCGTCCTGGTCTTCGCCGACATCGAGGACACTGACCACATTCGGATGCCGAACCAGACCGGCGATCCGCGCCTCGGTCAGGAACATCGCGCGAACTTTCTTGTCTTCCCGGTAGGTTTCCCGGAGCCGCTTCAGTGCGTACAGCCGTTCGAAGCTTCCTTCGCGGCGGAGGACCACCGCCACCGTGCCCATCCCGCCTCGTGCCAGTTCGCCGAGATGGTAATACCCCGCGACGCTCGTCACGCTCGTCGCCATCGCTTGGCCAAGATACCATAGGACGGTGGGCCCGCTCCGGGGCCTAGGCTATGACCCTTCGAACTATCTTCACCTTCATCGTGATGGCGGGTTGCCAAGCGCCACCGCAAACCGTGGTGGTTCTGGACGCGGACGAAGCGAGTATCGCCCTCGCCACTCACCTTCGCGTTCGCGTCTGTGGGGCGGACGGCGCGGTGGCGGAAGACCGACGTGAGCCCCTCGCCGCGTTGTCGTTTCCGACGCGCGTTCCCGTTTCGCCTCGCGGAGGCGACGACCGTCGGACCTTTGCCCTCGAAGCGATTCTGGACCAAGGCGGCTTGACGCTTCAGGCGCAGCGGGTGTTTGCCGGGTTTCCTTCGGAAGGGATTCGGGAGGTGGATCGCGCGTTCAGCGCGGCCTGCGCCAATATCCGGTGTGCGGAGAACGAAACCTGTGCGGCGGGGGCGTGCATTGCGGCCGGAGATACGGACCTGACGGCGGGTGATGCCGCGACCCGGCTCGCGTGCTGCGTGCCGAGCGGCAATGAAACCTGCGACGGAACGGATGAAGATTGTGACGGCCGGATCGACGAAGGAGACGGGATCCCATCGGTGTGCGTGGCGATGGGCCGCACGCGAGTTCGGGACCAGTGCGACGACGGAAGCAGTCCGTGGAATGGCGCGGGTGGAGAGCGCTCGCGTCTGAACCGGGTGCAGCTGAACCTTCCGAACCTCGAACTGACCGGAGCCTTCATGTTCCTCGACGGAGATGGGGATCCGGGAACCACCCAGGCGCATCGCGTCCTGATCTATGACGACGACGGGACCGATCCGGATGGCTCTCCCGGCGCCCCGGGAACGCTCCTCGCGGTGTCGGAAGAGGTGGTGGTGCCCGCCGAAGAGGAGCCTGGCTGGGTGTTCTTTTTCGGGTGGGAACGTGCGCCGCCGGTCCTTGAGCCGAAGCCCTACTGGATCGGGAGCTTTGGTTCGGGACCGGCCGGGGGAACGACCCTCTACAACGGGTGCGTGGTGGCCGCGGGGGACGGGCGACTCGGCGAAGACCGCTATGTCGACGGAGCGGCGGACCCGTTTTCTCCTCGGCCCGACTCGCAAGGCGGCTCCGTGTTCACGCGAGAGATCACGCTCTTTATCGTGCACGCGCCTTAGATCGAGGCTGAGCGCGGCGGAAGAGCAGGACCAACCCGAGGAGCAGGGCGAGCGCGGGATCGCCCGAGCCGGTCTGGCAGCCGGACGGATCTTCGGCTTCGGAGCTCGCATCGGCCGCTCCATCGCGCACGCCTGCGTCCGCCACTCCGCCATCGGGCATGGAAACCCCACCATCGGGCCGGGGCGCGGAAGCGTCGGCTCCGCCATCGGTTCCGCCCGGATCTTGCGGATCGCAGTCCTCGCACTGCTCGTAGGCGCCCACGTCCGCCGCCGCGCCCTGTGGTCGGGTGACCCCGAGCCGATCAACGGTCACCCCCACGTCGACCGCAGTGTCGACCGGAGCACCGGTCGCCTGGAGACGGTAGTCGTCTTCCGAGGCCATGAGGAATGCATCGGCCGCCACTGCGAGATTGCCGGGTCCGCCGCGGAGCTCGGTCGGAAGGCTGTCCCCCAGGAGAAGGACATTGGCCGAGCGAATCGAGTCGGGACCCACGCTGCTCGAGTCTTGAAACTCACGGCCGACGTCATTGCCGAAGGTCACGTGCTGGAGGGTGAGCTCGGCGAGGGCATCTTCGTAACGTACGGCGGTGTCAACGTCGTACACGACGGTATTTCGAATCGTCGCGCGCGCACCCTCCCGATGGTCGCCCCCGGCTCCGCGGACCCGGAACGCGATCTCGGTGTCGTAGACGGTGACCCGATCGAGCAGGAACGTGACGTCTTGCTTGAGATTAAACGCCGAGGCGTTGTTGATGATGTCGCTTCGAAACCCGTAGGCCACCGTATCGACGATCGTCATCGTGGCGTCTGCTCCGAAGCGCGGCTGGGTCTTGGTGTCGATGGCGTTCTCTGACGGGTTGATTCCGGCCGCGTAACCGCCGATCGCTTCGGCGAGTGGCGCCATCCAAAACGTGCAGCCTTCGATGTGCACGTCGTCCCAGCCGCGCCCGGAGTCCCGCCAATCCGAGTCCACCTGGATCGCGTCGCCGGAGAATGTGTGGATCTCCGTGTTTCGAACGTCGAGTCCCTGAACCGCGCCACCGACGATCCCATGCGCATCGCGATGGCAGTCGATGTCCTGACAGTTGTTGCGTCGGCTGAGGAGGCAGTGATGAATCACCGAGTCGGAAATGGTCACGTCGTCCACTTCGCCGAGGTCGATGCAGTTTCCTCCGGCCCTTCGAACCTCCGAGTTGCGAAGGGTGAACCCGTTGGCCCGCACCCGGACCGTCCGGCCTTCGGCGAGCTGGCCGTCCACGATGAGGTTTTCGATCGTGAAGCGATCGTGGGCCACGTCGACGACCCGGCCGGGCGCAGTGAGGGTGACGGCGCCCTCTCCGCGAAGCGTCACGCCGGCGGCGCGGGTGGTGATCGCCTCTTCGTACGTTCCTGCAGCGATGATGACGATATCGCCATCCTCCGCCATCCGGAGTGCGGCGTCGATCTCTGTAAAGGTCGCGCCGGGGCCCACTCGAAGCTCCGCGGCGTGGGCCACGGCGGCCGTGTGAACTACCCACATCGCAAAGACCCACCCAACGACTTGCCGACGCATCATGGTTCCAACATATCCGACCTGCGGCCCCTGCCCCTAACCGCATCTGCCACAGTCGTCAGCCGCCAGATTTTCGCAGGCTTGGCCTAAGGGGAACGGCCTGCCTCTACGGGCCGTCGGCTTCGGTGGCTCCGTCGACGTCGATGCGTGAGGGGACCGGGCAGTCCACCGGCGTGCCAACATTGACTTCGTCGCTGGCTCATCGACCTCGACCCCGATTCCTCGAGAACCCGGAACGGTCTTCGGCCGGCTAGGGACTCAGGTACTGCTCCCAGTAGGTCACCCCTGCGTCGCCCATCGCCACGAACCGAACCGAGCCATCCTGCGACACCACGATCGCGAGTCCCGTGGGGTGAGTCTGGATGTAGCGATAGGCGGCCCGGTGGCGGGTGCCGACCGAATGGACCGGCTCGCAGAAATGAGCCCGGCCTTCGAGATCTCCGGCCCGCAGCACCCGTGTGGGTGGGGTGAGCTCCGCCGACACCTCCACTCCAAAACCGATGAGGCGGAACCACTTGTCGAGGAGCACGGCGCCGTCGATCGCGGCAAGGGATGCGACCAGATTGCTGACCTCGAACACTTGGCGCTCGAGGGCATCGAGAGCCCGGTCTCGGGCCTGCTCGAACTCGCGCCAGCCAAAGCCCGCCCCGTCGTTGTCGCTGATCCGGGTGGCGGTCTCGAGGAGGCGCGCCATCAAGGTTTGGTACCGCTCGCGGGGCTCGCCGAGCGCGAATCGATATTTGGTTCGAAGCGCGCCGTCTCCTCGACGGTAGCGCTCCGCGACCTCGGGGTCCGCAAAAAGGATCATCCCGCCGTGGCCGCGGGAGCGAATCAATGAGATCGCGCGCCGAACCATGTGCTGGGACACGGTTGCGATCAGCGACTCGTCGGTTTGCAGATGATTTCGCCGGACATCGCTCCGCGCCGACGCGAAGAGCGCGGGGAGCCAGGCGCTACTGAACACGTCGATGGTCTGCGTCACCACCCGACCGCGTTCGAGGGCGGCGATGAGTCTTCCCGATCCCCGCACCGCGATGCGGCCCGGCCCCGTGACGTGCACGATGGGCGCACTGGTCCAAGGTTCGCGGCGGTCGCGGCGGCCGCCCCAGCTCGGAGCCAGCCAGTCGGCGCCGGACTGGGCGAGCCCCCAGACTTCAGCGCCCTCGCTGCCAAAGCGGGCGCCGATGAGGGTTCGTTCGAAGGGGGATGCGGGACCGAGGCGGCGAAGCTCGTGGGCAGTCAGCGGTCGCGGCTCTTCGAAGGCGACGCGCCACGCGGAGTGGTTGGGTACGCCGTCTTCCGCGAGACTCTCCGGCGACGCAAGAAGAACCCGGACCCGGGTGGGGCGCCCTTCCTCGGTGAGGAGCGATGCAAGAAAACACTCGTCCAACACCGTCGCCAACTCTTCCGCCTCGAATGGGCACGCGGCTTCGAAGAGGACCGGCCATTGCTCGACCACCACCCTCGCCAGGTCCGGCGGATAGGCGCCGCTCATCGACGTCTCAAGAATTGCGGAATGGTGGACAACGGACTCTCGATGTGCCGGCGGCGCATCGGCCATCATCGTACGCAGCCTTCTATAGGGCCTCAAGCCGCGAGCTATTGGCCGAGCCGTGACCGCAGTGCCCCTCTCGAAGAAACGAGCGTTTCACACATTCGAAGCCGGCCCGCAGGCGTCTCCAACCCGCAATTGCCACGAGCATAGCAGCGATTGTTTAGTGTTCGTGGGAAACTAAATAAACGAACGCAAGTGCCGTACATGAGAATTCGTCGTCGACGCCAACGAAGCGTCCGCGGTAGTCTGGATCCGGCTGGGCTCTGAGCCCAACGCTGTACGGATACGTCATTCCTCCCTCTCCACCTCTTATCGCGCTCGTCGAGACCTCGGGCAACAAGCTCTTTCGCTTCGGGGACGTGCTGGTGCAGGTGCGGTCGGGCGATCTGACTCGGGGAGTGCTCAACAACATCGAGGCCCACGTGCATCGCGTGCTCAACGAAATCGAGGGCGCGTGGGGCTACATCGCGATTCTCGAGGAGGGAGCGGTGGTGCCGTCTCCCGAGGTCCGTCGTCGGCAGCGAAGTCTCCTCGCCGAGTGCTTCGAGGTTGCCGATATACGGCTGGCCGTCGTGATCGCGGGGCGTGGCGTAGGCGCGATGCTTCTCCGGTCGGTGGCCCGGATGGCGATGCCGGGGCACCGGTCAGTCCGGGTGATGAGTGAAGCGAGCGACGCGGTCCGGTGGATCAGCGACCACGTGTCGAGCCCGTCGGCGCGCGAGCTCGAGGAGCTGATCGCTCGACTGCGGCGGTTTCCAAGCCAGCCCGCCGCGGGTTGGAGGTAGTCGCCACCCCGTGGTGCGTGGAAGCAGCTCGGTTAGACGTGTTAACCCGCCGGAGTGGACGAATCTCTCCTCGGTGCGTCGATCACCCGAAGCGATCAACCGCCCCAATCTCTGAGGGTTTGTCGAAGCGTTGCGAGGACCCCAGGGTGCCGGTTTCTTTGGCGGCCCGACCTCGGTACTGTTCGGGTGCCGTGAGAATCCATGGTCGACGCTGAGACGGAGCCGTCCCAGGACACGAGCCTTTTCCGCCGGATCCTGTTCATGGTGGGTCTCATCGTGGCCGGCGAAGCGATCTTCGGGCTTCCGTTTCATGTGGCGCGGTTTTTTCGCTCACAGATGCTCGATGCGTTTGGCCTTACCGCAACCGAACTCGGCGCCGCGCAGGGCATCTACGGGTGGACGGCCATGATCGCGTATCTTGTCGGAGGACCACTCGCGGACCGCTTCTCCGTTCGGACGCTCATGGCGGCCTCGCTCGTGCTCACTGCCTTCGGCGGGTTCTACATGTTGTCCCTGCCTGGATTCTTTGGGTTGAGCGTTCTCTATGGCTACTGGGGGTTCAGCACCATTCTTCTGTTTTGGGCGGCCCTAGTGAGTGCCACGCGGCTGTGGGGCGGGAGCGACAGCCAAGGTGCGGCGTTCGGTGTGCTCGAGGGCGGTCGCGGCGCGCTCTCCGCGTTGGTGGCCTTCGCTGCGGTTCTCCTTTTTGAGTTCCTGCTCCCGGAAGATCCGACGACCGCGACCGCGGCCGACAACATCGAGGCAGTGCGGGTCACGATCGCGATCTACATCGGAATCACGCTGGTGGCCGCCGGGCTGGTGTGGGCCTTCGTCCCAAATGTCGGCCCGCCGTCGGCTTCCCCGGCGGTGGTTCTTCGGAACATCGGTCAAGTGGCCCGTCTTCCTGCGGTGTGGCTTCAAGCGGTGATCGTGGTGTGCGCCTATGTTGGATTTAAGGGCCTCGACAACTACCAGCTGTTTGCCGTCGAGGCTTATCGGCTCGAAGAGATCGAGGCCTCGAAGCTCATGACGTACGGGTTCTGGACCCGCGCAGTCGCCGCGGTGGGCGCCGGGCTTCTTGGCGACCGAATACGAAACTCGCGCGTGATCTTGCTCTGCTTTGCGCTACTTCTGGTGGCGACACTGTTCTTCGCGCTCACCGAGCCGTCCATCTACGCGGTGCTCTTTTTGAACATCCTCTTGACCTGCACCGTGGTGTTCGCGCTTCGAGCGGTGTACTTCGCGCTCTTCGAGGAGGCGAACATCCCGTCGCACATGACCGGGGTGGCCGTCGGCATCGTCTCGTTTATCGGCTTCACCCCGGAGACATTCGTGATGCTTGCCGCCGGACTCTTCACCGACGCGGCTCCTGGCCTTCGAGGACATCAGAACTTCTTTTTGTTCCTTGCCGCGTTTGCCGCCGTTGGGGTCGTGGCCACCCTGATTTTCGGCCGCCTTATCTCTCGGAATGGAACCACCGAGTCCTAAACCGGACTGCCGACCGCGAAGGAACGTTCTTCATGCGGCGCTGGTCAGTCGTGGTGAACGAACGGGAGCACACAAGCCACGAGCAGCGCCAGTAGCACTGCGCACAGAGGGTACCGCACCGGCAGTGAACCCTTCGCCAAGTCCTTCTTGCGTCCACCGCCTAGTGATTTCCTAGTGTTCATCCTAGTGTTCATCCTAGGAATGTACCGCGCCAACTCGGGGGCTGCCGTCAGTCTCGGAGTTTGCGACGTTTGGCGTGGGGCTGAGGCATGGTGCTCCGGCACAAACCGCCAATCGGTTGCAGCTCCGACACATGCTACGCGTCAGCTCCGAGGCAATCGGGGCTTGCGACGAACGTGAGCGAACGCCGTTTCATTGCCACGTTTGGCAAACCTCGGACTGGAAGACGCCACAGCAGTACTCGACGTACCGCGAGAACGGTTGGAGGGAGAAGGCCGTGGGAATGCGGTGCTTTCGGGCGCGAGCCACGCCGACGGGTGACCGATGCGGGCTAGAGCGACGGGGAGCGGAACACGACCATTCGTTCGAGGGTCATGTCGTGCATGCTGAAGCCGATGCCGCCGGCATTCAGGCCCGAGCTCTTGTGGCCGCCGAAGGGCATCCAGTCGACGAGGAAGGCAGTGTGGTCGTTGACCATGATCGCCATTCCGTGGAGATGGCGGTGCACCTTCATCGCGCGCTCGAGATTCTGGGTGAAGATCGACGCCTGAAAGTAGGCGTCGGGCTTATTGGCCCGAGCGATCGCATCGTCGAGGTCGGTGTAGGGGTAGATTGAAACCACCGGGCCGAACACTTCTTGCTGTGACACCTTGGCGTCTTCGGGCGGCTCGCGAAGGACGGTCGGCGCGTAGGTGGTGTCGCTGAGCTTTTCCCCGCCGCAGAGGAGCTTGGCGCCGCCATCGACGGCTTCCTTGACCCACTCGGCGACCCGGTCGACTTCTTTTGGCAGGATCAGAGGTCCGACTTCGGTGTCCTCCTCCACGGGATCGCCCACCTTGAGTGCCTTGGCCGCGGCCACAAAGCGTTCGGTGAACTGATCGGCGATCGACGCGTGCACGTAGATCCGCTGGACCGACACGCAGACCTGACCCGCGTGGTAGAAGCCGCCCTTGGTGAGGAGGGGAATCGCGTCGTCGAGGTTGGCGGTCTCGTCGACGATGGCCGGCGCCACCCCGCCGTGCTCGAGGGCACACGCCGCCCCCGGCCCGAGCTTCGAGCGAAGCATCCAGCCCACCCGCGCGGAGCCAATGAAGCTCAGGAAGGCGGTCCGAGAGTCGGCCACGAGTTCGCTCGCGGTGTCGTTGTCGCAGAGGAGCATGCGACACCACGCTTTCGGTGCTCCTGCCTCGTGGAGGATGTCGATGAGCGCTTTGCACGACAGCGGCGTGGTGGTCGCGGGCTTCACGAGGACGGGACAGCCGACCGCAAAGGCAGGAATCACCTGATGAATGATCAGATTGAACGGGTGATTAAACGCGCTGATCGCCATCACTACACCCCGCGGATCGCGAAACGTGTACGCCATCCGGCCTTCCGAAGATTTGGTGAGGCTCATCGGGATCTCTCGCCCGCCGAACCCGTGGAGCTCGTGGACCGCGGCGCGAATGCCCTGAATCCCGCGTCGCACTTCGACGAGCGAGTCCATGTAGGGTTTTCCGCCTTCGCGAGCCGCCTGGGTGGCCAGGTCCTCTTCTCGCGCTTCCACCAGTGCGGCCGCTCGTTCGAGGACGGCGATGCGTTCCGCCTTCGGAATCCACCCCTCGCGGTTTTCGTAAAGCGCATGGCACTCCGCGAGGGCCGCGAAGGACTCTTCGCGCGTGTGGCGCCTGAGGGTGGTGATCAGGGCCTGGTCGTAGGCGGCGCGGACTTCGAACTCTGCCATTACGCTTTCTCCTTGAGCGAAAGGGTCTTTCCCTGAAGCTCCTGATAAAACACGCGTTCGTTTTCGGCGTAATCGATCGGGACTTCAATGAGGTGGACACCACCGGTGTCCAGGCACTCCCCGAGCAGCTTCGTGAGTTCGCCGGTTGCGGTGACCCGGTGGCCCTTGGCGCCGTAGCTCTCGGCGTACTTGACGAAGTCCGGGTTCTTGAAATCGAGGCCGTAGTCGGGAAAGGACATTCCGGCCTGCTTCCACTTGATCATCCCGTAGCTGTCGTCGCGGAGCACGATCACCGCGATGTTGAGGTCGAGGCGGACCGCGGTTTCGAGTTCCTGCGAGTTCATCATGAACCCGCCGTCGCCGCAGATCGCCACCACCTTGCACTCCGGATGCACGATCTTCGCAGCCATTGCCCCCGGAAGGCCCGCGCCCATCGTGGCGAGCGCATTGTCGAGCAGCACGGTGTTCGGCTCGGCGGCGCGGTATTGGCGCGCGAACCAGATTTTGTACATCCCGTTGTCGAGGGAGATGATGCCGTTATCGGGTAGGGCTTCGCGAACGTCGGCGACGATCCGCTGTGGAATGTTCGGAAAACGATCGTCGTCCGGAGTGTGGTAGACGTTGTCGTCAACCTCTCCCCGGACGGCCTCGAAAAAGGAGAAGTCCCAGTCCTTGGATGGCCGGATCATTGTCGCAAGGGACCGAAGGTTGGCCGTCATGCAACCGATGACTTCGTGCTGAGGAAAGTAGACGTCATCCATCTCGGCGTTGAAGAACGCCATATGGATCACTTTGGTGCCCCCGCGATGCATGAAGAACGGCGGCTTTTCGCTGACGTCGTGCCCAACGCTTAGAATCAGGTCCGCCTTGTCGATCGCCCAGTGAAGATAATCGCTATCGGAGAGCGCGGCGGTGCCGAGGCAGCGGGGGTGCCGCTCGTCGACGACGCCTTTGCCCATCTGCGTCGTACAGAAGTAGAGCCCGGTCTTCTCGACGAGCTCTCGCAACGCTTCACGGTTGCCCGAGCGATTGGCGCCCGACGCCACCACGAGAAGTGGATGCTTTGCGCTTTCGATCATCCGGGCGGCGGTTTGCAGTGAGCCTTGGCTCGCGGCTGGCGGGTCGACGCTTGTGACCTCGAAGGGAACGCGGTCGACGCTTTCCGCGGCCACGTCCTCCGGCAGTTCGAGGTGTACGGGGCCGGGCTTTTCCTCCTCCGC
>JBCCZL010000289.1:0-11858 GCA_039187775.1 Myxococcota bacterium
ATCCCGCAGCGGCCACGGATCAACGCCCGACCCTCCCCTGGGAAGCTCGGGCGGACGACAGGGTCATACCACCGGCCGAGTGGGACCTCGCCGAGCAAACGACCTCCAATGTTGGCGTCGAACCGACCGACGTCAGCGCTCCAGGGGCGCGACCGCCCGAGTCGGAGCTTCGGGTCAATGTCGATGTCCGCGCCGAAGTGCAGGTGACCACTACGGCGACCGAGCGAGCTCCTCCCGTTGCCGCGGCCACTGGACCGAGCGCACAACCGAGCCTCATCGGCATCCGTGCATCCGAAGCCTCAGCGCCGATTCTCTCCCCATCGATCGACAACCCGGACGACATCGTGTGGAGTGGATTCTATCTCGCGGGAAGCGCACTCTTTGCCGGCGTCGCGGCCGGTTTGGAGGTCGAGCTCGGATACCACCTTACCGAGCAGGATCGGCTTGCCCTGACCGCCGCGGGCGTCGGTGTGTTTGTGCCCGGTCTCTTCGCGGGCAATGTCGGCGCGCGCTACACCCATATCGGGCGAGGTCCCTATGGCCGCTTCGATTTCGGGCTCCAGACCGCCGCGGTCCTTTCCGAAGAGGATTCGCAAACCTGCGATACCAGCACCGTCACGTTTGCCCTGGGTGGGGACGGGGGCGATCGAAGCTGCGCGGACCACGCGGAAATCGACGTCGGCTTCCTCGCCGGTGCGTTCGCGGGCTTCGCGTGGGAGTACGAGACCTTTGCGGTTGGATTCAGGGCCGCCTTGAACGTTGTCGTCATCAACGACACCGTCCTTCCCGCTCCCTTCGTTACCGGCTTTGTGGAGCTCCCCCTCTGATGTCGCTCCGCGCGCTGGATGGAGACGGTACGTCCTCGGGCGCGGAGGCGCCGCAGTTGACGGCGGAGGGACCGGATGAGCGCCTTCGACTCCTCCAAGCGGGCGACCGGAAGGCCATCTCTGACGCGGTCCGAGAGCTCTTTCCTACGATCCGGAACTGGCTTCACCGCCTGCTCGGTCCCAGCGCAGACCTCGACGATGCCACGCAGGACGCGCTCACCGAGTTCGCGAAGGCGCTACCCCGGTTCGAAGGTCGGTCCAGCCTCAAGACCCTTGCGCATCGGATCACCGTGCGCGTCGCCTATCGCTACTTTCGGAAGTCCTCGGATAAATCGCTCGAACTGGTTCCGCCACCCCCCGACAAAGTCGACCCGGAATCGCGGGTGATGGGCCGGGAGGCCCTCAAACGCCTCTATCGATGCCTCGACCGGATGCCTAAGAAGCGTCGCGTGGCGTTTGTGCTGTGCGCGATCGAAGGTCTCTCTCCGGCCGAAGCCGCGAAGATCGAAGGGGTGTCCGCGGTGGCGATGCGGTCACGCCTCATGCACGCCCGGGCGGAGATTTCGCGGCGACTCTCCGCCGATCCCTACGTAAACGCGTTCGTCGAGAGGTCGCCATGAACGACCGGTGGGTCGACACCATGGGCGCGCTCGCCCGGGACCAGGAAGCCCCGTCAGTGGAGCCTCCGCAAAGAGACGCGATGATCGAAGAGGCGCTGCGACGTGCGTCGGCCCAGCCGAAGAGCAATGTTCCGCCACGAGACCGAGCTCTAGGAGCCCTTGGGTTCGGCCTCGCCGGCCTGCTCGGCGCCGCCGCCGCGGCGACGGCATGGATCGCACTGTCCGACGACGAAGCCGAGGAAGGCCCGACCGCCACGGTGACCGAGCTCGAGCTCCCCTCGGGAGACCGGCTGATCGCCACCGACGGGGCGCGATTCCGCGTCGCCCGCGACCAGGGACGGCGGGAGATCGAACTCCGGTCGGGTGCGATGTTGTTCGACGTAGCCCCGCTCGAGGCGGGCGAGTCGTTCGTGGTGCGATCTCCCGGCCTCGACGTTGTGGTCCAGGGGACCGTGTTCTCGGTCGAGGTACGCCCCGACGGAGAAGCCACGCCGGTGGTCCGAGTGTTCGAAGGCGAGGTCGAGGCTCGACTCTCTCGCCGAGAGATCCGTGTAGACGAACCTTTGGAGGCGCCGGGCGACTCCGGGCTACAGATTCGCGTGGGAATGGAGCTTGGTCCCGACGGTCGTGTTCGGCCGCTTCGCGAAGGCCCGCTTCATGACGCAGGCGAATCCGCGGCCGCCGCGCGCACCCAACTTGCCGATAGCTTGGTCCGCCGGGAGGAACCGCACGCGATTCCCGAACAGAGTCCTGCCGAACAGAGTCCTTCCGAACAGAGTCCTTCCGAACAGAGTCCTTCCGAACAGAGTCCTTCCGAACAGAGCCCTTCCGAACAGAGTCCTTCCGAACAGAGTCCTTCCGAAGAGAGCGCTCCCACGCGGGGGCAACGCGATCTAGAGGCGAGCCGGCCCGCGGAGGAACCCGAAGCGGCACCTTCAGCGCCGGCCCAGCCGACGGCACACTCGGCGCCAGCGGTGCGCCCGCGAGATCACACGGTTGCGTCTCCTGAACTGCCGACCCGCGACGACCAGGCGCTCGAGTCACCGGAGCAAGCGCGGCGCGCCATCGCCGAAGGACGCGCGAACGACGCCCTCGCTGCGGCGGAGGACCGGATAGAACGCGCACCGAGCTCCGCGTGGGAGATGGTGCGGGCTGACGCGCTTCGCGCGTTGCGAAGGTTTGACGAGGCGGCGCAGAGCTATGAACGGGTGGCGCGGGGTGGCGGCGGACTCGGTGCTCAGGCGGGATTCGTCGCCGCATCGATTCACTTTCGTCACCGAGGGGCGCCTCAGGAAGCGGTCCGCCTACTTCGGACGAGCGGAGCCCTCGAGCCGGACGGGGCGCTTCACGAACGCGCCGCTGCGCTCCACGTGCGTGCGCTCATTCAAAGCGGTCAGACCGGACAGGCACGACGTGCCGCCAACGACTACCTCGCTCGCTATGGGAACACGGAGATCGGTCAATGGATGCGGACCGTCCTCGTGAATCGCGAAGCACGCACTGAACGGCGATAACCAATCGGAGCACGACGAGAGCGAAGCCGCGCGAGCGGCCGTAGCCCCGAGAACCGGCGAAGCCCCCCGAGGACCGCAAAAGGCCCGTCAATTCACGGCAGTTCCCGTGACGCCACGGCTTCGGCGCTGTACGATCTCACCAGGGAGATGGCCGACGCCGAAAAACAGGGGCCGCGCAGCGACACTCCAGCGTCGGCTGCCCCCACTGCCACGAGCGTCGAGAAGGCGGGCCCCGGCTTGGCGACCACCGAACTCGGAGTCGACGTCGATCTCGCCAAGACCGGTCATGATCTCAGCGGGGAATCCGACGCCCGTCGACTCCCGACCCCGGTGTTTCTCGAGGACCAAGAGGAGGGACCGGACCCTCGAATTGGAAAGGTCCTCAGCGGCATCTATAAGGTCGAAGAACGCATCGGCGAAGGCGGGATGGGCACCGTCTACCGGGTGCGTCACGTTCACTTAAACAAGGCGTTCGCCGTCAAGGTGCTCTCCGCTCGGATCACCTCCAACTCGCAGGCCATCGAGCGCCTTCGACAGGAGGCCGTCGCCGCGAGCAGCATCGACCACGACAACATCGTCGACGTGGTCAACTTCGACACCACCGACGATGGCGACGTGTTCATCGTCATGGAGCTCCTCAAAGGTTCGCCCCTCAGCGAGATCGTCGAGCACGGGCCCCTCGACCTCAAAGTCGCGCTCCACTATGCGGTGCAAATGTGCCGGGCACTCCACGCCGCGCACGAAGCGGGCATCGTCCACCGTGACCTCAAGCCCGAGAACCTCTTCATCGTGCGAAAGCGGGAGATCGATTTTGTGAAGGTCCTCGACTTTGGCATCTCCAAAGTGAAGACCGCGGAGACCGAGCAGGTTCGAATGACGAAAACGGGGCAGCTCGTCGGCACCCCGCTCTACATGTCTCCCGAACAAGCGAAGGGGGAGCCGGACATCGATCGGCGAGCCGACGTCTACGCGATGGGGATCATTCTCTACGAGATGCTCACCGGGACGCCGCCCTTCGAAGGGGGCAACTACTTTCAGCTCCTGTGGAAACACGGCAACGAAGCTCCCACCGCCCCGCGCGACCGCGAGTCGGGACAGCATATCCCACCGGGCCTCGACGCCGTCGTGATGAAGGCTCTCGAAAAAGCGCCCACGGATCGGTTTCAGTCGCTTGAAGAGATGGAAGCCGCGATCGTTGCCGCGGTACCGGAATACGACTTCGGGCCGCTTCCCTCGATGTCGTCGATGCCGTCGATGCCCTCGCAAAAGCCAGAGAGCCCGACCCCCGAGGAGATTTCGCTTCCTCCAGCTCGTACTCCACGCGCGTGGCTTTTCGGAGGAGTCGCGCTCGCGCTGGTCGCAGCGGTCGGCGTAGGAGTCGCACTTTCGGGCGACGACCCACCAACGCCGCCCGCCGACGAGGATGTCACCCCGAACGCGACCGCGACGGATCCGCCCGAAGTCGAGCCCACGCCGCCGACGCCCCCCGTCGAACCCGAGGAGATTCCCCCGGGCGTCGAGCCACCGGCCCCGGTGAGGATCGCGGTGAGCTTCACTTCCGAGCCGTCGGGCGCCCAGGTCACCGTCAACGGCATCGAGATCGGACAGACGCCGCTCCGGGATCATCTCGTGGAAGCAGTGGAGGGCGAAGTGGAGGTTCTGTTCAGTCGCCGTGGCCACCGGCCGCACGTAGCTAGGGTGCAGTTGACCGACGGAGGTATGGTCCATGGACGTCTTTCCGCGACGAGAATTGATCGTCCGGCCGGCACCATGATTAAAATGACTTATTGATGAGCCTTCGACTGACTTTGCCGACGAGCGCGCTCCTGGTGTTCCTCCTCGGCCCCATGCTTGCGCCCCATTCGCTCCTCGCGCAGGGCAACACCGAAGCGGAGCTCTACTTCGAGCGCGGAAACGAACATCTCGAACGAGGGTTATCTCTTCGCGGAGTTCGGAAGCGACGCGCACTCGAGACGGCCATGGAGCAGTACATGCACAGCCTTCGGATCGTGCGGAACCGAAACGTGCTGTTCAATGCCGCGGTTGCGCTTCAGGAGCTCGGACGGGCCGAGGACGCGTTCGCGTACTACACCGAGTACCTTGCGTTTTCCGACCTCAGCCCGGAAGACCAAGCGGAGGCCACCCAGCGCCGCGACCAGCTGCGGGGTCAGGTCGCCGTGGTGGTGGTTCGTTCCGAGCCAGCGGGAGCCGATGTTCGAATCGGGCGCGCGGATGTGCCGTCAAGCGGCGTGACGCCTCTCGAAGTGGCGATCGGAGAAGGACCGGAACGAATTCTCCTGAATCTGCCTGGCTACCGCGTGACGACGCGAGAGGTGACGGGCGTGCTCGGCGAACAGCAAACCGTATCCGTCGAGCTTTCGCCGACACCGATTCCCGTCGTGATCCAAGCCCCGAGCGGTGGACGGCTGACCGTCGACGGCCGACCCGTCCGTCCCGGCGAGCCGTTTGAGGTCATTCCCGGCGACCACGTGATCCGATTCGAGCCCACCGTGGAGCGGCGAATCACGATTCAGCCGGGCAGTGACCAGCTCACGATCGATCTGCGGCCTACCGCGACGGCACCCCGAGCCACGGTCCGACTGGCGGTTAACACCGCGGCGACGGTGATCGTGGATGGGGCGGTGGTCGGCGAGGGCGAGGAGCTCGAGCTCGACCTTACTCCAGGGCGCCATGAGCTCATCGTGGAGGCCGACGGTCATGTGGCCGCCCGATCCGATCTGGATCTGCCGCCCAACGGCGACGTGGCCGCCGATATCACGCTGGAGCCGGCGATTCCGACGGGCACGCGTTACGGCGTCGCGCCGGTGCTGTTCTGGGTAGGGACCGGCGTTGCCGCGCTTACCGCGTTAGGCCTTGGAATCAACGCGCTCCTTCTGAACGGCGACTTCGAAGATCTCAACGCCGATACGAATGCGTCGCAGGCCGAACGACAGGACGCGCGCGACGACGTCAACACGATGAACCTGGCCACCGACATCGCCATCGGATCCGCGGTGGCGCTCGGGGTCACGTCGCTGATCCTCACCCTCACAAACAGTCGAGGGACTCAGCCCCCCTCGACGATTCGCCTGAGCGCAGGCCCGACCGCGGGCGGCGGGGTGGCGGCCGTGACGATCCCGCTGGAGGCGCTGTGATTCAGCCGGCGCCCACTCGCCGAGCAGCGACCCGAACGGTCACGGCGTTGGCGCTCTTCGTCATCGGAGGCTGCTCGTTCCTCAACAAACCCGACGACATCAACCCTGCATCCGACGGCGCCACCGACCGATCGGTCGACCTCAATATCCCCGACGCCGATGCGGGAGACGGAGACGGAGGCGAAGGCGGATGCCCCACGGGCGACGTCGAGATCTGCGGCGACGGGATCGACAACAACTGCAACGCAGCGATCGACTGCGCCGACTTCGCGTGTGCTCCGCAGGCCGAGTGTTGCGCGGAGGGAGAGACGCAGACGTTCAACTGGGACGGGGCCACCGTCGGATGGGATCCGGTGCCCGCCAACCCGCGACCGATGTTCCTCGACAACGAAGTCCGCTTCGATGCCACCACCCGAACCGCGATGGTGTTTGGCTGCCAGCCCCTCGCGCTCGGCCTGGACATCAACCTCACGTTTCAGCTTAAGGAACCGTGCGCCGACTGCGACGCGGCGGTGGTGCTCACTCCGTCGAACAGTCGCCGACCGAACGAGCGGCTGGCCGCCGACCTCGCGGTGACCCTCGAGAGCACGGGCAATCTTGTGGTCAGTCAGGCGGGGGTCGAGATCATGCGCCGGGACGCGATCGTCCCGCCAGCGGTCGGCACGACCCTACCGGTGTCGCTTCGGGTCGCGCCCGGGGTCACCGAGCAGGGCCGCGTGGCGTTGTTTGCGACGGTCACCGCAACTCCCGGAGTCACCCCCGACCTCATCATCAAGGACTTTCCATTCCTCGATCAGCGCAATTTGCTAAGCATCTCGGGCTGCGATGAGGGCATCCTCGGACTCTTCGTGGGCCTCGAGGGCCGCGGCGCTGGGGTAGTGGTCGAACGAGGCTTCGAGCTGGCCACTCAAGAGTGTGTCAATCCGAGCCAGTACATTCGTCCCGGGGGGGCCGGAGATCGGATCCTTTTGTCACACTCGTCCCCTCCTCCAAGTGGGTACGCAACCCTCAATGTGAGCGAGTGGGGCCAGGGGGGGATTGGCGCGCCGGCGATCGCCGCGTCCTCCGTCACCGCGGGGGACAATGTGTGGGACATCTTTTACGACGCGACCGACGTCCAGCGCCGGATCGCCCAAACCAACGACATTGGGTTTTCGATCGGCCACTCGGCGGTCGCTTCCGACGCGGCCTGGGATGGCACCTGGAACGCTGCAACCCTTCCAAAAGTGGGCGATTGCCACCCGAGCTGCCTCGACCCGATGCCCGTCGGCTGCGCGATGATGTGCACGGGGGATCCGGAGCACCTGCGGGAGCCCACCATCTATAACGGCATGGATTCCGTAACGTTTCAGGCGGCCGCCGCTCAGGAACGAGCCTTCGGTTCGGGGATCTTCGACATCGCCTACAACAGTTCGATGAGTGGGAACGAAATGACGGTCGGAGCACCGTTCGAGATGACCGTTCTCGAACCCACGAGCCCATGTGTATCGCTTCGCGATCCCAACCTGATTCAGGCCAACGGCACGAACCGGCTGTGGCTCTTCTACACCTGCGAAAAAGAAAATGATCCCAGCGACATTCGTGCGGTAAGGCTCACCGCCGCCGGCACCGTGGAAACCGACCCGATGGTGGTCTTGGACAGCGCGGCGGTGGGGCGCCCTTTCGCCGAAGGCGGGGTCCGAGCCCCCGAAGTATGGGTGGACTACGAGACAGGCGGGGATCGCGGGATTTTCCGACTCTGGTTCACCGCGCTCGACCGAGGGTTGGCGCAGACCACCATCGGGCTCGCGCAGGCCCAACAGACCACCATGGAAGCCACGATGGGGCTCCTGCCGGAGTTCACGGCCTACGACGGCAATCCGGTGATTTCGGACGCGGACATTGGGAATGGGAGTTGCGAGCAGGGATGCAGCATCACCGGACTTGCGGTCACCCGAATCGCGAGCGAATCCAACCGCCTACGGTTTCTTCTGGCACGAAGTGTGCAGACTTCGTCCGGAGTACGATACGAGTTCGTCCCGTTCGATCAGTATTGGAGACCAAGTTGGCAGAGCGATTCAGGTGGGTAGTTGGCGCCCTGGCCCTTGCGGCCTGTGGGTGCTCCACCACCGTGGACGCCGGCACCGTGACCGGCGACCGGGCCGCCGGTCCGCGGGCGATCCCGGCAGGCGAGCAAGCTCGACGAATGAACGAAGCGGACTCACCGGGGTTTGCGGGGTGCACGAACACCGAAGGCCCACTCTGCGCTGAGAGCTGCGGAGGCGAGGTGCCAAGCTGTTGTCTTGGAAGCGGCACCTGCTGTGGTGCTGCGCCGGAACTCCAAACCCTGCTTCCCGCTGGAGCTCGCGATGGGCTCGCGTTCGACTCCTGCACCGGAGACCTCGAAGGATGTTTTCCCGATATCGAAGTCTTCGGCTCGCCGCGGCCTTGGGTCGACCAACAGGACGGCAAGCTCCGGCCCGGAGGGCGCGAGTTCGATAGCGGTCTCTTGATCGGCAAACCGGTGGACCTTCGCATCAGCAAGATCACCCTCGAAGCGTCCCTCGGTCGCGCCGGGGAAGACTGCGACGCAGGCTGCGTCGACTCGGCGGGCTTTGGCTTCACCGGGCAGGATTCGCTTGGAACCGCAAGTCAGGTCAGTCCCCTTGCCGCACTTCTCCTCAGCGGGTCCCGCGACGAGGTGATGCTGGTCATCGGCGAACAAACCATCGCCCGCTGGCCAATGGTCGACGCGACCGAGCGCTGGCGGTTGGTGTTCACCCCCAACGGTCAGCTCGAAGTGTGGCGAAACGGAGCGGTGGTGACGCGGTCCGCGTTCACCCTTCACGAAGCGGCCCGCCTTTTGGTGTATGGACGAAGCCGAAATCGGGGCGCGGAACTCTCCGGCTCGGGGATCGGCGACCTGGCGGTCCATGTCGAACTCTGCGACATGCCCGATCGATGGTTCGAGCGAGGTCCGATGGCCGTCGACCGACCGCTCAGCGAACTCCGTGACCCATCGGTGAGCACTGCCGAAGGGGAGACGCTGGTGGCGTTCAGTGCTCCCGACGGCATTCATGTCGGTGAGGTGAGCGACGACTTCCAGAGTGTCTCCCTCCTCGTGCAGGACGTTCCCGCGTTGGTGCCGACGGTCGACCACAACCGTCGAGGCGTCGAAGACCCCGAGCTCTTCGTGCATGAAGGATGGACGATGCTCTACACCGCGACCGGGGAGAGCGGCACGCGGTCGATCGCGATCGCTCGTCGCGGCGCGGACAATCGTTTCGAGGCGGATCCTCGACCCGCGATCGCACCGGAGGAGTATGGCTTTGTTCACCTCAGCCAGCCGAGCATCGCTCGAGCGATCGGCGAGCGTTGGGTGGTGGTCGCGGTCGCCGAGGACGGCAACGGCCTTCGATATCTGGCGCTGTTCTACTCCGACGACCTGGAGAGGTTCGACTGGTTCCCTTCCGCCGAACTGACCGAGCTTACCCGTCGCAAGGTCGAGCCGACGATGACCAGTCTCGACTTCGATGCACACGAGATCGCGGCGCCCGCGCTCCACATCCAGAACGGCGCGTACCATCTGTACTACGGTGGTCGCAACGGCCTCCGCTGGTCGATCGGGGTCCTCGTCTCCGACGACCTCCGCTTCTGGCGCCGGCTCGAATCGCCGGTTCTCGAAGGCGCGGATACGCCCGAAGAGCGAATCGGGGTCCGCGGGCCCGACGCGTTCTTCTCGGATGGCGCCGTTCACCTCGTGTACGACGCCGAAGGGAGCGTCGACGCGCGCCTCGGCCACGCGACCCGTCCGGCGACCGGCCACTTGGAGAGTCGATGAGGGACTGTCGCATCCGGCTGGCCGCGTTGCTCCTCAGTCTCGCGGGCTGCGGAGACGAAGGGCGGACCTCATTCGATCCGGGTCCTCCGGACGGTAACCCGGATGCATCCGCGCCCGACGCCGCGCCGGACGCGGGGCAAGAGTCACCGAACGTGCCTCCGCCGCTGTTTGTGGGGGACGACGTCGTCGACAATGGGCTGCGGTCGGAAGTGGGCCTCGCGCCCGGCGCCAGCTACGATCCGAGCAGCTGTTTTGACGGCACCGACAATGACGATCAGAACGGGACCGACTGCAGCGACCCGGCCTGCGCCGGTCTCCACTCCTGCACGATCGGAAGCGGCGAGCGGTGCGCCGCGGGGGAAATGCGGTCCTGGGCGTTCTCCGGCTGCACCGGGAGCGTCACCGAATGCGTCGGCGATAGCACCACGAGCTTCGGAAACGGTTCGTGGCTGGTCGATGGCATGCTTCATCCGGGCGGCGACCGAAGTGCGGATGGCGGTTTGGTCCTCGGTGATCCGATCGATTTGACGATCACGCGACTCGTGATCGACACGACCCTCGCGAGTTCGGATTGCGAGAGCTGCGTCGAGTCGGCCGGCGTGGCCCTCACCACCCAGTCGGACCTCTCGCGCACGAGCGAAGTTCAGCCTCTCGCCGGCCTGCTGATGAGTGGGTCACGGAGCACGGTGAGCCTCATTGTGGGAGATTCGATCATCAAGACGTGGTCGGTGATTCGAAACCAGCCCATTGCGATGCGCCTCGAGCTCCGCCCCACCGGCGAGGTGGTGGTGAGTCGCGACGGTCGTCTCGAAGGCACCTATGTCTTTGCCCCCGCGGCAGAAACCCGCCTCGTCACCTACGGGCGGAACAACAACCGCCCCGCCGGCATGCCGAACGGGGCCCGCGTCGGCGATGTCCGAGCGGCAAGTTCGTTTTGCGATGTGCCCACCGCGTGGTCGTCGCGCACCCCCCTCGACCTTCGGGACGTGGTGCTCGGTGACTCGGTACCGCATAGCGGTTTCCGAAACCCGTCGCTTGTGTATTCGGCTCAGGGCACCGCCCTCGCCTTCGAAACCCCGGATGGCATCGCGTTCGCGCGCCGGCCACAGGAAAACGAGCCCGAGCGGTTCCTCCTCGCCCACCCTCTCGCTGCGCCGGCCCTTCGGGCGGAGGGCGGAACGTTCTACGAAGCGTCGGTCTCCGATCCCGAGCTGCTGTTTTTCGATGACGAGTTCCACCTCCTCTTTACCGGCCGGACCGACAGCGACGAATCGTTCATCGGACTCGCCCGACGAGAAGTCGACCCGACCACCCGCTACTCGACGTTTGTGCCTCGTCCCGAGCCGCTCTTCGGCGACGACACGCCAGAACTCGCGGCGTACTCCGGTTGGGAGATGCCCACCTTTGTGGAGGTGCGAGGCGTTTGGGTCATCGTGGCTCGGGCGGAGCGAAATGGGACGCGCGAGTTCGTGCCGCTCGTCTCCCAAGACCAGGGGGAAAACTGGACGGTCTATTCTGAGACTGCGCTTCAAACGCTCGGCGTGCGCGACGGCACCCGCACGGACCTCGCCTTCGACGCCCAGGAACTCGCACACCCGTCGATCCTGACCCACGGGTTGAAGGCCACCGCACCGTCGGGAAGGTCAACCTCCACCGGGTTATCGTGCGGGCGCGCAACGGAATACGTGCCAAAGATCGCCGCGCCCCCGACAGCGGCAGTTCCGACAAGAAAAGTGCGGCGCGTGATGGTCCCCAATCGTGACATGGCTAGCCCCCCACCTTGGCCTGCGCGAGGCGGATGGCGGCGCGGATGCGGGGATAGGTGCCGCAACGACATAGGTTGCCGGACAACTCGGCGTCGATGGTCTCATCGCTGGGGTTGGGGTCGCTGGCAAGCAGGGATGCGGCCTGCATGATCTGAC
>JBCCZL010000290.1:0-11858 GCA_039187775.1 Myxococcota bacterium
CATACCCATGGCCTGCATGAATGCGTAAACGGTGGTCGGTCCGACGAAGCTGAACCCTCGCTTCTTCAAGTCCTTGCTGAGCTTCGTCGACGTTGGAGTCTTGGTCAGCTTGGAGAGCGCGGCCCGAGTCAACCTCCGCGGCCGTTCCCTCGCCGGAGGTTCGAAGCGCCAGAAGTACGCCGCCAGCGAACCAAACTCTTCTTCGAGCGCGAGCGCACACTTCGCGTTGTTGATCGTCGATTCGATCTTGCCTCGGTGCCGAATGATCCCGGCGTTCCCGAGCAGGCGCTCGACCTTTCGCTGATTGAAGCGGGCGACCTTGTGGTGATCGAAGCCGGCGAACGCCTTGCGAAAGTTCTCCCGCTTCCGGAGGACGGTGAGCCAGCTGAGACCCGACTGAAATCCCTCGAGGCAGATCTTCTCGAAGAGACGCACGTCGTCTCGCACCGGAAAGCCCCACTCGCGGTCGTGGTAGGCGAGATAGTCGGGGGCGGTGCCCGGCCAGAAGCACCGGACCTTGCCGTCGTCGCCAGCGATGAGACCTTTTTGTCGACTCGCCATAGAACAACAAGCCTAACGCTTGACGCGGTGCGACGAACATCCGACAAAGACCCCGTATGAATGAGGCCTTTCTCCCCCTTCGGGACAAGCTTATCGAAATCGGCGACCTCCAGTCCGCCATCAACGTTCTCGACTGGGACCAGAGCACGCATATGCCCCCAAAGGGCGCAACCGCCCGCGGGCGGCAGCTCGCCACCCTAAACCGACTCGTTCACGAACTGCGCGTGGCGCCCGCGATGACGAAGCTTCTCGATGAGTTGAGCGCGAAGGCCGCAGACCTCCCGCCGGATGCACCCGAAGCGGCGATGCATCGGTTGGCCCGGCTCTCACACGAGCGTGCGCGGAAGCTACCGGCGGAGTTTGTGGGCGAGCTCTCCGAACACCTTTCTCGGTCGTTCACAACCTGGACTCAAGCTCGCCCGAACAACGACTTTTCTGCGGTGCAGCCGTTCCTCGAAAAGACCGTCGAGTTTAGTCGCCGCTACTCGGAGTACATGGGCGGTGGCGATCATCCAGCCGACCCCCTGATCGACATTCACGACCGCGGCATGACGGCGAAGATCGTGTCCGAGCTGTTTGCCGACCTTCGGCGCGAACTCGTGCCGCTCGTCGAGAAGATCGGTGCACGACCCTCGCCGGAAGCCTCGTTTCTTGCCCTGGCCTACGGCAAAGACGATCAGCTCGCGCTAGGTCGCGCAGCGATCGAGAAGATCGGTTATGACTTCGAACGCGGCCGGCAAGACCTCACCCATCACCCGTTCATGGTGCGGTTCTCCGCCGGTGATGTTCGCATTACCACCCGAGTTCTCGATCAGGGATTTGGCGACAGTTTCTTCGGCACAGTGCACGAATGTGGTCATGCGCTCTACGAACTCGGCATCGACGAGTCGTATGACGGCACGCCCCTCGGGGAAGGCGTGTCGGCAGGTGTTCATGAGAGCCAGAGCCGGCTCTGGGAAAACCAGGTTGCCCGCAGTCGCGCGTTTTGGACGTGGTTTCTTCCGACCGCGCAGAAGCGGTTTCCCGAGCAGCTTCGGGGAGTCGATGTCGACACGTTCTACCGCGCGTGCAATCGGATGGAGCGAGGGCTCATTCGCGTCGACGCCGACGAGGTGACCTACAACCTCCACGTGATGATTCGCTTCGACCTCGAGCTTCAGCTCCTCGATGGGAGCCTCAAGGTGGCCGATCTTCCCGAGGCCTGGAACGCACGCTACGAAAGCGATCTCGGCGTTCGCCCCGACGCGGATCGAAACGGCGTACTTCAGGATGTCCACTGGTACTGCGAGAAGGTGGGCGGTCTCTTCCAGGGGTACACCCTTGGCAATCTCATGGCCGCTCAGTTCTTTCAGGCCGCCAACGCGGCCCATCCAGATCTTGAAGCCCAGTTCGCCGAGGGCGAGTTTTCGACGCTTCGCACATGGCTCAAGGACCACGTGCATCAGCATGGCTCGGTTTTCGAGCCGCTAGATCTCGTGGAGCGCGCGACCGGTTCGCCCCTTAGCGCGCAGCCGTTTCTTTCGTACCTCAAGACAAAATTCGGCGAGCTCTACGACCTGCAATAGCGTCCCTCGCTTCCGGGTCATCATCGTGACCGGCGTGAATCCAAAATGGGCACGCATCCGGAGACCAGAGCCACCACCGCAAGGCATCCCGTCATAGTCGGCATTGTTCGGAGCCGCCCCCGGGCCGTTATTAACACTTGCTTCTCGGGTTCGCGCCCCAACAAAGCCAGCAAAGGCTAGCGGAGGAACGAGGTTGCGAGATAGAGAAGGGGGTAGCCGATCGTCGAGATTCCGCCAGCAATGATGCCGGTGTAGGCGCGGCCTTTACCGCCGAGTTCGGGCTTCTTGAGGGCGAGGTACCCCGTAATGATGGCAGGAATGCCGAGGAGCGGGCCAAAGCAGAAGAGTGAGAAGATGCCGAGGTAGCCCGACGCGACGGCCATTCCGTTCTTGACGTTGACCGGGGCGATCACCCCAAGGAGCCGTTCTTCATCGGTTTGTGTCACGTGCTTTTCCTTTTCGCCCATGAGTTTTGCACGCCGGAAGTTTGTGAGACAACCGGAAAGCCGTGGTGGAGGACCCACACCGCCGGACCGTGTTCCGGGCTCCCGACCCCGGGGGCACAACCAAGGCCGATGCCCTATCCCCCGATCTCATCGAGGGCGCACGGCGTCGGTTCATCGCCGCGGCGTGGCTTATCTCGGCGATCTTCATCGTCTATTTCGTTCTCTACAACACGGTGTGGGTCGAGTTTCGCACCGCGGTCGGATTCAGCGTGGCGATCGCCGTGGTGGTCGCGAGCTTGCCTCTCGTCATCTGGCTCTCTCGGGGGCCAAAAACGCAGCGACAGGTGGTCGGCGCGGGCATCGGGCTCCACCTGGTGTTGGGCCTCGCCCTCGCATTCAGCGAGTTCGAGGTCATTCCCGACTACGCGGCTCCGTCCAATCAGATCTCCTGGAACTGCGTCAACATCCTGATGATCCCGCTGCTGATGCCCGCCATGCCACGGACCGCGGCATTCACCAGCGTTGGAGCGGCGTTCGCCAACCCCATCGCGCTGTTCACGACCGTGCATGTCTTCGGTCAGACGCTCCCGGACGCCGACGTCGTCACCTCGCTCTTTCTTCCGCCGTTTCTGTGCTGTGGCGTTGCGGTGGCGATGAGCAAGATGATCTACATCCTGCGCCGCGAAGTCTCGGAGGCGCGGCAGCTTGGCGCTTACCAGTTGGTGGAGCAGCTCGGCGAGGGGGGCATGGGCGAAGTGTGGCGCGCCGAACATCGGATGCTGATTCGGCCCGCGGCGGTAAAGCTGATCAGAGCGGAGGCGCTTGCGTCGGGGGCCTCGGAAGGAGGAAAGCGGGCGGTCGAGCGTTTCGAGCGAGAGGCACAAACCACCGCATCGCTCGAGTCGCCGCACACCGTCGAACTCTATGACTTTGGCGTGGCCGAGGACGGCACGCTCTACTACGTGATGGAGCTGCTGACGGGAATCGATCTCCAGACGATGGTCGAAGACTACGGCCCTTTGGAGCCGTCCCGGGTGATTCACCTACTGATTCAGGCCTGCGACTCGCTCGGCGAAGCGCACCGCCAAGGCCTGGTCCATCGCGACATCAAGCCGGCGAATCTATTCCTCACCCGTCGAGGCGAGACCTACGACTACATGAAAGTGCTGGACTTCGGACTGGTGAAGGTTGCGGGTGGGGCGCCGGAGCAGGTCAATCCGGCGGTGACCGCGGACGGGGTGGTGCAGGGCACGCCGGCGTACCTGGCACCGGAGTCGGTCCTGGGCGAGACGGTCGATGGCCGAGCGGATCTCTACGCGCTCGGGTGCGTGGGTTACTTTCTTCTCACCGCGAAGCCGCCGTTCGAGCGGGGCTCCGCGATGGCCCTCGCGCTCGCGCACGCGAAGGAAGACCCGGTGCCGCCGTCAGAGCACCGTGACGTTCCCGCCGATCTCGAGGTCCTCCTGCTTGGCTGCCTCAAGAAGGACCCCGACGCTCGACCGCAGACGGCCCGCGCGCTCAGCGACGACCTCCGCCGTTGCCTCGAGGCAGGGCAGTGGACGGGCATTCGGGCACGAGCCTGGTGGGAAGAGTATCTCCCGGAACTCGCGGTCGAAGGCTCCCTCGGCACCGTACTGACGCGTCGGCCCCCCAAGGCGTAGCGCCACGTCCCCGCGAAGTACCTTCGGCCCGCGGGTTCGGGCACAATGGCGCTGCCATGCGCCTCGCAAACCTCCTCGGCCCGGATCTGAAGGACACCTTGGCGTCGGACCCCAAGGCGCTCCAGGAGGCCATCGACGAGTTCCATCCGGAAGACGTCGCCGAGATCATCGAGGAAATCCCCCTCGAAGACGCCGTGGCACTGATTCGTTTTCTGCCCGACGACATGAGCTCCGACGTGCTCGAACGTCTCAGCACCGATCGGCAGGCCGATGTGCTGTCGGCGATCGGCAGCCGCGAGTCGATCCCGATCCTGAGTGGGATGGCTCCCGATGATCGGGTCGACCTTCTTCAGGACCTGACCGGGCAGTTTGCCCTCGAGCTCATGGATCAGCTCGAGAAGGAGGATCCGGAGGCCGCCGAAGAGGTCCGTGAGCTTCAAGCCTACGACGAGGAGACCGCCGGTGGTCTCATGACCACCCACTATGTGTCTGTTGCCCCGGACACCAAAGTGTGGAAGGTGATGGAAGAAATTCGCCGGGCAAGCCGCGAGGATGTCGCCGAGACGATCGACTATGTGTACGTGACCGCTTATGGGGATCAGCTGGTCGGAGTGGCATCGCTGCGGGACCTCATCCTCGCCGAGCCGGCGAATCAGGTGGCCGACGTCATGGTCGAGAAGGTCGTTCGAGTCAGCCCCGAAGAAGACCAGGAGCACGTTGCCGCGACGATCAACAAATACGATCTCTCCGCCATCCCGGTGGTAAACGAGCGTGGAATGATGCTGGGGGTCGTCACCATCGACGACATGGTCGACGTCGTCATCGAAGAGGCCACCGAGGATGCCCAGAAGATGGGCGGCGTCGTGCCCCTCGAGGATTCCTACTTCGACACTGGCTTTGGCGAGTTCATCTGGAAACGGGCCCTCTGGCTCATCATCTTGTTCGGCGGACAGCTTCTCACCGCGACGGTGATGGAGGCCCACGAGAGCGAAATGGCGGCGATGCTGGGCCTCGTCGTGTTCATTCCGCTGATTATCGCAACCGGAGGAAACTCCGGTGCACAGAGCTCGACGCTGGTGATCCGGGCCATGGCGGTCGGAGAGATGAGTCCCGGCGACTGGTGGCGGGTCGCGGGCCGAGAGCTCTTCATCGGCGTGTCGATCGGCATCGTCCTCGGCCTCGTCGGGTTTGCCCGCGCGTGGTTCGTCGGGGAGACCGCGTCGATGGAGCTTGCGATCACCGTGGGCACGAGCATCGTGGCGGTGGTGACCATGGGAACGCTCATGGGATCGCTGCTCCCCCTTGGCATCAAGCGGGTGGGTCTCGATCCCGCGGTCTCATCGACCCCGTTCATCGCCTCGCTGGTCGATGTGCTAGGGCTGGTCGTCTATTTCGGAATCGCCCAGTGGATTCTCACCACGGCCCTCAGCTAAACCGAGCGTACTGCCTTCGGATTCGGGGTCATTTAGGGGCGAAGCCGGCTTCACGGATAGCCGCTTGGAGCTCCGCCGCGGGAAGCCGACTCTGAATGCGCGCGACGCCGGGTTCGAGTTCGACTTCCACCTTTTCGACTCCTTCCGTGTTCGCGAGACAGCGCTCGAGCTTGGTCACGCAGCCGCCGCAGGTCATGCCCTGGACCGGGATCTCCACCACCCGGGGACCCGATACCGAACGGCGAAACCGCCGCCGGAGCGACTCCCACGCGAAGTAGCCCATGGCGAAGAGAAGCCCCGCGCCGGTGAGCTGGGATACGAGTCCCTGATGTTCATGCGCCGTGGTGGGCGCTTGGATGGACGACGAGAGGACAAAGTCGAAGGCGAGGCCGAATGCGAGGCTCCCGAGAACCACGGTGCCGAGATAGGTCAACAGCGTGCGAAGCCCGAAGGTGCGGTAGACCGCGCCGATGGTCGCGACATTGGTTGCGGGCCCGGCGATCAGGAATACGAGCGCCGCCCCAAGCGGAAATCCACCGGCCACCAGGGCGGCGGCGATCGGAACGGAGGCGGTTGTGCACACGTAGAGCGGGACCGACACCACAAGCATGAGAAGCGCAGCCAAGATGCCGCCGCCTGCGTCGAGGCCGGAAAACGCGTCGGCGGGAATCCAGACCTGCAGTGTCGCCGACGCCGCGATCCCGAACAGGAGCCATGCCCAGATCGAGCGAAGCACTTCGATTCCGTGGGCCACCGCGCTTCGGAAGGTGGGGCGATCCTCGTGGGCTTCGTTCTTTTCGAGGACCGCGCTTGCCGGAGTGTCCCGAACCGCGTGCCCGCCGATCAGGCCGAGGACCCCGGCGGACAACACCTTAAAGATGGCGAACGGCCAGCCGAGAAAGCTCGCGGAGACGAGGATCGAATCCACGCCGGTCTGTGGCGTGCTGATCAGAAACCCCACCGCGGCGCGGTCGCTCGCCCCCTGTTTCTTCAGGCCTAGCGCTGCGGGGATCACTCCGCAGGAGCAAAGGGGCATCGGCACGCCCAGCAGGACCGCCTTGAGCACCCCAAACCGACCGCGAAACGATCGGCGCACCCAGCGTTTGGGCACGAACCGATGAAGCAGTGCCGCGATCACGGTGCCGAGGAACAGCCAGGGGGCGAGCGCCATCGTGACGCCCCATGCCGCGTCCACCCATGCCTCAAGCCACACACCGACCGACGTCATCCACGCGCTCCGTACTTGGAGAACACGTCGAGGAGTTCTTCGATTTTCTCTTGCCGGGCCACGGTGTCGCCGCTCTCAAACGCGTCGGCCACGCAATGTTCGATATGGGAGCCCAGAAGAATCGACCCCGCGCGACTCAATGCGCCCTGAACCGCGGATATCTGAGTCATCACATCCACGCAGTAGGCATCGTCCTCGACCATGCGGCGAACCGCCGCGAGCTGCCCTTCGGCCCGCCGAAGACGCGCGATGAGCTTCTTTTTTGTCTGTGGATCGGTCAATCAAATACCCCTAGGGGGTATATGGGTGCTCGACTGCGGGAAGGCAAGTCCGATGGCACAGTTCTTTCGGAGTTGGTCCAGTCCTGCGGACCGTGCAAACGTCGCTCGAATGCCGGTCCGATCGGAGGCTCTCCGCAGACCCTGATGCGGGCTTCGCCTGGAAGATGACGTCGGACACCGTCACGCGCGCCGGCCCCGATCTTTGGTAGAGTGCAGTCGTGCTTCGCGCGGTTCCCGTCGGCTGGCTGCTGCTCGCGTTGGTTGCTGCTCCGGCGAGCGCCCAATTTGGTGCCGACTACGGTCCGATGGGGGGCATTAACGATGGCGCCGTGAAGGTAGGTGGCGTCACGTGGGCAGACTTTAACCTCGACGGGTTCGTCGACGTCGCCAGCCACAATGAAATGGCGGGGCGGCTGTGGTTCAGCAATGGGGCATCGCCTCCCGTCTTCACGGATGTGACGATGACGAATGCGCCGGGGCTCGCGGCGATGAACGACGTCAACCGGTCCCTGGTGGCGGCGGACCTTACGAACGATGGTGCGCCTGACCTCGTACGCTGTGGGTTTCGGCGCCTCGAAGTCTATGTAAATGAGGGCGCGCCGGACTACGCCTTTCCGTCTCAGCCGGATTTCTTGCTCGACAACACGATGGCCCCGCCGTTTGTGATCGACTGCGAGGGCATTGGAATCCTCGACCTGGACGAGGATGGGTTTCTGGACGTGGTCTTTGTGAACGGAGACGGTCTTCGTACCCTCGCCAACCGGTCGAGCCCCGGGAATTTCTCGATGGAGGTCGACTCGATGGCAAGGTCGCTCCCCGTCGGCACCTCCTCGACGATGGCGCACGCCGACTACCTCACGGTCACGGACTGGGATCGGGACGGCCAAGTGGACATCGCGGCGCGTCGCGATGGCCCGGACTTCTGGCGGCGGGACGGTGCTTCTTTCTCGATGGTGAGCCCCGACCTTGCAGCGAACAACGCGCGGAAGGGAGCGGTCGCGTTTTGCGATTTCAACAACGACAGCCTCTTCGACTTTGTATTCACCGACGGAACCGGTTCAGGGGTCAATCGGGTGTGGCTTCAACGGAACGGCACGCTCTTCGCCAATAGCGATGTGCCGATGATCGATGCGATGCGCCGCAATGTTGATGTGGTCTGCGGCGACGTCGATAACGATGGCGACGTGGATTTCATGACCATCTCCACCGAAGCCGACTTGACCTATCTCAATCAGCTGATGGAGACGGGGACGATGACCTTTGTGGAGGGAGGCTTTGGCGTCCCCGCATTTGGAGTGGGCGCGGCGGGCGCGCTAGTGGATTTCGACCGTGACGGGGACCTCGATTATCACGCGATCGAGGATGCCGGCAACGACCTGTGGGTCAACGATGCCAACGATCAAAACTATCTGATGGTCCGGGTGCTCGCGGATGTGGGTGAGTGCTCGCCAAGCTCGATTCTCCGCGACGATATTGGAGCGACCGTTCGGCTCTCGCGGGACGATTGGGAGAATGTGCGCGAGGTCAATGGGGGCCGAGGCCATGGCGCGCAGGACTCGCCGTTTCTCCACTTCGGGCTCCCCGATGGTCCGACGATGCTCTATCAGCTCGCTGTGTCTTTTCTCTACGGCGACGAACCGGACATCACCCTCGAGGTGCAGCCGAGCGCGCTCGGCCCGTACCAGCTGATCGAAGTGGTGTCTGGCGATGTCGACAACGACACGATTCGAGATAGCGATGAGCAGGGTCTCGCCGATCCGGATCCCGATGGCGACGGCATTCCCGCTCACCTCGACACCGACTCGGACGGCGACGGGCTTCTCGACCGCGACGAAGCGGGAGATGCGGACCGCTGTACGCCGCCGGCGGATAGCGACGGCAACGGCACTCCGGACTATCTCGAGGCGATGATGGTGACCGATGCGGGGGTCGACGCCGACGCGTCGGTTCCCGACGCTGCGGGCGATGCCGATCCGATGGCTCGGGTAGACGCTCGCCCCGACGCCCCCGGTCCACCGATCGGCGACACTGGCCTCACGAGTCGGGGTTCCGGCTTTATCAGCTGCGATGCGACGATGGGGACGTTGAACGCCTCGTGGGTCCCCCTGATCCTGTTCGCGCTCCCGATCTTGATTCGCCGTCGCCGTCGCCGTCGCTAGCGGCCCGGGCTCCGATGAACGGGATAGCGGAAACGGACGCGGCCCGTTCGAGTCAGAGTGCGAGCTCTTGGAGGATGCGATGGATCGCGTGGGGACCGCGGACCGAGGCGGTGACGTTGCGCGGTTTCTGCGGACGCTCGTCGGAGCGGACAAAGACCCCAACGCCCCGCTGCGATGCAAGGCGGAGCGCGCCGATATCGGTGACATCGTCGCCGCAATAGAAGATGCGGTTTGCGCCCGTGAGTTTCGCGATCTCGCCGAGGCAAGTTGCCTTATCCCCGAGTTGAACTGCTACTTCGAGCACCGCACGGCCGCGACGGGCTTCGAGTCCGGTTTCCGAGGCGACGGCCCAAGCCGCCTTTAGAATCGCGGCAGCGCGCTTTGGAGATCGTTCTTGGAGGCCTCGGACGTGGATCGCGCGCGAGCCGCGCTTGATCTCGAGCTCCGCTCCATAGGGGACCGCATGCGCTTCGGCCCAGTCTTCAAACGTCGAGAGTCGGTCCCTTTCGTGTTTGGGCTCCCCCCTTCGGCCTCGCTCACCGGGCGCGAGGATGCGCGCGCCGTGTTCGACCCCGCGATAGACATCTGGAAGATTCGCGATGCGCCGAAGAGCAGGGGCGTCCCGTCCGGTGATCAGGGCGACGCCGGTTCCTTGTGCCGAAAGGCTCCGAAGCGCGTTCAGGATCGCGGGGGGCACCCGTGCCGCCGCCGGGTCCGCGACGATCGGCGCGAGTGTGCCATCGACATCGAACGCGAGGAGTCGGGGCCGCCGGAGGCGACGGATCCGAGCAGCCAGGGCTCGTTCGTGATGGCTGAGAGCGCTCAATGCTCGCTCTCGAGGAGCTTCAGGTAGGAATCGGCCCAGCGGTGAACGTCGAGCTTGCGGGCTGCGTTGCGAAGGGCTCGCATGCGACGCCGCTGAGTCCGGAGCTCGAGCCGCCGGGCGTAGTCGATCGCTTCGGCGGTGGAGCGCATGTCATAAGGGTTAACGAGAATGGCGTCGGTCAGGGATTCGGCGGCCCCGGCAAACTCACTCAGCACGAGCACGCCATCGTCGTTCCCTCGGGCGAGACAGTACTCGTGGGCGACGAGGTTCATGCCGTCCCGAAGCGGGGTGACCAGCGCGACGCGGGCCGCGACGTAGTGAGCAAAGAGGGTGCGCTGGTCGAGGTTCCGATAGATGTAGTGGATCGGCACCTGACCCGTTTTGCCGTACCGACCGTTGATGCTTCCCACGAGTCGATCCACTTCGGCCTTCAGCTTGGCGTACGCTTCGACGTCGGTGCGGCTCGGGACCATGACCTGCACGAGCACCGCATTGTTGACCGCGGCGGGAGCGTCTTTCAGAAACTGCTCGTAGGCGAGGATCCGCTCGGGGATTCCTTTCGTATAGTCGAGGCGGTCGACTCCGAGGATGATGGTTCGGCCGCCGACCGAACTCTGAAGGGCGGCCGCTTGGGCCTGAACCTCCGAGTCCACGGAAAGCTCTTCGAGATGTTCGACCGGTGTGCCGATCGGTGCGGTCACCGCGTGGCGCCAGTGATCGCCGACCCGGATGGCGCGTCTGTCCCAGTCGACGGTGAGCCCGGCGAACTGCTCGCAGCACTGGAGGAAGTTTCGCGCGTAGAGATCGGTGTGAAACCCGAGGACCGAAGCGCCGAGGAGTCCCTCGAGGATTTGACGCCGCCACGGGAGGATTCCGAAGAGGTCCGGGTTCGGCCACGGGATGTGACAGAACCAGCCGATGCGGGCGGTAGCGCGCTTTTCGCGCACCATTCCCGGCACCAAGAGCAGGTGATAGTCGTGCACCCAAACCAGGTCTTTCGGGCGGCTCGCTTTGAGAGCAGCCTTGGCGAAGGCTTTGTTGGCGGCGACGTAGGTATCCCAGGGAGCGGTGCCGATTCGGATGGTCGGCGGAAAGCTGTGGAGCAGTGGCCACAGGACGGCGTTGGACACGCCCTGATAGAAGCCCTCCTGCAGGTCCTTCTTGAGCTTGACCGGCTCCGCAGCGTAGTCGAGCTTGGCGCCTTCGACGTAGGCGACGTGGTCTTCGGCCTCTTCGGCGCTGATCCAGACGCCGCCGCGTGCTCGGAGGACGGGATCGAGCGCGGTCACGAGACCCCCGGCGGACCGGACCCACACGCGTTTCTTGCCCCGCCGTTCGGCCCGGAGCGGACCACGGTTGGACACGACGACGAGCTTCCGGTTCCCCATGGTCCGAGAGGCTACACGATCTCTCGCTCACGCATTTTGCCCGGCGGCAGCGGATGCCGTTTGCGCTTGGCGAAGGCCGGCCCTTGGTGGGATGCTTCGCCCAGTGAGCAGCGACGAGGACGGAGAGAAGCCCAGCGACAAGCCGGCGGATTCGGCGGGCGACGCCGCGGCCTCCGAGTCGGAATCCGACTCTGCCTCTGAATCTGGCTCTGCCTCTGAATCTGGCTCTGGCTCTGACTCTGCGTCTGCCTCTGAATCTGGCTCTGCCTCCGAATCTGAACCGGATTCCGAATCCGATTCTGCGTTCGCG
>JBCCZL010000291.1:0-11810 GCA_039187775.1 Myxococcota bacterium
CTCCGAGAGCCCACTCCGGCCGCGCGGAAGGACGCGCCGTTCGAGCGCCCAGCGCGCTTCCTCGCGCCTATCAAGCGGAACGAACAGACCAAGAAAACCTGCTCCCCAGTCTTGGCCTGCGCAGCCAGCGTACCTCCGCGCTGGGCGCTCGGACGGTGCGACCCGGAGCGCGCCTATGGTCCGGCAACGAAGCGCTTCATGCCACCTCGAGAGCCAAGTCCGGGCGCGCGGAGCGGCGTGCCGTTCGGGCGCACAGCGCGCTTTATCGCGCCGACCCCGCTGAACGAACAGACCAAGAGCACCTACACCATCATCAGCACTCCCTCCGCCGCCTCCTCAGTAACCGTCTCGATTGCGTCACAATAGATCGCCACCTGCTCGCGGTAGTGAGGCTCGTCCGCGTCGTCGGTCTTGAAGTCGACCACCACCCATACCGGACCATCCGGCCGATCTTCTCGGAACACGAGATCGATGATGCCTTCGATGTGCATCACCCTTCCATCGACCTCCGTAGGGAGATGGATCGGAGCTTCAAAACGCCGGTCGGCGCTCGCCATCGCTCGGACAAAGAGAGGGTGAGCCACCGCGGTACCCACCGCCGCGACGGCGTGCTCGACTTCCTTCTTCGTCGCACCCAACGCCCGCCCGTGATATTTCGCGAGCGCTCGGATGCCTTCGGCCCCGCCCCCAACATCCGCGAGCACCGCATGCACGAGGGTTCCAAAACGAGCTCCGCCCGGCCGACCGGTCCGATCGATCTCGGTACCGACGATCTTGACGGGCCGCCCGCTCAGTCCACCTTCCGCCGCACGCGCGTGCGATAGCGCGGTCACCGGAGTCGCGAGCATCGAGGGCGTGGAGCCCTTCGCGATGGCTTGGGCCCGTCGACCTTCCCACGCGCCCACCGCCCGAAGAGCCTCTTCTTCGGCCTCCGGGTGCGCGTCGTCGGCCACGAGAAGCTCTTGATTGCGAATCCCACCACCGGCGTCGAGATCGAGATCGAGGACATGCGGATCCCACCACACCACGCCCTCACCCTCGGGAAGGTGCCGATAGAGCCCGGGCTTCACGGCAAACATCGGGGCGTCCTCGGCGGTCGCAGGACGCTCGAAGACCGAGTCCTCGCCAAACGCAGGACATCCCGGGCCTGCCGTGCCGGCCCGCCACTGGTTTGGCTTGGGGTAGAGGGCCCGATGAAGCACATCCACCCAGCCGGGATGCCGGACCGCCCCCACGCAGGGGACGACGAGGAGATCCCGCGCTCGCGTCGCCGCGACGTATCCGATCCGAATTTCCTCCGCCTCGTCGGCGGCGATCACTTCGTCTTTCTTGGCCGCAAGCTCCCCGGGGATCAGGCCACCGATCGGGGCAAGCCATGTGCGCGTCCGATGGTCGACGAACCGCGACGGCCGCTCTTTTCGACGCGAAACGGAAGGGTCGCAAAGGATGACCACCGGAAACTCGAGTCCCTTTGCGCTGTGGACGGTCATCACCCGAACCCCCTCGGAGTCCTCCTCGAGCGATGCGATCGGCGGCGTGGGACGGCTCTCCCGGTCGAGCCATTCCACGAATGCACGAAACGAGGTGGCGCCCTGGGCCTCGAAGCGACGCGCCTCGCTGACCAGGTGAAGAACGTTGGCAAGCGCTTCTTCGCCGGCGTTCCAGTGGGCGATCGACGCATACGCTCGCGTCGCCTCCAAGAATCGAGCGATGGTGTCGGCGATCGGTTCCTGGTTCCGACCGCGATGGAGGTCCCGAAGAAGGTCGAGGGCATCGAATACCAGCCGCTCCACGGGCCCCGGTTCGGTCTCCGGTCGAGGCGCGAGCGGGTGAAGGTTGCCCGCCGCGGCACGGGCCAGGAGAAGCGCCGAGTCTTCTAGCGCAAAGAAGGGGCCTCGGAGAGTGGCGTAGACGTGGAGCTCATCGTCGGGCCATTCGATCGCGGTCAGCGCCGCCCGAACCGCCATCACTTCGCCCCGGGCATAGAACGACAGCCCACCGGACAAAAGATGGGGCACCTGGCGCGCCTCCAGCGCACGAAGGTACGGCCGAATGGCGTCGCGCCAGAACGTCTGCCGCTGCCGAAAGAGGAGGCACACGTGCCGCGGCGCGATCGGACCGATCTCTCCTGGCCGCGCCGGGTCTTCGACGACCCAGCCGCTCTCTCGAATGAGATAGGACACGAACGCTCCGACCGCATCGGGCGTCGACTCCTGGACCGACTTGTTCCAGATCCGGCCTCGGTCGCCGTAGGGCCGCGGGACCGGCAGCGCGACCACCGACGGCTGTCCGGTCCGAGGAGGGCGGTATCGGTCGAGGGCAACGTACGCCGGCTGATACGCCGAACTCTCCATCGCCTCGGCGAACGACACATTGATCGCCGCTTGAATCCCGGGAAGGCTCCGGAAGTTGGTGGTGAGATGGAGGAGCTCGGCCCCCTTCGCGAGAAGCCGGTCCTTGATTTGGAGATAGGTGCCCACGTCTGCCCGCCGAAAGCGATAGATCGACTGCTTGGGGTCGCCGACGACAAAGAGCTTTCCGGGAACGGGGCGCGCCTCCTCGGCATCCACTTCAGTCGGATCGTCGGCGCTCAAGAGCAGCATCAGTTCGGCCTGGAGGGGATCGGTGTCCTGAAACTCATCCACAAACAGGTGCGTGAACCGTCCCTGTAGCTCTCGACGGACCGACGCGGACGATCGAACGAGGTTTCGCGCGCCCACCAACAGGTCGAGAAAGTCGAGGACCCCCGCGTCGGCCTTGAGCTCTTCGTACGCCGCCACCACCGGGAGGAGCGCGCCGTGAAGCGCCGCCGCGAGGTCCGCGTCGGCATCGCGAAGAAAGGCCTCGAGCTCTTCCCGCACCGCATCTCTTCGCTGGACCACCTCCGCCGAACGGATGCCCTGAAAGCTCCCGCTTCGCGCGTTCCAACCATTCGATGTCCGTGCGAGCTCGCTGAGCTTTGCTTCCAGCCCGTCATAGTCACGGTTTGGATGGAGCGCCGCCGCATCACCCGCCGATCCCCAGCGCCGTACCCGCTCGCGGTCGTCGATCTCGGCAACAAACCGCTCGACGATTTTCAGGAACCGACCGAGAAACCGATCCCCGCGGCTGAACTCGCGAAGCGCTCCGAGCTCCCGTAGCGCATCCACGAGCGCATCGGTGCGACCCTCGCGGTCAAACGGGGGTCGCGCCCACTCGCCCGGATAGTCCCGGCGCTCTACGAGGTCGCCGCAGATCCCGAAGAGCGCGGCTCGACGCTTGGCCGACGAAGGGCGCCGACGGAGAAAGCGCCGGAGCCCCTCGCTCGGATTCGCCAGCGCGTTTTGAAACCAGCGGTCAAAGGCTCGCTCGAGGAGCACATTCGCCGAATCCTCGGCCACCACCTCGAAGTCCGGGTCAACCCCCGCTTCGACCGGCCGCTCGCGCAGAAGGTCGGCACAGAATGAGTGAATCGTGCTGATGCGGGCGGTCTCAAGCCGCTGAAGCGCATCGTCGAGCCGAGACCGTTCGGCGGGCCCCGCGTTCGCCCGCACTTCTTCGATCTCAGCCCGGAGCCGGAGCTTCATTTCGCCCGCGGCCTTTTCGGTAAAGGTCACCGCGACCAGCTGCTCGAGGCCCGCGACGCCCGACCGCAGCACTTCCACCATTCGCTGAACGAGGGCCGTGGTCTTGCCGGTCCCCGCGGCGGCCTCGACGACCAGGGTCGCGTTGAGGTCGCGCCAGATCCGCTCGCGCGCTGCGTGATCGGCGAGCGCTTCGGTCGGACGCGGTGTCGAGGTCGGACGCGGCGGCGAGGTCATGGCGCCTTTCGAAGGGCGGTCAGAAGCGAAAGCGGCTTTTTGTCCTTTCGACGCGTCCGATACTCCTCGTCCGGGCCGCAGATCGGACGGTAGTCGCAGTGGGTACACGCATCGACCGCCGGTGCCGCGGGCAAAAACGCCTCGCCTACGAACGTTTGAACCGTCGTGGCAAGCTGGCCCACGATCGCACGGCCCTGCGGGCCGAGCGGCACGCTCAACTCCTGAAAGCCGCCGCGACCGGTGCAGAAGTGAAGCCGACCCTCGGTCACCTCGCGCTCAGGAAAGATCTTTTCGAGGGCAAGCGCATAGAGCACCGGCTGCAGCCGCGTTCCACCCTTGCTGATCCCGTCGAGCTTTGCGGGCGCGCGCCCCGTCTTGTGATCGATCGCCCGGCACGCATTGCCGTGGAGCTCGACGAGATCGATCGATCCGCGCAGCGTCAGGCCCTCATCGAGCACGACCGGCGCATCCACGCTCGCGGGATCCCGGTCCGCACGGTCGAGGCCGAATGCGAGCTCAAAGTATCGAGGCACCCACACTGCGTGTTCGGAGAGGGCGTGTTCGGAGAGGGCGTGTTCGGAGAGGGCCTCTTCGGAGAGGGCGTGTTCGGAGAGGGCCCGCTCGGAGAAGGAAAGGAGCCACTCCTCGAGATCGCCGCGAAGCTCGCCGATCGCGTCGTCCCACACCTGCCCGATCGCCGGATGGAGCTCCTCGCGATGGCGCGCCGAGACCTCGCGAACCACCTCCCGTAGCCGGACCACGACCCGCCGATGGTTGGCCCGGGTCACTGGAAGTTCCCCTTCGGTCCGGAGCGCATCGAGGAACACGCGCTGAATGTCGTGAATCAATCGGCCACGCTCGAGGGGATCGAGCTCATCGATCGCCTCCGGAACGAAACGGGGCGAGAGCCGCAAAATCGAACGCAGATAGAACCGATAGGGGCAGGCCGAAAACGCCTCGAGGGCGGTCGGCGAATACGGGCGGGCCGACGGAACCTCCGCCGCCAGCAGTCCACGCACCTCTGGGTGGTCGGGCGCGATCAAACCGTCGACCCCCTTCCAGCCACGCAGCCCCCACCGGCGGCCTCTCCGGCGCAAGCTTCGAGCAAGGCAGTCGTCGGCGGAAAGCAGGTACCGAGCCGCACCCTTCACCTGCGCGCCCTCGGCCGGCGCCATCGCGCGGTGAAGCATCGCCAGATCGAACTCCGATGCGTCGATCGCTTCCTCCGGCCGTCGAGGGGCCGGCCAGCCGAGCCGCGCCCCGCTCCGCTGGTCCGCACGCTGCGAGAACGTGCGAAACCCTGGGAGCTCCCCGGTGTACGCGCGCGTCAGCTCGAGGCCATAGAACGAAGGGACCCGAGGCCGTCCCCGCGATCCATCGATTCGCGGAAAGCTCACCACGAGTCGCTCCCGCGCAGCTCCGACCGCGATGCGAAGGAGGAGCCGTTCCGCCCGCACCCGATCGACATTGGTCGGGAGCGACCCGATCGCGCGCCGGTCCGCATCCAAGAGGAGCGGGTCCTCGCTGACCTTCTGCGGAAACATCTTCTCCGCAACCCCCGGAACGAACACCGCACGAAAGCTCAATCCCCGCACTTCGTCGATCGAGCAAACGAACACCCGCCCCGAACGATTCGCGGCCGGAGGCGTGACCAACTGGGTGAGCCGGTGGCGCAGCACCTGCTCGACCTGCCGGAGGGACACCGGGCCCACCGGTCCGAGCGGCGAGAGCTCCGAGAGCACCCGCAGTACTCCTTCCGGCTGGTGGATCGCAGCCCCGGCCAGACGCTTGAGCTGATCGAGCCACTCGCTCCAGTTCGCCTCCTCGGGCATGGCCTGAAGCGCATCGAGGATCGGCAGCGCCGTGGCTTCGAGGTTGTCGAGTTCGGCCATGCGTTCGTCGAGGCGCGCGACGCGTGGATCATCCGGATCCTTCGCGGCCATCCGCTCGGCGCGGAGCGAGTTTCGAAGTCCCCGGAGGCGACGCACCCATCGGTCCCGGCCTCCGATCACCGCCGCGTCGACGAGGAGACGCTCCCACCGCCGCGGCATCGGTGGAAGCGGCTCGGGTACCTCGTCCTCCTCGATCGGATCGGCGGGTCGGGCCATGAGATCGTGGTCGGTGCCCACTTCCTCCGGGTCGCTAGGTCGCCGGGCGACGCGATTGAGTGAGAGAAACTCGGCGAAGGCGCGCGCCGAAAGGTCTTCGCGACGGCAGCGAAGGAGGGCGAGGAGCGCTCGGCCGGACGGATTCGGACGGAGGGTGCCTCGGGTGTAGTGGGCTTCGATTCCTGCGCGGCGGAGCGCTTCCCCAACGGGCGCCCGGTAGTGCTCGGGCGCACGAAGCACGATCGCGATCTCGTCGAACGGAATGGGTCGATCCGAGTCCGCAGCAAGGCGGAGCACGCGCCGCGCGATCTCGACACACTCCCGGTTTTCACCCGGTGCGGAAAACACCTCTACCGCCTCAGACGATGCCGCCGCTGACGGTGCCGCCGCTGGCGATACCGCCTCGGACGATACCGCCTCCGAGGAAGACGACGCCTCGATCCGCTCGGGCGCAAACAGGCGCCGCTGGAGCCGACGAAGCCCCGGGTCGATCGCGGCCGGAGGGGCCGCCCCGCTCTCGTCGTCTCCGGAGGCGGGCCCCACCACGATCGCTTCGACGCTCGCCTCGGTGACCGCGGCAACCAATTTTCGATCGAGCGCTGTCTCCTGAGGAATGTCGAGCACCGCCGTCGGACATCCGATCAGTGAGTCAGGGCTGCCCGTTTCGATTCGGCGGATCGCCGTGTGAAACACCTCGGCGCGAGTCGACACCCGGGCGTCTTCGAGCTGTCGTCGAAATGCGCGAAGGAGGCCCGCGAGGTCGGCGTTCACTTCGGCCACGCGCTCGAGCGATACGTCTTGAAGGGCGAGCTCCTGTTCGGTTCGGACGAGGGCCCGGCCAAACCCGGGCCTACGGGCAACGTCCGCGTAGCGCCCGAGCGCCGAGGAAGGCAGCTCGTGCACCGCACGGAGCGCCAGCGCTTCCTTGGCCAGCGGGCTGCCTGCGACTTTCGCCTCGGCGGCAAGCACCGGCGCCGCAATCCGCGCCGCTAGCGCCGGCAGGGCAAGCCGCTCCCAGCAAAAGCTCGGCCTTCCGAACCGACGGAGCACCGCCGCACCCGCCGCGGGCGACGGACACAGGAAGAGCAACCGCTCCCGACGGGACCGGCCAGCGAGCCAGTCGGCCACGCGCTGGATACGTTCTGCAGCGCTCGAGTCGAAGTAGCGGTCCATGAGCTCCAAGGGCGGCAAGCGAAAGCTCGCGAAGAGGCGAGCCTGACTTGAAACCACGGTGAAAGCCAAAGGGTTTCGGAGCGTGAAGGTGCTTCCCGATCGGATACGGAGAGCGTCGTAACGCCCTGAGATTTTTGTCGAAAGGCAGACCCCGTGCGCCCCGTGTCCCGAGGGGTTGCTCGACAGAACAGAACTCGTGCTCTAGCGATCTCTATCGAGGGGCGCATTCCTCACGTTCGTGGGTAGCTATTCGGCCAAAAATCCTTCAGATAGTCCCATTCTGGCGCTAACCGCCCGAGGAAACGAACGAACGAATCAACGATGCCCAGCGCAGAGACTATCGACTCCGCAGTGGTGCGCTTCGCCGGCGACTCTGGCGACGGCATGCAGCTGACGGGAAGCCAGTTCACCGAGACCGCCGCGCTCGCGGGCAACGACCTCGCGACCTTCCCCGATTTCCCGGCCGAGATCCGTGCCCCCGCGGGAACCCGCGCTGGCGTCTCGGGGTTCCAGGTTCACTTTTCGAGCGAGAGAGTCTTCACACCCGGCGACAGTGTCGACGCGCTAGTCGCGATGAATCCCGCGGCCCTCGCAAAGAACCTCCCCGATGTTCGAAATGGGGGCATCGTTCTTCTCGACGCCACGGGCTTCAACAAGAAGAACCTCGAAAAGGCGCGCCTCGACGCCGACCCGCGGAGCGACGGGAGCCTTGAAGGCTACAAGGTCATCGAAGTCGACATCACGACGCTCACGCTCAAGGCCCTCGAAGAGCTTCGCCTTCCTCAGAAGAGCGCGACCCGCTGCAAAAACATGTTTGCCCTCGGCCTCATGTACTGGATGTACGGCCGCGACCTCGATCACACCGAACAGTGGCTCGAAACCAAGTTCGGAAAGAAAGCCCCCGAGCTCGTCGACGCCAATGTTCGCGCCCTTCGGACCGGCTACCACTACGGTGAAACCCACGAGCTCTTCGCCCACGTGTATCAGGTCGAAGCCGCCGACCTCGAGGCGGGACTCTACCGAAACATCAGTGGCAATGAGGCCCTCGCCTACGGACTGGTCGCCGCAGCGGAACTCGCCAGCGTGGATCTTTTCTACGGCAGCTATCCCATCACCCCGGCCTCCCCCATTCTCCACTACCTCGCCCGGCACAAGGCCCTCGGGGTGAAGACTTTTCAGGCGGAGGACGAAATCGCCGCGGTGTGCGCCGCGATCGGTGCGTCCTATGGCGGCTGCCTTGGCGTGACCGCGTCGAGCGGGCCGGGCATCGCGCTCAAGCAGGAGGCGATCGCCCTCGCTGCGATCTACGAGCTTCCGATGATCATCGTAAACGTCCAGCGTGCCGGCCCGAGCACCGGCATGCCCACCAAGACCGAACAGGCGGACCTTCTTCAAGCGGTGTGGGGCCGGCACGGTGAGTCACCGATTCCCGTGGTCGCGGCGAAGTCTCCAGGCGACTGTTTCTGGGCGGCAATCGAAGCGGCGCGAATCGCGTACCGGCACACGACGCCGGTGATGCTGCTGTCCGACGGCTACATCGCGAACGGCGCCGAGCCATGGAGGGTGCCGACGGTGAGCTCGATTCCAAAGATCGAGGTGAGCTTCGCCACCGAGCCAGAGGGTTACCAGCCCTACGCGCGCAATGACGAGCTCGCCCGACCGATCGCGCTTCCGGGCACCCCGAAGCTCGAGCACCGGATCGGAGGCCTGGAAAAGGAGCACCTCACGGGCCACATCAGCTACGACCCGGAGAACCATCAGCGGATGAGCCAGCTCCGCGCCGACAAGGTCGAACGAGTGGCCCAGTCGATTTCGCCGACCGAGATTTTCGGCGACAGCGAGGGTGAGCTTCTGGTCGTCGGATGGGGCGGAACCTTCGGAGCGATCCGGAAAGCGGTGAGCACGGTTCGCCAGAATGGTCATCGGATCGGTCAGGTTCATCTCACCCACCTCATGCCGTTCCCCGAAGATCTGGGGGAGATCCTGCGCCGCTTCGAACACGTCGTGGTGCCCGAACTCAATATGGGTCAGCTGGTGAAGATGATCCGGAGCCGCTACCTCGTCGATGCGCGGCCGGTCACCAAAATCCAGGGACAGCCCTTCAAAGTCAACGAATTGGTCGAGGCCATGATGGCCGAGCTGGAGGCAACATGAGCGCCGCCCTTCCCATCTTCGAACACACCGATCCCAGCGATCTCACGAAGAAAGACTTCACGTCGGACCAGGAAGTCCGCTGGTGTCCCGGCTGCGGTGACTATTCGATCCTCGCACAGGTGCAGCGGACCCTTCCGACCCTAGGGGTGCCGCGAGAAAAGCACGTCGTGGTCGGCGGCATCGGCTGCTCCTCGCGCTTTCCCTACTACATGGACACCTACGGCCTTCACACCATTCACGGACGGGCGCCCGCGTTTGCCACGGGCATCAAGACGAGTCGGCCCGAGCTCATGGTGTGGGTGATCACTGGCGACGGCGACGGCCTGAGCATCGGAGGAAATCATCTTCTTCACGTGCTTCGGCGCAATGTGAACCTGAACATTCTCCTATTCAATAACCGCATCTACGGGTTGACCAAGGGCCAGTACAGCCCGACCTCCCCCGAAGGAATCCGCACCGCATCGACGCCCGTCGGCTCGGTGGATCACCCAGTTGATCCACTTCGCTTCACGCTCGGTGCCGGAGCCACCTTTGTGGCGCGGGTCGTCGATGTCGACGCGAAGCACTTTCAGGAAATCCTCAAGCGGGCAGCGGCGCACGAGGGAACCTCGTTCGTCGAGATTCTTCAGAACTGTCCGATCTACAACGACGGTGCCTTCGCCCAGCTTGCGGATCGCAAGCAGCGGCCAGAGCATGCGCTCTATCTTCGGCACGGGGAAAAGCTCGTATTCGGCCCCGAGAAAGAACACGGACTCGCGATGGACGAGACCTTTCAGCCCAAGGTCGTCGCCGCCGATGATCCCGCCGTGCTCTCCCACGATGAAACGAGCGAGGCGATGGCCCAGTTCCTGTCGCGCTGCGCGGCCAACGGCTTGCCCACGCCTCTCGGTGTCATCCGGGCGGTCGAGAAGTCCACCTACGAGACCGCGGTCAACGCGCAGATCGACGAGCAACGAGAGAAGCGCGCCACCACGCTTCAGGCCCTCCTCGAAACCGGTGGCACCTGGACCGTCGAGTAGCGAAGACGGGGTGGAACGCCTGCTGATCTACGGGGCCGGAGGGCTCGGAAAAGAAACCCTCGAGGCCGCCCATGCCTCCGGCGACTATGAAGTCGTCGGATTCATTGACGATAACCCAAAGCGCCGCGGTGAACGATTCGCCGGCTTGCCCATCCTGGGGGGACGGGCGGTCCTCGAACAGGAAGCCTCCGCTCGAGTCGTGTTCTGTCTCGGAAGCCCGACGAATCGAACGGTTCGTCAGCGGGTGGTGGACGAACTCGGGCTTGACTTGGGGCGCCTCGGCACAGTCATTCATCCGAGCGCAACGATTGCGGCCGCAACCACCGTAGGGCCGGGAACGATTCTTCTGAGCCAGGTCGTCAGCACCGCCGATGCAACGATCGGGGCCCACGTCGTCGCGATGCCTCAGGTGGTGTTTACCCACGACTGCATCGTCGAGGACTTTGTCACATTCGGTGCGGGTGCTCGCCTCGGTGGGGGCACGCGAATCGGCACCTCCGCTTACATTGGATCCGGTGCATCCATTCGCGAGGGCACATCGATCGGCGAAGCGAGCTTGGTGGGAATGGCCGCCGCGGTGGTTCGCGATATCCCGGCCGGTGAAACTTGGCTCGGTGTCCCGGCGCGACCTTCACGCCACTGAGCATCGAACACGAGTCGGCTCCGTGGGGGCGCGCCCCAATCGAACGGGGGTCGACAGGACAGACGCGAGCAATCCTTCACCGCCCAAGGCGACTCTAGGAAAGGGACGACTCATCGCACGGTTTCGGAATGCGAGTATCGCCGGCCGGCCCGTCGAGTCACGATCTCCTCATGTTCCGAAAGGGTATCGCCTGGTTGCTCCTCGTCTCACTCGTGCCGCTCGTCGGCTGCCGGGGCCACGTTCAGCTCTCGGCCCCCGACCGCACGGCTCCACTCCAAGCGCGGGTTCAGGCCTACGAAGAACTTCGACCGACGCTGCTACAGCAGACCCAGAACTACCATGTGGGCGCGTTCGGTGCGGTCTCTCGGGGCCTCCGAACCACCGACTACATCATCACCAACGGCGGCGAACGAGTTTATCACCCGGAAGACCTCCTTCCGGTCGTCGATCCGGACTCGCCGACCGCGATCGCCGCCGAAGAGAGCGATGCGAAGAAGGCTACCGCCGCATGGCTCGCGCCGCTGTTTGTGGGATCGATCGCCGCCGGCGCAGCGGTGGCGCTCACCCCGTATATCGTGGCCGAAGATGTGACCGAGGTGGGGTTCATTCCGCTCATCGTTGGCATCGCGATCATTCTCGTGGGTGGCCTGGGGACGGGCATTCCGATGCTCCTGATTCGTCAGAGCGCCGAGGATGATGCGGCCACGGCGTTTGCAACCTACGGTCGAAGTCTCCGAGAGCATCTCAACCTCTGCACCACCGACGGGCGGATCTACGACTGCGACACGGGACCCATCGCCAACGTTCCACCGCCCGGGCAGTGCACCCCGGCGTGTCGCTCGGGCTTCATGTGCGTGGCCGGCCAGTGCGTGAGCGCCTGCAACCCGCCGTGCGGGCCGGGCGAGATGTGCAC
>JBCCZL010000292.1:0-11803 GCA_039187775.1 Myxococcota bacterium
CCTGCACTTGCCCGGGGTTTCGAGGCCCGACCGGCCACTGCAAACATGTGGCGGCGTTGCTGGTGGCTCTTCGGGACCGAGAGCGTCCCCCGCGACCGAAGCAGGATTCCCAGGCGCAGCAAAAAAAGAAAAAAAAGGAGGGAAGCCCGCCAGTGCATGTGCCCCAGACCGTCTCGGTCGGTGGCAAGCGACGTCGGTCTCGACGGCGACGCCGCGGGGCCAACGGCGAGCTTTCGAAGATCGAGGTGCTCTCGAGTCGGGACCTTGCTTCGCAGGGTGGTTCGGACCGCGGCAGCTTCGACAACTGGCTGCCCGCCGACGTCCTGCCCAAGCCCTACGATTTCGAGTACCGAATGACGGTGCGGCCGGCGTCCATCACGATCACTCCGGTGCTCGAAGGGACACGATCGGCGGTTCCGATCAGCGAGGCGCTCGCCTCGTTCAACATGGTCGCCACTTCGGAGCGGCCGCTGTTTCGCATGCTCGCCCGGCATGCGACGCGGGGTCAGCCCACGACCGCGGAAGTGCGCGGAGAGGACGCCGCGGAGCTTCTGAATGTGCTCCGTACCCGACGCGTACTGCTCGAACCGGCGTCGATGGAGCTCCGGTTTCCGGACGAGCGGCTCAAGCCATCGATCCAGCTCGACCTCTCAGGAAACGACGCGGTGCGAGTTCGAGTGGTGTTCGAGGGGCCGGGCAAGCGGAAGTTTCCGCTCTCGAACGGTGCGTGGTTTGAAGGAACCCCGGGCTGGCACATCGACATGGTCGAGGGCATGGCCCGGACGGTGGTCGACTCGGTCACTCCCGCGTGGCTCCAGCGGCTCTACCGGTCACCCGCGCTCGTGCATCCGGTTTCCGACCTGCCCCGGCTCCTGACAGACTTCGTTCCGAAGGTGGCTGCGTCACTGAGCGCCGACTTGCCAGAACTGAGCTCGGTGGCCGACCTGGTCGATGCGAAGCCCGCGCTCCAGCTCAAGGCGGACGGCGACATCGTGAGCGCGAGAGTTCGGCTCCGCGTCGGCTATGCCGACCAGGAGTTCGACATTCCTCCTTCGGGCTTTCCCGCCCCACTGGCCTTTTTGCCACGGGATGAACCGGGCGAGCGGCCTCGGGTGGTGCGTCGCGATGTCGGTGCCGAGATGTCAGCGGTCCAGCAGCTCCTCAACCTAGGCTTCGAAGTCAGCGAATCCGGCGACGACCTTGTCACATCTGGCGACACTGCGGTGTCGTTCTGGAGCGAAGGCATCGGAACCCTCCCCGAAGACTGGGATCGGTTCATTCCCAACGATCTCGTCGATGTGACGATCCGAAATACCTCCGTGACGCCGCAAATGCGCGTCTCGAGCGGCGTGGACTGGTTGAGCCTCGACATGACGTTCGATGCCGGTGGCGTCGCCGTCGATGAAGACGAGCTCCGCATGTGTCTGGAAAAGAACCGGCGCCTCGTGAAGCTCTCTGACGGGACCTACGCGCCGATCGAATCGGACCAGGTCGGCGAGGTCATGAGCCGCATGGCGGAGATTCTCGCGACGAGCGGCGAACGAAAGAAGCTGCCGCTGAGCCAGGCCGGACGAGTGCAGGACCTGCTCACGCTGGTGAATCGTTCGACGGTGGCGCCCAAAGCCAAACAGCTCTTCGAAAAGCTCGAAGACCTCGATGGCGTGGAGAACATTCCGAAGCCTCGCAACCTCAAGGCCAAGCTTCGCGACTACCAGAAGCGCGGCTTCAACTGGCTCGTGTTCATTCACAACTTGGGGAGCGGCGGGATCCTTGCCGACGACATGGGTCTCGGAAAGACCCTTCAGGCCATCACCCTCCTGACGTGGCTGAAGAACACCTACAAGAATGACCGGAAGCCATCGGTGGTGGTGGCTCCCACCTCGGTGGTTCCGAACTGGGCGCGCGAGATCGAGAAGTTCGCGCCCACTCTGAAGACCGTGGTCTGGCAGGGCCCGAACCGCCACGAAAAGCACGAAGAGGTAGCCGGCGCGGACGTGATGATCACGAGCTACGCACTTCTCCGGAGGGACGAGGAGCTCCTCCAGCAGCTCGATCTGCGCTACGTGATCCTCGACGAGGCGCAGCACATCAAGAATCCGGTGAGCGCGACGGCCCGGGCCGCAAAAAAACTAGCCTCCGAGCGTCGCCTCGCCCTCACCGGTACGCCGATTGAAAACCGGCTGAGCGAGTTCTGGTCGATCGTCGACTTCGTGTCTCCGGGCCTCCTCGGGAACTTGAAGAACTTCGAGGAGAAGGTCGCGCGGCCGATCGACCGCGGCGATGAAGAGACCGCGAACAAGCTCCGCGCGACGATCGCACCGTTTGTTCTGCGGCGCACCAAGGAACAGGTGGCGCCGGAGCTTCCGGCGAAGATCGAGCAGGAGATCGTCGTCCCCCTCGCCGACGAGCAGAGCAAGCTCTACAAGCAGATCCTTCGGCAGATTCGCAAGAGCGTGATGAGCGAAGTCGAAAAGCAGGGCGTCAGCAAAGCGCAGATTCAGATTCTCGCCGCTCTCACCCGTCTTCGTCAGGTGGCCTGCGACCCGCGCCTCATGAAGCTGCCCGAGACCAAAGAGTTCACTCACGAACAGAGTGGAAAGCTTGGTGCGCTCCGCGAGCTCATCGACGAAGCGATCGATGGAGGCCACCGCGTGCTGGTGTTCAGCCAGTTCGTCGAGATGCTTGGCCACATTCGGGCAGCGCTCGAAGAGGACGACATCGAATACGAGTATCTCGACGGTTCGACGAAGGACCGACTCGATAAGGTCGACCGATTCAACGACGACCCATCGGTGCCGGTGTTCCTCATTTCGCTCAAGGCGGGGGGAACCGGGCTAAACCTTACCGGCGCCGACACGGTGGTGCACTTCGACCCGTGGTGGAATCCGGCGGTCGAAGATCAGGCCACCGACCGAGCCCATCGAATCGGGCAAACGAAGGTCGTGAGCGTGTACCGGCTGATCGCGCGAGGCACGGTCGAGGAGAAGATTCTTCAGCTCTCCGCGAAGAAGCGTTCGCTGATGACCAATGTGCTCAGCGCCGAAGGCAGTCCGCTCAAGGGACTGACCAAAGCCGACATCGACGATCTGTTCTCCGAATAGGGCTCGCCCACGAAGCGGGCCTGAGCCTGCGAAACGTTCGCGCGTCGCGCGCGCTGACGCGGTGCGTCAGAACAAAAAAGCATGTCGTTGACTGGCGCACACTGCAAAAAGCCGGTAACAAACGCGGCTCGGAGGCTGATGTGACGAAGACGGTTGGTTTCGCGGTGCTTGCATCCATTCTCTTCACCACGGGAGTGGCACACGCGGGTGGATACGACACTCCGATGCTCTACACCGCACGCCATATGGGGATGGGGGGAACCGCCATCGCCAACGTGAACGATGGCTCGGCTTTGTTCCATAACCCTGCTGGCCTCGGCAACATTCAGCGGGCGAACATCATCGGCAACTTTTCGCTCCTCCTCGGCAATATCCAGTCCGCCCCGGCCGCTCCTGGAGAGAACGTAGAGTCCAACCTTACGGTGGCTCCGTTTCCGCTCCTCGGAGGGGGGGTCCGACTTCACGAATGGGTCACGCTGGGCCTCGCGGTGTATCCGGTGGCGTCGGCGGGTGCGACCTACGAGTACCCCAACAGCGCGGGGGTTCCGATCGAAGACTCGACCTCGCTGCTGTTTATCGAAGCTTCCCCGGGAGTTGCCCTCAGCGTCCCGGAGAGCGTGGGAATTGGCAAGCTCAACATCGGCGTGGGCTACCGCGTGACGTTTGTCAGCCTCGACCGGCAGCAGCTCCAGGAGGGACTGAGCCCGCAGCGGATCGACTTCTCGATGACGGGGTTCAACTTCGCGAGCTTCCGCGCGGGAATTCAATGGCAACCCATCCCTGAGCTCCAGCTCGGCTTTGTCTATCGGCACAAGACGGTGACCGAGATCACCAACGATGACGGACAGATGGGGACGAGCGACGGGGTCGCGTTTTTGATGGAGTTCGACGACATCTCGTCGGAGTTCACGCTGCCGGCGAAGCTCGGTTTTGGGGTCCGAGGCAACTACGAGCGGCTCGGCGTGGCCGTGGACCTGGAGTACACCCTCAACAGCCAGAACGAGCGGAGCGTTCTGCAAGGAACGCCGGTTGCCGGCGGTGCGGAGGCCGCGGTGGCGAACGTGTTCCGCTGGGAAGACGCGGTGACGCTTCGTCTGGGCGGCGAGTACGACATCCCCCTCGGGGCCTCTCAGGAAGAAAATCTGATCACGCCGCGGCTTGGTTTCGTGTTCGACGCACAAACCGGGAATCCTCGGTTTCCCACCGCGTTCGGGACCCCTCCGGGACCGACCTATGTGTTCACCGGCGGCGTCGGTTACGACGGAGGGCCGTGGGAGGTCAACGTCGCGTACGCCTACCGCAGAGGCTCGGCGGAAGTGACGCGGGAAGACATCAGCGAGGGAAATGCGATCGAAGCGTGCCTCTTCTGCTCGCAGCGAGGGGACTACGAGATCGAACTCCACGGCATCTACGCCGATTTCTCGTACGATTTCGAATAAATATGAACGCCGAGGCCCCTGGGGAGGTGGCTCGAGCGAAATTGGACCGATATAGTAAAGACTCCAAGGGAGAAGACGATGATCCAGAAAAGTAGACTAACTTTTGCATTGATGTGCGCTGTCAGCCTTTCATTCGTGGGCTGCGGCGACGACGACGACACCGGGGGCACCCCCGACGCGACGGTCACTCCGGATGCGACCCCCGACGCTATGGGAGGGGACGCAGACACCGATGCGATGGTGATGATGATGGGCATGGACGAGTGCACCAACGCTGCCGACACGGCGGCGGTGGAGCGCGCCGACTACGGCGACGGGATGGATCAGAGCTATGCCGCCGTGGCCACCAGCTGCGCCACCCAGCGCTTCCTCGACGGGATTATGGACAACCCTATGACTCCGGAAAATGAGTACGAGCGGTCGGTCAACGAGTGCCTGAATACTGCTACGATGACCTCCGCGTCGGCGTCCTGCTCCAACTGCTACAGCGGAAATGCAGCGTGCGTGGCGTCAAACTGCGCCATCGAGTGCGTGGCCGATCCAAATGCGGTCGGCTGCCGTTGTTGCCGGTGCGGCCTCGCGGCGGGCAAACCCACCGACTGCGCGGGAGACTTCGTTACCTGCTCCGGCGTCGCATCGACGACCTGCGACGGCCTCGACGCCGCTATGTGCGGCATGTAGCCAAGGCTCGGCGGCCGGTTCGGCCGACCCCAACGATGAAAGACGCCGGCGCGACAAAACGCGCCGGCGTTTTTATTTGAAGTCTGGTGTTTCGGCTGATGAACCCTGAGTCCGAGCTTGCCGAATGAACTACGCACGCTAGCCTCGTTGGGAGGGGAGAACCGCGGATGCTCAAAGGGATCGATCGCTGCCTTGGAGCAACTTGTCTTTGCGTTTGGCTGGCCAGCTGCAGCCTCATCAACCCAACGGTGACTTTCCAAGAACCGGAGGACGCGTCCGCCGACTCCACCGTGGACCGGGCCCTAGGTGACGCCGCCCCTGATACGTCGGGCGATGGTGCGCCACGCGATGCACGACCGGATGGATGCGGCGACTTCTACCGGGATATGGACGACGACGGGTTCGGTGATCGCGACGCTCCCAGCTGTGTCGGAGGCCCAGGGTTCGCGTCCAACGCGTCCGACTGCGACGACAGTACCGCTCTCCGTAGCCCGGCCCTTGCGGAAGCCTGCAACGGGCTCGACTCCGATTGTGATGGCCAGGTAGACGAGGGGCTAGTGGGCCCAATAGGAAGTCCCGTCGACCTTGGGATATCGTCGACGGTTTCGACAGTCCGCGCCTACGCGTCGACCGACGGATTTGTGCTTCGGTACGCTGCCAGAATCCGGCATGTCGATGCACAGCTTCAGACTCTGCCAGGTGGAACGGAGCGATCTACGGGCATGTTCTCTTCCGGTACCTTTCCCGTTAGTGCCACCGTCGTTGGCTCTCGGTTCCTTATCGCAGGCTCCGAGGCGGTGCGGTCGTTTCCTTTGGATGGCGGTCCATCCGCCGAAGCGGCGGGTCCCGATGCGGGGGGAGAGTTATTTGGCGTCGGTACCCGCGGGTTCTTGCTCACGCCGAGAACTGTCGGAATCACACGCGAGCTTCAGCTGCAGGAAATCCAACCCACCACCGGTGCACCGATCGGCGGGTTAACCACTGTGTTTTCGGTTGATGACGATCTCCGCGCCGCGCGCGTGACCACGATACCGGGTACGTCGGAGGCACTCATCGTGATTCGTGCGAGTGAGGCCACTTGGCTTCAGCGAATCTCGGTCGACCCTCCCCGGTCCATGGGAAGCCCCCTCCGGGTCGAGGATGGAACGCAGCGAGCAAGGATGGCCTTCGTCGACACGAGTGAGTTTGGAATTCAGGTCGTCGCGTCGCTCGATGATGGAACCGCGATACCGGCGGTTGTGGTTGGAGGAGTCATGTTAGGGGCGCCACTGGCGTTTTCTCCACCTCTCCGCCCTCTTCCCCTTCCTCAGACGCCGCTCGCGTCCGTTCAGGCGTTCGCGTCGGCCGAACGGGGCCTCGGCGAGATCCTGTTTTTTACGGCCGGAAGCCTCGACTACTATGAACAGATTGGAACGTCGGTCTCTCCGCCGATGCAGGTCGGTTCGTTCCAGTCGCTCGTGGCGTCCGACCTTGCACGTCGATCACCAAGCGAAGCGGTCGTGATCTACGTTGGAGGCGTCGGGTCCCCGTTCCCTGTGCGGGCGGTCCGGATTGGCTGTCTGTAGCTCCAGTCGGTTTAGCGCTGGTTGATTCAGCGCGAGTCGATGCCGAAGTCTCTTCGGAACTCCCGGCACTGTCGACTCCCCTTCTCGAAGTCGCGGCAGGTGGTGCCTCGGTCTTCGTAGATCTTGCAAGCGTTCGTGCTCTCCAACGTTCCGAGATGGACGCATGCGCCTTCTGGGGTCGTCGCAAAGGCCACTTCGCCAAAGTGGCCGGGCTGAATCGCTTTGGCGATGTCGTCGCGACCGATTCGGCGCCACCGGCGAAGGTCGTCCTCGGGAATGAGAATCCGGCCGTCGTGCCCAGTGCGGCAACACGCGCCGCAGGTGAGGCAGTCGAGCCCCTCGGCAGAACTCACTCCGGGCCTTCGCAGACGTACATGTTGTTATTGTCTCGGCACTCCGCGTCGTTCCACTGCGGGTTGCCGTCGGCACTCATCTCGGCGCAGTTTTCGAAGATGCTTCCGTTGGGTTCGCCCATTCGCCAGTTTTCGTAGCCGGACGGTGAACCGTCGATCCACCCCCAATCGCCCTCCATCCCGAGGTCGCGGTAACCGATCCAGAAATTTCGACCTGGCCCGTAGGCCGCCAGCCGACTGTGGATCCAGTTGTTCTGACCCACGTCTTGGATGCTCGCGAGGTTGAAGTTGTCCTGCTCGCGGCACGAATCGCGAGCGTCCCGCCAGTCGCGGAGCTCGGTGCAAAACCGGTAGCGTCGGCCGCCGAAGGTTTCGTCGGTGCAGGCGCAGCCGGCGCCTTCGTCGATGATCTCATCGCAGTCTTCGTCAGTACCGTTGCATACTTCCATCGCGCCGGGGTTGATGCTGATATCGCCCTCGTTGCAGTCGCCGTCCCGGTTCGCAAACCCTAACTGAATCGTGCAGGAGATTTCCTCCCCCACGCCGGCTCCGTAACCGTCTCCGTCGCTGTCCGGGTAGGCGAGGCGGACTTCACCGACCGCTTCGTCGATGATGCCGTCGCAGTCTTCGTCGTCTCCGCCGCACACTTCGGGGGTATTGTTGGAGAAGTCCTCACACACGAGGCTTCCGGAGATACAAGCCAACACGCCCTCCTCGCATTCGTCTTCATCCACTCCGTCGCACGGGGTTCCAACCATTGGATCGTCCACTCCGTCGGCGGTTTCCGGTCGGCAGTCGTTGTCGTTCCCGTCACAGATCTCCTGGCTGGGAATGCAGCTAGCATCGGAGGGGAATTGGCCGGAGTCGCTGCCTCCGGAGCCTTGTCGGCTGATCTTGCAGCCCACCGCGAGGAGAGCGGACAGGAGGACCAAGCCGAGGAGCGGTCGCCTTCGGCGCAGAGGGAGAACGCAACTCCGGGCCTTCCATCGCAGCATCCCCGGTAGTCTACGTGGTGCCGTGCGCTCGGGGGACCAATCGCCGAGCGATGTCCGCAGTTGGCGACGCGTCACTGAGAAACGACCGAAGCGTGATGCGCAGCGGAGGGTGAAATTTCCGACCGGTCCAAGACGCCACGGCTCCGCTCGGGCGGTCGAAAGTGGCATATTTACTCGTCGTAGATGGCTTTAGTGGCGCTTTATCGACGCCGGCGGTGCTTTGTGACGAGCTTGCGTCGCGGGTCGCCCCTGCATGGGGCCCGTGGCATGCTCCGGCCGCTTAGCCCCCTGGGCAGACGGACGAGGACGATGATGAAGATGCGACTGACCTTAGCGGTGATGCTTTCTCTGGCTGCGGCCTGCGGTGATGACGACGACCGCATGATTCTTTTGGATGCGACGCCCGACGCGACGCCTGATGCCATGGTGGACGCGATGGCCGACGCGGAAGCCGATGCGACGCCGGACGCCACCCCCGACGCCATGGTGGACGCGATGGTCGACGGGATGGTGGACGGGATGGTGGACGGTGGAGGAATGACCTGCACCGCGGCGAACTCCACCGAGATCCAGATGGTTCGCGACGCGGCCGACGGTGCGGTGGACCTCCCGGTGGGATGTGCGGTGGTGACGTCGACGCGGACCGCGGTCGGCTCGGACCCTGCGGGGTTCTTCGTCCAGGCCGAGCAGGCGGGCCCGGCGATCTTTGTGGCGGTGGATCCGACCATGACCGCACCGACGCTCGAAGTGGGTGACCGCATTTCGTTCCGCGCCACCGAGGTGGCCGACGCGAGCGGCCAGCGGCGGGTCTCTGCGGCGGACATGTTCATGGAAATCGAAACCGGCGTCGACGTAAGCACGCTCGCCCAGGACGTGAACGCGGCGGCCGACTTGGTGAGCGCGCTCGGTGACTACGAGAGCGAGATTCTCACCGTGACCGCCACCATCACGGGCGACTTTTCCTTCGCGGGCGGCGGACACCAGGCGGCGGTGATCGAGACCGCGACGATCATGGGCGAGGGTGATCTCCGGCTTCGAGTGCCCGACGATGTGCTGACCGAGTCCGGCCTCGCGATCGGTTGCCAGGTGACCCTCCCCGCGGCGCCGATGTGGCGCTTCAACGATGTGGCGCAGATCCATGTCTTCGACGTCGCCGACATCGCGTCGGCGATGACGTGCCCGCTGGAGGTAGCGAGCGCCCAGGCGACGAGCGGCACCGAGGTGGTGGTGACCTTCAACCGCTCGGTCGACATGGCGACGGTGATGGCCAGCGGCGCCGATTTCACCATGATGCCCGCGCTCATGGTGACCGCCGCTGCGGTGAGCGGAAACGAGGTCACGCTGACCACCGCGGCACAGACCGGAGGGACCGAATACACGGTGACCGCCGCGGCGACCGTCGGTGACATCTTCGGCTCCACGGTGGATGCCGGCGCCAACTCGGCTATGTTCAACGGCTTCGAAACGCCCGCGATGGTCCGCATCAACGAGGTCGTGGGTTCGATCTCCGGAGGCTGCGACCTCATCGAGCTCCGGGTGATCGCGGGAGGTGCGATGACCGGGTTCACGATCACCGAGCGGACCAGCACGATCTACACCTTCCCCGCGCTTACCGTCGCCACGAACGACTACATCGTCATGCACTTCAACGGAGGCAGTGCGAGCTGCAATCCGGGAAGCGCGGCCGACGAAACGATGATGGTCAATGAGCAGCCGAACGCGATGTTCGGTGCGAACTTCGACACCGCCTACGACGTGTACAGCACCGACTCGGGCATGACGGGAACCGACAATGTCCTTCAGGTTCGCGATACCGCGGGCACGATTCTCGACGCGGGCTTCTTCAGCGATGGCGCGGCGGGCATGGCGGCGGGCGCCACCGAAACTGCCGCGGCGACGGTTGCCGCGGCGATGGAGTGGACGATCGTGGGTGGCGGAGTGCCGGCGGGCGGCTTCGTCGACGACGATTTCAACATGAACGCCGTCCAGGACCTGGGCCAGGAGATGGGCTCGATGCAGCGCCTCAACAACATGGATACCAACACCCGAGCGGACTGGTCGATGCCCGCCGCGGGAATGAATCCGGCGACCACCTGGGGCGCCAACAACGTCGGCCAGACCAACCTGTAGCCGGAAGCGCCCCTCGACGAAAAGCCGCTCGGACGAACCTCCGGGCGGCTTTCTTTATTCCCTCAATCCAGCGCCCAAACCGCGAAGCTTGAGCGAAAGCTCGCACCTGCGAGGTCCGTGAATCGCCGGTCCCCAAGCCCTACGACGCGTCCGGCCACGGACGGCTAGCCAAGTGGGCCGGCGTGCTATATTCCGCCGGCTCATGGCCCAGGAAATCGAGTTCTTCTTTGACGTAGGGTCGCCCTACAGCTACCTCGCGTCGACGCAGCTTGCGGGGCTGAGCGAGCGAACCGGGTGCTCTGTCCGATGGCGTCCGTTCCTTCTCGGAGGGGTGTTCAAGGCCGCGGGCAACACGATGCCTGGGGCGGTCGCCGCGAAGGCCCAGTGGATGCTGGGCGACCTTAAGCTCTGGTCGAAGAACTACGATGTGCCGTTCAACTTCTCGCCTCACTTTCCCCTGAACACCATCCAAGCCCAGCGGGCGTTGTCGTTCCAGGAGATCGAAGACCCGGCCGGGGTCTCCGCGTTCGCCGAGGCGATCTTTCGAGGCTTTTGGGTGGACGGTGAGAACGTCTCCGACCCGGAGGTCATTCGAAAGCTCGCGGACCGGGCCAAGGCCGACCATCCCGCCGTGGTCCAAGGAGACCGCGTGATCGAGGGAATCGGCCAGCAAGAAACCAAAGACCGTCTCCGGGCGACGACCGACGAGGCGGTGTCTCGCGGTGCGTTCGGAGCGCCGACCTTCGTGGTCGCGGAGCGGCTATTTTGGGGTAACGACCGCCTCCCTCAGGTGGAGCAAGCAGCGAAGGGCTGAGCAATGCGCTACCTATGCGTTCACTGCGATAAACGGTTCACCCATGACGAAGACACCAAACCTCGCTGTCCAGAGTGCATGCGAAAGAATGGTCTCGAAGTGATCCCCGAAGAAGAGTCCGGGGGGCGTCCGAAGTGGCTCGTTCCCGCGGTGGGAATCGCGGTCGTGGGAGCCGTGGCAGGGGGCTACGCCTACTGGGCTGAAGAGACCCCCGACACGGTGAGCGCCGAAGTCGCGTTCCGTCCGCTCGAGCGAAGCGAGCTTTTGGGGCACGTTCGGCGGCTTCGAGCGGATGTGTCGGATGATCAGCTCGAGCTTTTTGCGGCCGACGAGGCGATCGAGGACTTCGCCTCGGCCGCGGTCGAAGGACAAGGAAGCAGCACCGAAAAAGCCGAAGCGGTGGTCGAAGCGATCCGAGCCCGGGCGAGCAAACGGGCGTTTCGTCGCTGGTCGTTGAGCTCGCCCCGCGACACGCCGGTCCGCGATGCACGTCGCACGATGGAGCGCCTCTCGGAGGACGGAGGCCGCGCCAAGCTCTATCCGCTGGAGGTCGCGGCGGTGGCCGCGGCCGCGCTCCGGAGCGAGGGTGTCGAGGCGATGCTCACGGAGATCTACGCATTTCCCGAGGACCAAAGTCCTCCCGATCCCTCTGGTCATCTCGGTTACTACGGCATCGCGGTTTATCCTGGCGAGGTCGGCGAAGGCGAACCGACCATCTACGATCC
>JBCCZL010000293.1:0-11788 GCA_039187775.1 Myxococcota bacterium
CCGCCGGAGGAAGCCGATGTTTCCGAACCGCTTCCTCGCGAGCTCTTTCCGATCGCGGTGGGAAATCGGTGGCGCTATCGGTTTCGGGACGGTTTCGAACACAATTGGGGAATCAGCGCAGTGACCGAGGCCGGCGTGGCCGTCGCCTTCGGCTCGGCGAGCGCACTGGCGGAACGATACACCGCAACCGAGGAGGAGCTTCGACTCGTGGCGCCCAGCGGACAAGTGCTCGCCGTTCTTCTCCGGAGCCCGCTTCGGGAAGGTCAGCGCTGGGACTACGCTCGTCCGGATCCTCAGGGCGATATGGCCTGCACCGCCGAAGTGGAGTCGGTGGGCTCCTTTGAACACGCCGACCTCCACTTCGATCGCTGCGTCACCGTGCGACACGACTGCGAGCGCGTTCGGATCGCGGAGACGCACTGCGCAGGCGTCGGCCGAACGGCGCGAAGCTTTCAACTGAGATCGGCCCCGTCCACGGCGGAGGGTTCTTCGACGACCTCAACCCCGCCTCGGCAAGGCGAGCGCAGTGTCGAAGCCGGGGCGGAGACCCTGATTGGCTACCGGGTCGCCGGAGCACCGATATTTCGTCCCCGCCCGGTGGACTGCCGAAGTGTGATCCTGCTCCCGTCGGACGTTGCCGCCGCCTGCGGGCCCCTCGATTCGGGTGGCGCCCCCGGCGGAGCGGCGCAAGACGGAGCCGCCTGCCGCTATCGCTTTCGGCGGGCCGACGCAGACATCGACTTCCTCATATTCGCGGGATCCGCCCCGGCCGACCGCGGACGACTCCTGTTCGAGAACCCGCGGGCCGCGGTGGTCGTCGCTTCGCCGGAAGAAGCGTGTTCTGCGGCAAACCTTGGCCGGCTCGAGCCGGTCCTCGCGTCGCTTCTTCGCGACTGACGGCGGTCGAACTTGAAACCCGGGCGGCGTTTGCGTTCTCCTAGCGCCTGAGCCCCGACTCGAGGAGAGAAGAGGATGCGCCTTCACCAGCTGATTGGGGACCGACCCGATCTTCCCGCCATCGCGGCCCACCTCGATGGCCTCGATAACGAATCCCGGATCGCCGAGACGATGAGTCTCGGACGGAGTGAACAGCGGGCGCTCTTTCGTGCCGCCAAGGGGTTTCGTGAGATTCACGTCACCGACTTCGTCCCGTCGCGAACTGGACCGATGCGCGAAATCGTGCACCACGGGCGCAACACCCTCCCCGCGTTCCGCCGTTTCGCAAAAGTCTTTTGCCAGCCCGACGAGCCCGAGGGCGAACTGTGGGGCTACAACCGGAACGGCCCGTTCATCATGACGACGGTCGGGCCAGGCTACTTTGTGGCCTACGATCACGGCGACGGCGAGGTGCTGATCGACTATCTCCGCCAGCCGCCCGCCAAACCCCGGGCGTGGCCCGAGATCGCTTCGATCACGTCGCGTTTCTCTCGGTTCGTGTACCACGGGACCCAAGACCTAATGCGCGGGGTATCCAAACACGTGAATATCGGTCGCGCGACGCGTGGCGGAAAAGAGATGGCGGCGTGGTTTGTCCTCTGCCGCGAAGACCATGGAGAGAGTTAGATGCGCGTTCTCATCGCCGACAAACTCGCGAGTTTTGTTCCGGGCCAGCTGATGGACCTCGGCGTCGAGTCGATCGTCGATCCAGGTCTCAAAGACCAGTCCCTCACCGATGCGATCCGCACCGGCGACCCGGAGGTCCTCGTCGTCCGCAGCACCAAAGTGTCATCGGAGGCCCTCGGCGCAGGACGACACCTGGCGCTCGTGGTGCGGGCGGGCGCCGGCGTCAACACCATCGATGTGGGTGCGGCGTCGGGACGTGGCGTATACGTGGCGAACTGCCCCGGGCGAAATGCGGCGGCGGTTGCCGAGCTGACGATCGGCCATCTGATCAATCTCGACCGTCGCATCGCCGACAATGTGCAAAGCCTTCGAGACGGCGCTTGGAAGAAGAAAGCGTACGGCGGAGCGCCCGGCCTTCGCGGCCGCACCCTCGCGGTGCTCGGCTGCGGGCTCATCGGTCAGGAAGTGATCGTCCGAGCCCGAGCCCTTGGCATGAAGATCATCGGCTGGTCCCGCACCCTCACCCCGGAGCGGGCGGAAGAACTGGGGATCCGCTACGCCAAAACCCCCGAGGATGCGGCTCGAAAGGCCCATGCGGTCACCGTCCACCTCGCCCTCGCCACCGATACCCGCGGTCGGATCGGGGACAGCGTCTTTTCCGCCATGCGCGAGGGCGCCTACTTCATCAACACGTCCCGCGGCGAGGTCGTCGATCAGGATGCGCTGCTTCATGCAGTACGGGCGCGGGGCCTCCGGGCCGGCCTCGATGTGTTCCGCGACGAACCGAGTGCGGACGGGTCCTTCGAGGATCCGATCCGGCTCGAACCGAATGTCTACGGAACCCATCATATCGGAGCGAGCACCGCCGAAGCGGTCGAGGCGGTGGGGCGGGAGGTCATTCGAATCATCTCGGCCTACAAGGAAGGCGAGCCGATTCCCAACTGCGTCAACCTTGCCAAGGCCACCGAAGCCACCCACATGGTGATCGTGCGCCACGCCGACGAAGTGGGCGTCCTCGCCTCGGTGCTCGACATCCTGAGCCGTGCGGGGCACAACGTGCAAGAGATGCAGAACATCGTCTTTTCCGGTTCGGAAGCCGCCTGCGCACGCATCGCGGTGATCGGAGACCTCTCCAGCGAGACCCTCACCGGACTCCAGGGCACCCACTCGGTCTACTCGGTGGGGGTTTCGCCGATCGCCGCTCGCTCATGACGCTCCCCCCGCCCTTTCTCGATGCCGTGCGCACGCGTTTCGACCGGGTGGTGGAAGACGACGATGAACTCCGCGAGCTGGGGACCGACTGGACCCGGGTCCACGCACCTCGACCGTCCCTCGCGGTGGAACCCAAGGGCTCAGACGACGTCCGCGAGCTCGTTCTCCTCTGCCACGAGCATCGGGTGGCGCTGGTACCGTCCGGCGGTCGAACCGGGCTCGCCGGCGGGGCGGTTGCTCCCAACGGCGAAGTCGTGCTTTCGCTTCGACGGCTGAATCAGCTCGGCCCGATCGACTCCCTAGGCCATACCGTCCGGGTCGGCGCGGGCGCGATCACCGAAGCGGTTCATCGGCACTGCGAAGCCGAGAATCTGACCTGGCCCGTCGACTTCGCATCCAAGGGCTCGAGCCAGGTCGGAGGAAACATCGCGACCAACGCCGGCGGAGTCCGGGTGATCCGCCACGGCCTCACCCGGCAGTGGGTGCTCGGCCTTCAGGTGGTCACGGGAACCGGAGAACTCCTCGAGCTTGGCGGTGCCCTCGAAAAGGACAACACCGGCCTTGACCTTCGCCAGCTGTTCATCGGGTCGGAGGGGATCTTGGGGGTGATCACCGAAGCCACCCTCAAGCTCTGCCCGCGAAGCGGACCCCGGAGCGTCTTTCTGTTCGCCGTCGAAGACCTCGGCGGGGTGCTCCGTCTGTTTCGTCATGTTCGCGCTCGACCCGAACTCACGATCGGCGCCTTCGAGTTCTTTACCGACCAGTGCCTCGCCCGCCTCAAGCGGCACCGAAAGGTCCGCGATCCGATGGCCGGCGCGTCGTCTCACTACGTGCTTCTCGAAATCGATCAGGTGGACGAAGCCACGCGCGACCGGTTCCTCGAAGAGCTGAGCGAAGAAGAGTTGATCGTCGATGGGACCCTCGCGCAAACCGAGGCCCAGGCAACGGAGCTCTGGGGGCTCCGGGAAGGCATCAGCGAAAGCCTGTCGGCGACCGGCCTTCCCCACAAGAACGACATCTCGCTTCCCATCGCCGGACTCGAGGCATTTTGTAGGGACCTCGTCGCGCTCTTTGGCGCCGAGTATCCGAGCTTTGAAATCTGCCTCTTTGGTCACATCGGTGACGGCAACCTTCACGTGAACGTGATGAAGCCCGACACGATGGAAAAGGCCGCCTTCCTTGCGGAGGCGCGAGAGGCGGACGAGAAGATGTTCGCCCTCGTGCAAAACCACCGAGGGAGCATCAGTGCAGAACACGGCATCGGCCTCCTGAAGAAACCGTACCTTGGCTATCGCCGGAGTCCCGAAGAGCTCGCCCTGATGCGGCGGCTAAAAGCAGTGTTCGATCCGCGGGGAATCATGAACCCCGGCAAAGTCCTGTGAGTCGGTGAGTGCTGACCGATGAGCGCTAACCGATAAGCGCTAAAAGGCGCGAGCGATGATCGTGTTCTCGAGGGCGTTCATCTCTTTTTGCACCGCGTCGGACACATCGCGGTCGAGATCCATCATCAGGTAGCCGATGTCCGGTGTCGTCGAGAGCACCTGAGCCGAGATGTTGGCCTCCGCCTTGGCGACGATTCGGTTGAGGTCGCGGAGCACGCCGGGGACGTTCTTATGGACGTTGCTGATTCGGTGCGCTCCCTTGGTCGGCCCAAGCTCGAGCTGCGGAAAGTTGACCGAGCCCACCGTGGCACCGGTGCTGAGGAAGCGGGCGAGGGTCGCGCTGACCTCCCGACCGATGTTCTCCTGCGCTTCAAGCGTGGAACCACCGATGTGGGGAGTGAGGATCACGTTGGGGAGCTCCTGAATGTCGGTGGCGAAGCCGTCGCTGACGTTCTTCTTTGGCTCGGAGGGAAACACGTCGAGCGCTGCGCCGGCGATGTGGCCGGAGCGAAGCGCCTCCGCGAGCTCTTCGACCACTACGACCGAGCCGCGACTCGCATTCAGGAGATGGGCCCCCTTCTTCATCTTCTGAAGCTCGGCCGCGCCGATCATGTTTTTCGTCTGCGGCGTCGCGGGTACGTGAAGGGTCACGAAATCCGATTCTGAAAGCACCTGGTCAAGGCTCGGCGACGGGATGTTGTTGCCCATCGGGAGCTTGGCGATGATGTCGTGAAAGAGCACCCGCATCCCGAAGGACTCGGCCAGGACTCCGACCTGCCGTCCGATGTGGCCGTAGCCAATGATGCCGAGTGTCTTACCCCGGACCTCCCGGGATCCGCTCGCCACTTTGCGCCACTCCCCAAGGTGCATCTCCCGCACTCGGTCCCCGAGATGGCGGGACAGCATCACCACTTCTGCGAGAATCAGTTCGGCCACGCTCCGGGTGTTGCTAAACGGCGCATTAAACACTGCCACCCCTTGGCGAGATGCCGCGGGAAGGTCGATCTGGTTGGTCCCGATACAGAACGCTCCGATGGCCAGCAAGTCCTTCCCCGCCTCGAGCACCTCGGCGGTCACGTCGGTCTTTGAACGAATGCCGATCGCGTGCACGCCGGCGAGCCGCTCGGTGAGATCCGAGCCGGAAAGGGCCCCGTCAAACAGGTCGACTTCGATGCCTGCGTCGCGGAGGCCATCCCTCGCCACCGGGTGAATCGACTCCAAAAGTAGGACTCGCATGAGGGCCTTCTACTCCCATCGAGGAAACCCTCAACTTCTTTGCGGGCACCGGAAGCAAAAGCCTTTTGATCTCGGAGAAAATCTCGGTTCCGGTCGATTTGAAGGACGCGAAATATTACAGTCGAAGCTCCCGAGATGACCGACCGCAGTGCGTCAGACCTACCGGCCCAGCCGGACCCCTCCGGGGTTAAGGCGAGCGAATCTCCATCCGCGGGGGTTCTGGCGAAGGGCACCGACCCCGCGGCGTGGCCGCCGGAGAGTGGCGTCGCGAACAAGCTTCCTCAGTCCGGCGAGCCGGATGCGCACGCGAACCCTGACGCGACCGGCGAGCGAGCGAGCGCCCAGGGTCACGAAGGTCTGGCGAGTGACCCGGTTCGCGTCGACGCCCAGTCCGCGAAGTCGCTGGAGCAAGACGAGACCCTCGACACCGGGGCAACCGACGAAGAAGCGATGCAGACCGAGGATCGATTCTTCATCGATCAACTTCGCGCCGCGGAACTCCTTTCGGACCTCGACACTGACGAACCCACGTCGCTGATGCAGGAGGCGCGGGAAGCTCCCGGACCGGGACGCCGAATCACGCTGGCGTGGCTCTACTACCACGCGAACGGCGACCAGGAACGAAGCCTCGCGCGCCGCCGAAGCGACCGGTGCTTTACCTACAGCGACGGTGAACCGGTCACGGCAGCTCAGCTCGTGCAGCGGCTGGCGGAGATCAACACCGAACTCGTCGGGGTCAAGCTCGAGCGCATCGGCAACGACGAGGGACCGCTCGTCCTCCGATCGGGGGAGCACGTGGCGGGAATCGTCGACGACTACGACGACCTTCTCGATACCGACGAGATCGACCTTCGTGACCTCGAGCCGGAAGGCAAGACCATTAGCGTTGCCGGTCTCGTGCACGCGTTTAATGTGCTCCTCGAAAAGGAAGGGGTCCGAGAGCGGCTGGTCGCGCTCGAAAGCGACGAAGAGCGCGAGCTCTACGTCGGTGTCACGCTCAGCGGCGCGCTCACCCTCTGCCGAGAAAAGCTGCTCGAGGAAGAGGACCCCGAGGAGCTCATGGAGCACGCCGGCTGGTAATCCTGTCGGTTGCGGCGGTCGGTTACGGCTGACTTTTGTGGGCGCGCCGGTCGAACTCATGCTGCAAGGAAGGCGTCCACTCTCGAAAAGAACGCTTCGGGAGCGTCGAACATCGGAAAGTGAATCGCGCCGGGCACCTCTTGGAGGCGATGGCGTGGGACCGGCGCGTACTGCCGTTCGAACTCCGTTCTTCGGTGTGCGCCATCGGCATAGCGCCGAAGGTCCGGCAGAAGCACCAACGTCTCGGCCTGGATCCCGGAGAGGCCCGCCACCTCGGTGATGGCGAGCTCGAAGAGAAGATCATTGACGGTATCCGGATCGGACTCTCCGATCTCCGGTGCCATCTTTCGAAAGTCTTCGGGGTTCGCGAACAGCGGCTGAAACGCGGCCATCCGGTTGCGCACCGCGACCACCGGGTCGAGAGAGCGACGCCGGGCTTGCCGGAGTCGGGCGAGCTCCGGGATCTCGTGGAGGAGCGCATCGGGAAAGAACAGCGGTCCAAGCCGGGGAAGCCCATCGATCAGCAACAACCGAGCGAGCCCCGCGACCTCCGTCGCCGCCACCAGGGCGAGGTGCGCACCAAAGCTATGGCCGATGAGGACCGTCGGCGGATGGGCGGCAAGGTACGCCGCGAGCGCGCGACCCAACACCGGAAGGAGCGGGCGCGTCGAGAGAGGCGGCGCCGCTCCGAAACCCGCCGGCACCAGCATGTGGAGCTCGTAGCGGCCGCGATAGCGGTCGACAAGAGGCGCCCACAGTCCGGTGGCGAGCGCGACTCCGGGCAAAAGGACCATCACCGGCCCTCGGCCTTCAACCGTGGCCCGAAGCGGTTCGACTCGCGGTCTGACCAACAACGATACCCTACCAGAGCGGTCCGTGATTCCCCGCTAGAGCGGCAGCCGGCTTGAATCGGTGGGGGAAACCGAGCCTCTCGTCATATGCGCGAGTGCCTCCACTAGCTGTCGTCTCCGCCCGCCGGGGCAAATCCGCCCACCAATGTCCGAAAGCTTCGGCCATCGTCTTCGAACGGTGCCGTCGAATAGAGAAGCGACTCGCGCGGGTCGAGCACCCACGGCGCAGGAGCCCGGCGATCCGGATCGGCGAGCACCGTTCGCTCGAAGCGCTCGAATACCTGACCGTCTTCGCTCGCCGCAAGGCTCATGATTCGCTGGCCGTCCTGGCGCACGGACTCGAAGTAAAGTCGAACGAGCTGCCGGTCGCTCGGAGTCACCACCGCGACCGCCCCTGGACCCGACACCGCCATCTCCGCGCTCTCCGCATCGAGAAGGTCCGTGCCAAGCTCGATCGGGGCGAGCGCACCGAACGACACGCCGTCGGAGGAGCTTGCCGCGTCGACCATGCCGTTCCGCGCGACGTACATTCGAAAGGTCCCATCGGTCAGCTGCACCACCGACGGGCGGGCGCCGTCGGTGAAGATGGGCTCGGTCGCCGCACGCTCGAAGGTCGCATCGAGGGATGACGCCCTCGCCACGCCGATCCCTCCAGCCGCGCGGTAGTAGAGGAACACTTCGCCCGACGACGCCTCGAGCACCCAGGGCTCGAAGACCGCATCACCTTCCCAGGCCAACGACGCCGTGAGCACCGGCGTTCCCGGGGCAAAGCCAAAGTCCTCCCGTGGGGAACTCCGGAAAATCTGCCGAGGTTCGAACCCCGCCCAGTCGACCTCCCCGACCGCAAGCAATGGATCCTGCGGGGAAGCGTCACTGCGAAGCGCGCCGCCGGCGTAAAACAAGTAGCCGCCGGCGACCGCGCCGCTATCGAAGCCGAAGTTCGGAAGGTCGATCGCCTGGCCGTCCACGTCGCCGTTCACGCCGACCTCATCCTCGGTGAGCAGGCGGAACTGACCGGTGCCGTTGTGCGGGAGTTCGTCAGGAACGCCGGGGTCAGGCGCGATCGTGGCGCAGCTCGCCACCGACAGGAGCGAAAGGATCCCGAGCCTCATAGCGCGACTCCCAGCGTGGCCGCGAGCGAATACACTTGTCCGTCGGCTCGATAGTCTCCGATCGGATTGACGAGCGAAGCCTTTTCGGTGACCCGCTCCGGAATGATCGACCACTGAAAATGGAGGTCGAGGCTCAACCGGCCCTGAATCGTCGGCTTCAGATCGGTCAGCGCAAAGCCCGCGCCCAACGAGATCGCGTGCCGATCGTTGTCGATGAGGTTTGAGACTCCCCTCTGGTCGGGCACCGGCGTGTTCTCGTAGAGGTACCCCGCGCGAAGCGCGAGTTCGAACCCTTCGGTGCTCACGGGAATCCCTTCGATGCCGATCCGCGGAACAAATCGGTCTTCGAACTCCGCGGGGATAAACTCCGTGCTCGTGATCTCATCCGGCACGTTGATCGTCTCCTCGAGCGCGGGAGGCACCTCGATGGCGAGCTCGACATCCGAGCGACCGATCGCGCTTCGGTAGTTGGACCAGTCGAGCCACGTCACTTCCGCGTGAATGCGAAGCCGCGGGATGGGCTCTATCGTGACCCCGAGGGAGAGCTGCCGCGGAACGAATACGTTCGTGGAGATCGTCTGAAGATCGAGGAAGATCGGAATCGGGTCGCCAACCCCGGTCAGCCCCGCATCGATGCCCGCGGTCAGGTCGTTCCCCAACGCGTACTCGTGACGATAGACAAGCCCCACCGAGACCATTTCGTGGGGGATGACTTGAATGCCCACCTGCGGATACCGAATCGTGGTCAGCGTCGCGCGGAACTCGTGTTCGAGGCGCGTATCGGAATCGGGGCTGAAGAAGTCGAGGCCGCCCCGGAGGTCGAGGGCGTTTTCGCTGACCGCTTGAAACGCGATGCCCCCGCCGATGAGCAGCCAGTCGAAGGGGCGAATCGCGACGTGCGCCCCGAGAAAGGTGCGGTGCGGTCGATTGTCGTAAAACTCGAACCGCGGCTGGGTTCGAGGCAACGACCGGGAACGGGAAAGGCGACCGTGCGGGAGATGCACGCCCAGGCCAAACGCAAAGCGAAATCCGGAGATTTCGCCCGGCACCGCGAGGCCGAGGGTCAGTCCACCGATCTCGTCAACCCCGGCGTCCGCCCCATTGATGCTGAAGTCGGGAAACGCCTGGACCACCCCCACCTGAATGTGGGTCCGCTCGCTTCGAACGAGGCCCGCGGGGTTGTAATAGTTCGAGGGCGCGCCCTCGACGCTTCCAGTGACCGCGCCCGCCAACGACGAGCTTCGCGCATCGAAGCCAAACGTGTCGAAGACCTGGGCCGCGGCCGGGTCCGGCGCGCCAAGCGCGAAACCCCAAACGAGCGAAAGGGTGGCGATGGTGTTTGTTCTCGTCATCTCAGAACTCCACCGTGGCCGTAAACCCGCCGCCCCATATCGCCCCGGAACTCTCGAGGTTTTGGCTGCCTCCTTCGTCGGGGATGTCGTGGGTTCGCGACGCGAGAAGATGGAGCTGCCCGTACACATCGAGCTGCACCCGTTCGTCGTCGCCAAACCCGACCTCCACTCCCGCGCCGGCGGTGAGCACGTGGCGATCGTTGTCGAGATAACGAAGAGGGACCGGCTCCGTCACCTCGGCCGGATTGACCGGTCGGCGTTCCGCGATCCGGGCGGGCGGCGCGGGCGACGGTTCGAAGGCGTAGCCGCCACGAAGCAGCAGGGTGAGCCGATCTCGGTCGCTGTGAAATCGCCCCTCGACCCCGAATCGAGGCACGAAGACGTTCGAGAACTCCGGGTCAGGCGCGAGGGTCGAGCTATCGGTGGTGCGCTGCTGGGGCCCCTCATACCCCGACCACAGCCGAGCCGATAGCTGCGCAGTGACCATCAGCTCAGGGATGATTCGGTAGAACCCCTCAAAGGAAATCTGGTGCGGATCGTACTGCACGAGTCCCCCGACCCGGAGCGTCGGAACGACTACCGGAAGGTCTCGCGATTCGATATTGAGCGACATTTGGGCCGCGAGTTCGCTCCGGTAGACGAGGCCAACTCCGAAGAGATCGCGATGGTCCCATGAGACTCCGACGACCGGGGCATAGCTCGCGAGGAGCTGCGTCTCGACCTGAGAGCTGAACGCAACCGTCTCGTCGATGAACACCGTGAGGTCCCCGACCAAGTCGGCGATCACCGCTACTCCAACCCCGAGTCGCAATCCATCGAGGAGCCCCCGAAGATCCACGCCGAGGCCGATCGATACCGCCGCCACCTGAGCGCGGTCGAGCACGGGGAACTGCGACCGCTCGGGGTAGAACACCGCACCCTCCAGGAGGTTGCCGGTGGGCGTAAAGAACGCGCCACCCAAGACGAGCCGGTCCTCGAGTGGTCCTCCGAATGGAATCGGAAGCGCGAACCCGATGCTCATTCCCGTCGACGGATTGATGGGAAACCGTTCGTCATCCACGGTGAGCCGGTACGCGTGGGCGTGGAGCCCGATCGAGAGCGAGCGGTTGCGTGACCGGGCGAGCCCCGCCGGGTTGAGGTAGCTCGCCTCGTACCCTTCGCTGTAGGACACTCCCGTCATTCCAAGGGCCGGACTTCGGCCCCCAAAGCCAAACAGGTCCGGGGGGCTCGCGGCGGCCGGAGGGGGAGAACACAACACCACGACGAAGGCCAAAAGGCCGAAACTCCGGACAAGCACTCGCGAAATCTACACGTCTCGCCCCGGGAGGTACACCAACTGAACACCGTTCAGTGACGCGGTCGATACTGGGAGGAGCGAACCGGGGCAAGCTCCCGGGACACCGCGCTCTACTGAGGACGCTTTTTCTTCCGAGCCCAGCGCTTCGGCGGACGGGTGCCGTGGCTCCCTTTTCCAGTCGGGCGACGCTCTGGACCCCGCGGCCGCTTCGAGGGAATGCGCTTGGTCGGTCGAGCGCGGGAGATCGGCGTATCGAACCCTCGAATCGCGAGCGTCGGATGCTCTCGAAGGATCCGTTCGGCGAGTTCAGGGCTCACGTCCACAAAGGTCTTGTGATCGAAGATCGCGATCCGCCCGATGTCCGCCGCGGTGACTCCGAGTTCGTTCGTGAGGGCGCCCACCACGTCCCCAGCACGAACGCCACGACCCTTGCCCGTACCGAAGAACAGCTTCGCCCAGTTCGCACCTCCGCCGTTCCGCTTCCTCGATTCTTCCCTCCGGGGCTTGGCCGCGCGCGGCTGAGGGGCCCAGGCGGGTGGTGCCTCGTCAGGCTCGGCTGTGAGATCGAGCCCCCGCTCGCGTGCGAGGAGGGCGAGGGCACGGTGCAAGAGCTCCTCGGGCGGCGCGTCTCCCCGAAGCGCCTCCGCCAGATCGGCGGCGGTTTCCCACTCCGTCGACGGGATTGCCTCGAGCTCAGCCCGCA
>JBCCZL010000294.1:0-11733 GCA_039187775.1 Myxococcota bacterium
CCGCGGACGAGACCCCGCGGGTCGACGGTCGAGTCTATCAGAACGCCCCTCTGACTCGAGTGGGCGACGATGCTGAGCGTATGCGAAGGATCCGCTCCGGGTTGGCATTGCTCTTGTAAGCTCTGCCGGTCGTGGCCGTGCGAAAACCTCGTCGACAGAAAACGACCTCGTTGCCGAATGCCGAGGCGGTGCGCGGTTGGGCGTTCGCACAGGACAATGAAAGCCTCCAAGCCGTCGCCAAACACCGGGATGCGCTCCTCGAATTGGTGAGCGTCGAGGCCGCCCTCGCGCTTGGACGCCTGATCGACCTGGAGGGCGCGGCGACGCCAATTGTCGAAGCGCTGGCCACCGCGGAGGCACGGGCGGAGGGCTCCGACCGTGCACGCCTTCTCCTCTTTCTCGCCCAGGCGGCGTTCGAGGCGGGTCGAATAGGCGAAGCGCGGGATCGGCTGACCGCCCTCGCCGAGTCGTCGGAGAGCGAGCAGATCTCAGTGATGGCCCGCTTTCATCTCGTTCGACTGACGCTGATCGCCAACGAAGGCCAGGCGAGCGAGCGTCTCGACCACGCTCGGCGCGCCTACGCGAAACACCAAGGCCGATGGCCGTGGGTGGATTCGCTGGCTGCCGCGTCGGAAGCGGCGGTTGCGCTCGCTGACGGCCGGCGCCGGCAGGCACAGCTTCTCTACGAACGCGCGTTCGATATCGCTCTCACCTACGACGGGTCGATCGAAGGGGCGGTGGTCGCCGGGCTTCTTGGAAACGTGGAGTTCGACCTCGAGCACTATGCATCGGCTCATCGCTGGTTTGAGACCGCGATCGAGCTCGCAAACCGGGCGGGGAGTCGGAGCGTGGCGGCGACCTTTGTCGGCTATCGCGCCTGGACGCTCGCTCACCTTGGAAAGTCGCGACGGGCTCGGGAAGTGTACGCAGAGGCGGTGCGGACTTGTCGGGAGCTTGGCGTGTCTCGATTCGAATCTCAGTTTGCCGCGCTTCGCACGGTAGTCGATGTGACCGAGCGGAACTGCGAACGGCGCGAGGTCGAGTTTCGCCGCGCCCTTGCGACCTTGACGGCGACGGGCGACTCGGCTCGCGCCGATGGGCTTCGTATCCTTCAGGTCGTGTTCGACGTCGCCCGGGCAAACGCCGCGACGTCATCGACGGAGCGACAACGCAAACTCATCGGGGCGTATGGTCGATTGCGCGTGGCGGACGAACGTTCCGACGACGCCCGCTTGGCCAAGCGGATGGCCGAACGCGCGTTTGAAGCGGCGCTCGAGCTCCCGGCGTCGGTGGAGCTGCAGATCCGTCCCGGTGGACAGAGCGGGCGGGGACCGATGGGGGACTTCGATTTCTCTCGTCATTCGAACCTCGCCGGTCTGCTGTGGGCGCTCGTGGAGGCGTGGGCGGACCGAAGGGTGGCTTCTCCCGACGAGCTCATCGCTGCCGTGTGGCCCGGCGAAAAGCTCCTCGAGAGCGCGGCACGGCATCGGCTCCAAGTGGCCATCTCCTCGGTGCGAAAGCGCGCCTTGGGCGACCTCTTGGCGCGCGATGAGACGGGCTACTGGCTAGCCTCGGACGTTTCCCTTGCTCGACCGGAAGACCTTCAAGCGTCAGATTGATTCGACGAAAACGCGGTTTGGACGGGACTGGCGTTAACCCGGAGGTCCTTCGTTCAAGGAGTAGAGTCCGAAGAGACAATTCGAAGTTCGAAGAGAGTGTTCGAGGAAAGAGTCCGTTCGCCCGGATAGAATTGAGAGCGATTGAGTGGGGACGGGCCGGAGGGAATGGCAAGCCTCCCCGCATGCGAAACATCCACCTCATTCTGCCGCTCACTTTTCTTGCGCTCGGCTGTGGCGAGACCTCTGGATCGCGTCCGACCATTCGGTCGCTCACGCTCACTCCCGAGCAGGTGACGGTCGGTGCGGCGACCTCCCTTGCCGCGCAGGTCCAGTTTGAAGACCCCGACGGCGATGTGCTCGAAGCGTGGGTCACCTTTCAGATGGAGGACGGCACTGGAGCCACCACCACGAGCGTTCGGGTAACCGGCGCTTCCGGCCTCACCTCCGGACAGGTCTCGGTTCAGCTCAGCGTTGCGGCTCCGGCCCCCGGTGCCTACCTCGTCACCATCTGGCTCCGCGACGCAGAGGGGAACGACAGCAACCGCTTCGACGCGACCGTGCGAGCCGAGTAGCGCCTCTTCCTGAGCTTATCGGTCGGGGGCAATGGGCGCCGAGCGGACGTCGGTTCACCGAAGCGCGGCGCATGAGTCGGTCCGGGTCAGCGGCTGAGGGTGCTTTCGGTGAGCCGCGATGCGCCGCCGAGTCGTCGTTGTGCAGGACTTTGCTGCGCCCCCGAGGCGAGGTCACAGCGTTGTCGGAGGAGTCAGGCCGCGCAGCAGCCGTCGGTGACACAGCGGCATTCGATGCAGTCGCGGAGAGTCTGCACGCCGCAGTGCTCGAGCATCGCTCGTCGAAGTGCCTTTCTTGCTCTGTGAAGGCGGACCGCTGCGTTGGTGGTCGAGATGCCGAGCGTGTCGGCAGCCTCGGCCAAGGTGGCGTCTCCCTCATCGACCAGGGCGAGCATCGCTGCGTAAGCGGGTTTGATGCGTCGCGCCTGAGTGAGGCTGCACCCGCACATCCGGTCGGATTCGCTGGTGGGTATCTCTGGCAGTGGAGCTCCCGGGGCCACCAGGCGTTCGTTGGACTGGCGTTTGCGCAGCGCATCGACGACGACATTCCGGTGCAGACGATACAGCCAGGGCACTACGCGTTGGGGGTCCTCCAGCGAGGCCGAGCGTTCGACGGCACGCAGCGCCGCCGCCTGCAGTACGTCCTCGACGTCGGTGGCGGGCACGCGGGCGCTTACGAATCTGCGAAGTCGAGCGGCGTGTTTCCTGAGTTCGCTGGCAACCCAGTCCACCTTTGCGTCGTTTGACTGCATTTTTTTCAGGTTAGCTCACTCTTTGGCGCTGGGGCAGGCGCACTCTACTTCGCAGGGGCAGTCGGACCCGCAGGTGCATTCCTCGCCACAGCAGCAGCGTCCCGAACTTGGGGTTACGCATTCACAAGCGCAAGGGCTGGGGCACTGAGTGCACGGGCATTCGCAGGTTTGGGCCATGAATCTCTCCTTCCGTGTGCCGAATGGGCAGTCCTACTCCTAGAGACGGAGCAGGCCGGGGATTTCTTACAGCCGGAGAGATGAAAGATTCTGCGACCATGGCCCGGGGATGTTCGTGGGGTTCGGTGGCGAACCGACGTTGTACCGTGAGTTCGGCGGCGTTCACGCGGTCGTCCGCCGGCAGCGGCGAGCTTCACGAAGATTCCAAATGTGCCCCACGAGCAACAGAAGCCCCGAAAGGATCCCCAGCCCCGCGCCCGCGCTATGCACGATATCGTTGTGGGCCGGCGCCGAACCGGCAGCATCATCATGCGCTTCTGCGTGGTCACGATCGGCGTGGCCACCATGCGCTTCGGCGTGTTCGCCGTGGTGGGCGTCATGCGCGTGATGGCCCTCGTGCGAAGAGCCCATTTCGAGTCCTCGAGATGCTAAAAGTCCAACGATTCCAATAGCTAATAATGCCACCACCTTGCGCGAGCGATGCCGCCGCCAGCCGATCACCGTTGCTCCGGCGGCAAACGCGATCGCGATGAGCGTGAACACCCACTCCGCGCCCTGGCCCAGAAGAAACCCAAGCCCGAGTGCACCAAACACAGCGGGCACCATCGCTACGAGCGCGCAATGTACGGCACACATACTGCTCGCAACCGCACCAATTCGGTCTACGCGCTCGCTCGTCTCTGAACCCTTCACAACCGCCCTCGCGTCGTCCGGCACCGGCCGAACGAAACACACAACTGAGCTGGAGACGACTTTGTCATCGGTGCTCCTTGTCTGGGCCAAGCCTTTTGGGCTTGACGGCTGACGGCTCTTGTTTGCGGTCAAGCCCTCCAAGCTTGACGGCGTGAGTCTCAGAGGCGTAGTCAAGCGCCGCCGAAGCGTTCGTGCAAGTCGCGTGCACAAATTGGTGCATCGCTCGACGCGCGGTGGACGATCGTCGTCTAAGTGAACGGCGCCGGGCGCCATCCGGCTCAGGGAGCAAACTGCCCCGAAGAGCCGGTTCGCGCATGGAGGCGCTGGTGGGCGCTCGGGGACAGGCCGAAGGTTCGAAGAAACGCAGCGCGAAATCCTGAGTATGATCGGAACCCCACCCGGTCCGCGACCTCCTTCGTGACCACGCCCGCTTCGAGAAGGTCCTTCGCAAGATCGAGACGCAGGCGTTCGAGGAACTTGGCCGGCGAGACTCCCATCGCACTCTTGAAACTTCGGTAGAACGTCCGCTCCGCCATGCCGGCAACCTTGGCAAGATCGCTGACGCTCGTGTCTTCGGAAGGACGGCTCACCATCCAATCCACCGCCGCCTGAACCTCGCGAGACGCGGCGCGGGTTTGTGCTTCGAGAAACGAGCTGAACTGGCGCTGGTTGCCCTGCCGTCGCGCGAACACGACGAGACGCTTGGCGACATCCGCGCTGAGTCCCGCGCCATGGTCTTCCTCGACGATCGCCAGCGCCATGTCGATTCCGGTCGTGACTCCGGCGGACGTCCAGACCGCGCCGTCCTTGGTGTAGATGCTCTCTGGGTCCACTGTCACGTCGGGGAACTGATCGTGCAGGTAGCTGCAGGCATCCCAGTGGGTCGATATGGTCCGCCCGTTCACTAACCCCGCCCCGGCAAGCAGGTAGGCGCCGCTGCATACCGACCCGAAGCGGCCACACTTTTTCGCTACCTGGCGCAGCCACTCCAGGTAGGCGGGTTGTCCGGCAGCGGCGAGGGGTCGCCGTTCGCCACCGACCACCAACAGAAGATCGCGGCGACGGAACGTAAACGTACGCGACGCTCGGCTCTCCACCGCAAACCCATACGCACTGGGTACCGATCCGCCGGTCGGCGTGATTGGAATCGTCTCGTAACGTCCACCAAGGCGGGTTGCCGTGCTGAAGACCGACGCTGGACCACTCAGGTCCAAGAGCTCGAAATCCGGAAAGAGCGCGAAGAACACCCGGGTGAATCGGGCCATGGCAGAATACTGTCACTTTTTGTCATTTCCGCCAGTCGGGCATTGGTCCAGGTTTCTTCCGAACCAAAAGGAGTGACTCATGAACGTTGGATTTCTCGTCTTTCCCGGAATGACTCTTCTCGACATGGCGGGCGCGCTGGAGCCTCTTGCGCTCATTCCCGGCAGCACCGTCCACCTGGCCTGGAAGTCCAAGGACCCGATCAAGACGGATCGCGGCCATGCGTTGGTTCCGAGTGTCACGTTCGAAGACTGCCCCGCTCTCGATGTTATCTGCGTGCCGGGCGGCATGGGGCAGGCACCGCACGTGTTTGACCCAGAGGTGCAGGCGTTCCTCAAGCGCCACGGCGAAGCGGCGTCGTGGGTCACGTCGGTTTGCACGGGTGCCTTCTTTCTCGCCGCGGCGGGTTTGCTCGAGGGGTACAAGGCGACCTGTCACTGGGCGTTTCGGCATCACCTTCAGAAGTTCGGAGTCGAGACCGTCAACGCCCGGATCGTCAAGGACCGGAACCGGATCTCGGTGGGCGGCGTATCCTCCGGCATCGACCTCGGAATTGCCCTTGCTGCGGAGATCGCCGGCGAACCCCGAGCCCGAACGATTCAGCTAGCGATCGAATACGACCCTCAGCCCCCGTTTGACTCCGGCTCCCCAAGCCGCGCGACCGACATCGAGGTGGCTGAGGTCTGCGCCGCGCTGAGCGAGGGGCTACCACCCGAGTTCGCCGTCGACCCAAAGGATGTCGTGGTCTGACATCAGGACCGGATCAGAGATCCAAGGTCGGATCCGGTCGAACACTATCGTATGCCTCTGGACGATTCGCGCCGCACCGCCGCCGCGCGCCATCGAGACGTAGACGAGCCGGTGGAGGTGAAGTATCCAGTGAGATGCAGTTCCTTGACTGGGTGGTGTTGGGGACCTACCTCGCCGCGATGGTCGGGTTGTCGGTCTGGCTCTCCCGGGGCCAGTCCACCGCCGATGACTACTACGTCGGGGGGCGCAATCTGCCGTGGTGGGCGGTCGCGATATCGACCATGGCGACACAGTCGTCGGCCAACAGCTTCATCGGCATTCCTGCGTTCGTCGCGCTCAAAGAAGGTGGAGGGCTGACCTGGCTTCAGTATGAGCTGGCGGTTCCCCTCGCGATGATCGTGGTGATGATCTTTCTCATCCCGTTCTTTCGCGATCTGAAGCTCGTAAGCGTCTACGAGTATCTCGAGATGCGCTTCGACCGCCCCACTCGCCTCACTATGAGCGCGGTGTTCCTGATCAGTCGGGGGCTTGCGACGGGGGTGGGTGTCTACGCGAGCGCGGTGGTCGTGAACGTCTGTATTGGCCTCCCCGTCTGGGCGTGCATCCTGCTTATCGGAGCGGTGACCGTCGTGTACGACACGCTTGGGGGTATGGCGGCGGTGGTCTGGTCCGATGTGATTCAGATGATCGTTCTTCTCGGTGGGCTCGTGGCCTGTATCGTCTATGCGGTCGGCGAGTCGACGTTCGGCGAGCTCGTGGAAGGGTTCGACCCGGAACGCCTCACCGGGATCGATCCTGGCCACGGGTTTGGTGATGAATCGGGCGCGCCGGTGTGGGGCTTTCTCGTGGGAGGTTTGGTGCTGTACATCAGCTACTACGGTGTCGACCAGAGCCAGGCCCAGCGAGAGCTCTCCGCACCGACCACGCGAGACACCAAGCGCTCCCTCGTGTTCAACGGGCTCGCCCGATTCCCGCTCACGATTCTGTACATGTTTCTCGGGTTAGCGATCGGCGGCGCGTATCACGCGTCCCCCGAGCTTCAGGCCGCGGTCCCTCCGGATCACCTCGACTATCTTGTGCCGGTGTTCGTACTCGAGCGACTTCCTGCGGGTCTCACCGGGCTGATCTTCGCCGCGATTCTCTCCGCTGCCATGAGCAGCCTCGATTCGGCCCTCAACTCGCTCTCCGCCGCGACGATGCGAGACTTCGTGGAGCCTTACGCCGCGGGTCCCGCGGAAGGACGGGCGGAACGAATGCTCCGCTACGGAAAGATCACCACGGTTGTGTGGGGCGTCGTGATGACGGGATTCGCGTTTTTTGTGGGCGGGATCAGCGATACCGTCGTCGAGGGAATCAACAAGCTTGGGGCGTTCTTTTATGGGCCCATCCTCGCGGCGTTTCTTGTCGGTATTCTCGACCGACGGTCGCGAGGTCCGGCGGTCATTGCGGGCGTGGTTGCCGGAGTCGGTCTCAACGTGATTCTTTGGTTATGGTTCGATACCGCGCTCTACTGGATGTGGTGGAACGTCAGTGGCTTGGTGGCCGGTGGACTCGTTACCATCGTTGCGAGTCGCGCGATGGCTCCCCCCAACCCCAAACAGCTTCGCCACACCACGTTACGGATTGCAGAGATCCCAGCGAGAGAAAAGAAATGGATCCCCACCTATTCGCTTCTAATCGCCTACTTCGTTGTCATCTTTCTCACCGCCCGGTACAGCCGTGAGCTCCTTTCGTTCTTCGTGTGAGCGCATTCTGCGCGCCAACGACCGCGGTTCGTATACCGTTCCGTCGCCTCGGCTCTATCCGCATCAGTGGGCCTGGGACAGCGCCTTCGCGGCCATCGGCTGGGCTCATATCGACCCCAACCGAGCGTGGGTGGAGATCGAAACGCTGTTTCAAGGCCAGTGGGATGACGGGCGCGTGCCCCACATCCTGTTCCACGACCGACACGCCGAATACTTTCCGGGGCCGGACTTCTGGGAAACCGAGTGGACGACGAGCATCAGCCAGCCGCCGGTGTGGGCCACCGCGGTCCGGCGAATCGTGGACATCACCGGTGATGCCTCCCGCGTCCCGGAGCTCCTCCCAAAGATCGAGGCTTCGCATCGCTGGTTTCGTGAGAGCCGCGACCCGCTGAAGTGGAACGCCATCGCGGTCGCCCACCCCTGGGAGAGCGGTCTCGATAACTGCCCCGCGTGGGACGACCCGATGTCTCGGGTCGATGTCAGCGACCCACCGAGCTTCGAGCGACGAGACACGAAAGTGGTCGGCGACGTTGGCCAACGACCTACGGATGACCAGTACGTGCGGTACGCGTGCATTGTGAAAGCGATCGCGGCGGACGATTTCGGTCAAGGTCCATTTGCGGTGTACGACCCGATGATCACGGCGGTGCTGATCCGAGCCGAACGGGACCTGGCCTGGCTTGCCGCCGAAGTAGGCTTGGCGAGCGAGGCATCGGAGCGGGCGACGACGCTGCGAGCGGGATTGATGCAGCACCTTTGGCGCGAGCCGCTCGGGCGTTTTGTCTATCACGATGCGAATGCACGAGAGGATCAGTGCTCCGACGTGATCGGGGCCTATGCGCCGGTCTTTCTTCGCATGGACCCTCAGATCGACGCTTCGCTACAGCGCGGGCTCCAGGAACGCTTCCGGGCGAAGCACCCGTATCCTTCGACCTCGCCGCTCGACTCGCGGTTTGAAGCGCGTCGCTACTGGCGGGGGCCGACATGGATCAGCACCAACTGGCTTTTCGCCAACGTGATAGGCCAGGACCTGATCGATGCGACGCTGCGTCTGGTTCGCCACGGCGGTTTCTATGAGTACTTTGATGCACGCACCGGCGACGGTCTGGGAGGCGAAGACTTCACGTGGACCGCGGCGCTGAGTTTGGACCTGATGTCCCGCGAGGCAACCACCCACGAGTGAGGTCGAGTCTCGCGCGCGGACCACTTACCCCGTTCGCTCCCTCCCGCTGCGGAGCTGGCCTCCGACGTCGTTCGGTGGGGTCGAGTCGCGTCTTCGATCTGGCGCCGTCGCTCGTCCCCGCCTTGAGCCCAAGACCTGGGGCTGCCAAGGGAGGGGGAGAGGGTGGGGTCAGCGCCGCCGCGCGAACGCTCGGTTCCAGCCGACCGCGTGCCGGCCAAACCGTGGCTCGGTGCCGCCGGGCTTGTTCATCATGCCGGTGGCGCCCGCGGGGCGAGTGCCGACCCGCACGCCGATCACCAAGGTGCCTCCCTGATGGCTTTGCCCGGCGACGAAAAACGGGTCGCCCGGCGAGGCGACCACCTGGAGCAACGGCAGGTAGTCGTTTTGCTCGGGCCGGTTGATCGACACCCGCACGCGATAGCGTCCGTTGGGCATGACCTGCTGGAGCACGATCTGCACGCGGCGACCATTGGGGAGGTTTACCGTCGCCGGCGTGTTCACGCGGAGTTGGACGCGTGGCCGCGAAAGCACCTGCATCGACCGAAACGAGTCGAACGGGGGTCGGCGAAGCGCCGGCATGTTCCGAAGGGTCGGATCGATCGTTCCCGCATCTTCTTTGGCGAGCACGACCATGACTTCACCCGCGACCGAGTTCTGGGCCGCGGCCAACCCCGGCACGAAGAAGAGTCCCAGCGCGGCGAGGATTCCTGCGATGCGAGCGCTCATAGCGTCTCCTCCTGCAAGTGGTCGTCACTGATCCACACGACGGCGATCGGCTCTCCCGCCTCGCCCTCGACCTCGAATACCGTCCCTGCGTTGTCGCCGAAGTCGACTTCGACGACTTCCGACCCCTGGGGCGCTTCGACGATCGTCATCCCGGACTCCTCGACCGTGACCGCGGTTGGGTTTGGCGAGGTGTTGGTCGCCATCTCGTCACTCGGCTCGGGACCGGAGAGGATCGCGAAAAGAACCACCGCCGCCGCCGCGAGTCCCCCGGCTACCGGGATCCAGATCTTCCATCCTTCGGGGCGCGCCGGAGTGCTGCGTTCCGCCGGAGCTCCTCCGGAGATCACCTCGAACTTTGGGCGCTCCGCGGCGGCCTTCTCCGGCGTCTCATCGGCTGCGCGGTCGTCCACCGACGTGAGAAGGTCCTCGATCCCGGTGGGGTCCTCCTCCGCGTCGGCCAGGCCGGCTTCGATCCGCCCGAACAGAGCGTCCGAATCCAGGTCGGCCGCCATGGCGTCGGCCGCCAGCGACAGATGCTGGTTCAGCACGTCGAGCGCCTCGAGGCGCCGCTGCTCGTCTTCGGAGCCGGCGATCGCCGCCTTCACGTCCTCGGCCTCCGCGGGGCTCAGGTCCCCATCGAAGTAGCGCTGCAGCTTGTCGTCTTCTAGGTGCAGGCTCATGACTTCATTCCTCGATCGTCAGATCGCCGTGGAGATACTCACCCAGCGTGGACTGCATCTTCCGCCGGGCGTGAAAGAGACGGCTCATGATCGTGCCCTTCGGCACCTTGAGAATCTTGCTCATGTCCTCGTAGCTCATCCCCTCGACTTCGCGGAGCATGATCACCGCCCGGTGGTATTCCGGGAGCTCATCGAGGGCCTTCTGGATCGCCTCGCTCAGCTCCTTGCGAAGCACCGTCTTGCGGGGATTCGCGTCGAGGATGGTGGGAAGGAGGGTTCCATCCCCGGCCACATCCACCGAATCGCGGCCGACGCGGTCGTCGTAGTCGAGATCCTTGCCTTTGCGGCGCCGAACGTGGTCGATGGAGAGGTTCATGATGATGCGATAGAGCCAGGTGTAGAAGCTTGAGCTTCCTTGAAATTTCCCGATGTGTCGGTGGACCTTGATGAAGCCGTCCTGGACGATGTCCAGGGCATCCTGCTTGTTCTTGACGACTCCAAATGCAACGGCGTACGCACGACGGTGATACTTCTCGAATAACTCCCGAAACGCCGCGGAGTCCCCCGCTTGGACCCGCTCGACCAATTCTTTGTCGTTTCCGGCGCCTTTTTTGTTCGAAGAGTTCGACGCCTTCGACTCCGGTTCATTCACCGAGGCTTCGCCGTCGTCGCTTCCGGCCTCCTCGGGCTCCGCGGCCCCACGAGGGGCTTCTTGGGAGGCGGTGGTCATGGGCCCGATTTGTACCACATCAGTACTAATTTTCCCTTGGTCCCGACCCGGGGCCCCCATCGGAGCGCGAAACCCGGCCCATCGGCCGGAATTGAGGGCCGGCCCCTGGACTTCCTCTCGCGTTGCAAACGCTCGGTCACCAAGTGCTTCGCGCGGCGCGCGCGAAACCCGGAAGCCTCAAAACGCGGCGTGAAGGCCGGTGTGGAGCTGAATCCCGCCGGTGAGGTTTGGGGCCTCCGGGTCAGGCGCCTCGCCGCCGATCCGATATCTCAGAAGCCCACGGAGGCCAATCTGAAACGCGATGCCGTCAAAGGCACCGACTTCCATCCCGACGCCGACTCGCACGAACGCGCGTTGCTCCGACCCCTCGATTTGCTCGTCAGAGAATAGACTCCCGTCGTCTCGGGAGAACTGCACCAGCGCGACCCCGCCACCGAGATCCGCGGTCGCTCGGAACCCGGGCATCATCGAGAACGCCCGCTGGAACTCGACCCCGAGCGTGGCCTCGCTGCGCGAGTCGAAGATCGAAGGATCGGCCGCGAATCCGATGAACGGTCCCGCGCGGTAGGGAGCGCTTCCGAGGTCAAGTCCGAGCTCGACTCCCAGGCCTCCGAGGTATTCGTCGCCGATCATGTGGACCCCGGCGCTGAGCCGAGCGCCAAAGTGAACCGGCGCGCTGGGCGCATGGGGTGGGTTCGCGTCACCGGACACTGCGGTTCGCGCACGAACTTCCACGTCCACATCCACATCCACATCCACATCCACGTCCACATCGGTTTGTGCTTGCGCTGGTGTTCCCCATGAGAACACCGCGTACGCGGCGACGAAGGTGAAGAGAACGCGACC
>JBCCZL010000295.1:0-11726 GCA_039187775.1 Myxococcota bacterium
CGGTCGATGCTCCGACGCCAACGCTGGTCGGGGGCCGAAGGCGGTCTCGCCAGTGGAGTATTTCGCTTTGGCGAGGCAGAGATCGACTTTGACCGTCACCTTGCAAGCGCCGCCGGTCGGTCGGTCAGCCTGACCCGGCTGGAACTCGACCTCCTCCGCTACTTTGTAGAGAACCAAGAGCGCGTGCTGACGCGGGATGAGCTTCTCGAGAAGGTCTGGAAACTTAGCAACTACTCCACCGCGCGGACCGTCGATAACTTCATTTCTCGCCTTCGGCGCCATTTCGAGGAGGATCCGCAGCGCCCGAAACACTTTCTCTCGGTCCGCGGCCGAGGCTACAAGTTCGTGATGTAACACCCCGATTTGGCTGTCAGTTTCGTCTGGGTTTGGGGCGTTGGACGCATGACCGAACGATGACTGAACGGTGACCGACACCCCAAGGGCCCGAACCTAAGGTGAGGTCGTGATGACGACGAAGAATCGTTCGCCGGTGTCGGGAGAGTCCCCGAAGAAGCGACGCTACATGTGGTGGACTGCCGGTCCCTACGTGCTTTCGCATCTGGCGGTGCTCATGGCGTTTTGGTCCGGGGTGACCTGGCAGGCAGTGGTCCTGTGCCTGGTGCTCTACTGGGGCCGAATCCTGGCCGTCACCGCCGGGTACCATCGCTACTTTTCGCACCGCACCTACAAAACCAGTCGCTGGTTTCAGTTCCTCCTTGCGGTCTGGGCTCAAAGCTCGGTGCAGAAGGGCGTTCTTTGGTGGGCGGCTCATCACCGGGCGCACCATCTCTATTCCGACCAACCGCGCGACGTGCATTCGCCGGTTCAGCATTCGTTTTTTCATTCGCACGTCGGTTGGCTCTTCGACGCGGAGATGTCGAATCCCGACCTGAAGCGGGTGAAAGATTTGCAGAAGTTCCCCGAGCTCCGGGTGCTCGACCGTCTTTGGATCGTTGTGCCGATTCTGCTGGGCGTGGCGTGCTTTTTGATCGCCGGATGGCCCGGACTGTTCGTTGGCTTCTTCCTCAGCACGGTGATGTGTTGGCACACGACCTACCTCATCAACTCCCTCGCGCACGTGTTTGGCAAACGCCGATTTCAAACGCGCGACGAGAGCCGGAACCACTGGGGACTCGCGCTCCTCGCGATGGGTGAAGGCTGGCACAACAACCATCACCGCTACATGAACTCCGCCCGAAACGGATTCTACTGGTGGGAAATCGACGTCACGTTTTACCTGCTGAAGGCCCTCGAGAAGGTTGGCCTCATCTGGGATCTCAAGCTTCCCCCGGCGCGGGTGCTTGCAGAGGGGCGTCGAAACGACCGCCGGGCGGTTCGTGCGGCCGCCGCCGAACGGCAGGAGCCCGCCACCGCAGAGCTCTAGCGAGAACTATTCGTCGTCGTCGGAAGGTTTGCACTGCTCCGACGCCGCCGAGAGTTTGGTGGAATCGTCGGGTTCGAGTTCCGTTTCGGTTTCCTGAACCAGGGACAGCAGCATCTGGGAGGCGTGGTCCATCACAGTGTCGCTCTCGAGGATTTGCCCAAGCGTGGTGAGCACATTGGCCGCTCCCGCGATCGCGACTTCGAGTTCGTCCTGCCGCGCGCGCGAGTAGGCAAGAGCCTCGTTGGCGGTCTGTCCCTCCCGCGCTGCCCCGAAGGATAAGAGAAGGCGAGTCGTGCGGGCTTTGCCGGCGGCCGCATTGAGCACCGTTTCGCCGTGGGCGTCGACCGCGTTCGGGTCGGCGCCGGCTTCGAGGAGCAGCTTGGTGCAGGCGAGCGGCGCAAAGCCCACCACCGAGCGGTGAAGTGCGGTGGCTCGGTTCCGATCGGTTCGGTGCACGTTGGCGCCGAACTCGAGTAGGATCCGCACTGCTTCCGCGGGACCATGGGTCGACGCAAGGTGGAGCGGGCTCACCGGCCCGGGAGGATCGACGGTGGCGCCGGCTTCAAGGATGAGGCGAGTCATCCTGGGCCGCCGATCGAGGAGGGCCCATTCGAGCAGGGTGGTATCGATCACCACCCCGTCGGGATCCAGGCCCTTGGCGAGGAGCCGGGCGATGGTGCCCTCGTCGCGGAGATAGAAGGCTTCGGCAAACGCTCGCCGAGCGGGCGGAGGCAGGGCATGCCGGCGCTTCCAGAGGTCTCCTTCGAGGACGAGGAGTTCGGGCTCGGAGACTCGGCTCCGGCCGTAGCTTCCATCCCCCGGGGGCGCCGCCAGCAGAATCGGCCTCACTGGCGGCCAATGCGGAGAATCACGTCGCCGCTGCCGCACTCCCCGCGGCCGTCGCAGTTGCTCGAGGTGACATAGAGTCCGCCGTCGGGACCCATGATGACATCACGAAGTCGGCCGAATCCGCCGGCCCCGAGGAAGTAGGTTTCGCTGATCTCGACGCCGGCGTTGGCGTTCAGCCGCACCCGGTGAAGGTGGCCAATGTCGGCGCCGAAGCCGAGGACGCCGATGAACACGTCGCCTTGCCACTCGGGGATCTCCGTGCCCCGATACACTGCGGTTCCGCCGGGTGGCATCGCGTTCGCCCAGGTCATCGATGGCGAGATCAGGTCGTCCATGGTCTCGCAAGCGTAAATCGTCGGCCAGCCGAGGTTGTCTCCCGGGAACACCAGGTTGATCTCGTCGTGATCTTCGCGGCCATTTTCCACCGGAATGCCGCTCGGCCCGTGGTCGGTCATGACCATCGCGCCGCTCTCGAGCCAATCGAAGCCCTGAGTGTTTCGCACGCCGTAGATCCAGGTCGCCGATCCGGGAAACGGATTGTCGGAGGGGATGCTGCCGTCGTCGGCGACGCGCAGGATCTTCCCCGCAAGGCTCATCACGTCTTGGGCGCTTGCCGGATCGACCGCGTCGCCGGTCCCGATGTAGAGAAACCCATCCGGACCAAAGCGGAGGCGCCCTCCGTTGTGAAACCTTCCTGCGGGGATGTTGCCGAGGACCACCGTGTCCGCGGTGGCGGTCGAACCATCGGCAGAGAGCGACCATCGCTCCACTTGGTTAAACGAGCCGCCGGGCCCATCGACGGTGTAGTAGACATAGAAGAACCGATTGGTGGCGAAGTCGGGATGAAGCGCGAGCCCGAGAAGCCCGCCCTCGCCGTCCGCCCGGATTGGGATCGTCGCGACCGCTGGCCTTACCACCGCGCCGTTGGCCTCGATCCGGAGGATCGCACCACTCCGTTCGGTTACGAGAAGCTCGCCGTTCGGAAGAAACCCAATACTCCAGGGGATCTCAAGACCCTGAGCGAAGACCTCCGCTTCGATGTCGACGGTTCCGGGTGGCCCGAAGCCATTGGGGACGAGTTCACATGCCTCTCGCATCAGCGGCATCGCGTCGGGGATGGCCGCGTCAGCGTCGGATGCGCCGTCGGCGGCGGCGTCCGCAACCGTTCGGTCCGGGGTCGCATCCGCGATGTCCGTAGCGTCATCGTCGCCGCACGCGGCCAGAAAAAAGAGAACAATTGCGAGCAACCGAAGCATGGTACCTCCCGAAGGTGGAGCGTTTGGCCAGAGGCTTGACGAGATGGAGCGCCCAGGAACCGTAGATCGAGGAGCTTAGATCCAAATGGGGCCTCTGCCCGCGTTCGGCGAGTGGGAATCCGACGCGGCTAGACACTGTCACTGTGACAGTGTCTAGCAATTCGCCGCGGACGTGTCAAGGACCGGAACGTGGCTGGGGCGTTGGTGTACCCTCGCGGCGACCCGGAGGTGCGCGCATGAGTCGAGTGGACACGTATTCGGAGGGGACGTTCTGCTGGGTTGATCTGTCCACGCCCGACTACGACGGTGCGGTGGAGTTTTACCAGAAGCTCTTTGGGTGGTCCCATCAGGAGGGGCCGAGCGCGGACGGGCACGCCGGACGTTATGGGTTCTTCCAGATCGATGGCGTCGAAGTGGCGGGGATCGGAGAGATCCCACCATCCATGCGCGGGCAAATGCCTCCCGTGTGGAACAACTACGTCGCCGTCGGCGACACGGATTCGGTCGTCGACAAAGCCAAGACGCTTGGCGCGAAGGTGATGTTTGACCCGATGGATACTCCGGGGGGCAACGGTCGACTGGCGTACCTGACGGATCCCACGGGAGCGACGGTGGCCCTCTGGCAAGGCAAAGCTCATCGGGGGGCGGGCATTGTCAACGAGCCCGTCGCCCTGTGCTGGAACGAGCTTCAGACCCGAGATCTCGAGGCGGCTAAGTCATTCTACGGAGAGCTCTTCGGCTGGACGTTCAGCCCGATGCCGGGACCGAGCTCCGCCGTCGGGATCAAAAACCGTGGCCGGGACAACGGACACATTCTGACGATGACCGAGGCGTTTGAAGGAATACCTCCGGCATGGACTCCGTATTTCGCGGTCGCGGATGCCGACCAAATCGTGACAGAAGTTGAAACCCTTGGGGGAACGGTCCCGGTGCCGCCGCAGGACATTCCACCGGGGCGCTTTGCGGTGGTCAGCGATCCCCAGGGTGGGCATTTTTATGTGATCGCGCTGGCCCGCGCTTCGGAGTGACCGGGCCGAACACAGGCTCGCAAGCGCGCATTACCGCACGAAACCCCTGAGCATTCTGGTTTGTGAGCATTCTGGTTCGTCCGTGCTGATTCTTTTCGTTGCGATCGCACTTGTCGTGTTTGGGCTGGGAGCCGTGGTCGTGGCCCTCCTGATGCGCCGGAGCAGTCAGGCGAGCGATGGTGGGCTCCCGGTACCGTCGCCTCGTTCTCCCACGGAGGGATCCGCGCTCTCCGCCGCGCGGAGTGCACTGCCCTCGCCGCCCGCACGTACTGCCGCGTCGAATGCCGCGCCTTCTCATTCCGGCCCGTTGTCCCATTCGGCATCGCCGTTCCCCTTGCCTCCCACACCCTCTCCCGGTGCGCCCTCTCCCGGTGCGCCCTCTCCCGGTGCGCCCTCTTCCGCCGCGCCCTCGCATCCCTCACCGCCGTTGCACGCTGCGGCCTCGCGTCCGGCGCCGCCCTCCGCCGCTGTGCCACCGGCGCCTTTCCCTTCTGGACCAGGCTCTTCTGCTCCGACGGCCACCCCGTCCTCTCGCGGGCCCAGCTCCCTCCAGTCGTCGCGGCCTTCCGAGGTCACCGCTTCCCAAGAACTCATGGAGCTTCTCGGCGTTGAGAGCGGCGACTTCGGCGATGAGGCGATCGATGTTCCCATGGCTGCGCCGGAGGTCTACGACGATGCGCAGCAGACCGCGATCAACACCGTGGGAGACCGAAAGGCGATCATCACCCGGGAGACAGGATCGCTCTCGGTGCGCGACCGGTTTCTTATCGTCCAGGGACAGGGCTCGTTTCAGCACATCCCGTTGCTCGCCATCGGGAGCATGGAGCACCGACAGGAAACCGAGGATCTGCTGGTCTACCCGGTGGGCGCTCAGCTCGGGCCGTTGATGCGCATGCCCCTCGACCGCCCCTCTGCCAACCAGGTGATTCCGATCCTTTGGAAAGAGATCCGCCGCGTGCGGGCGTCGGTTCAGGCGGACTATCCGGACGGCCTCACCGTCAGCGAAGAGGAGCTTCGCCGCGAAGCGCAGGCGTTCCATGAACGTTCGGTCACGGTTCACGGTTTTTGGCGACGCGACGATCGTCAGTCGGTGCTGTTGGATATCGTCTGGCTCACCCCGCCCCGGTCGATGCCTCGATGGCCGCCGACAATCGCGCACGTTGCGGTGACCGGGACGTGGCTGGCCGACGGGATGGCGTACGGTCCCGAGGAGAACTTCAATGCCTCGCTCGAGGCGCGGGCGATCGATCCGGCTCCCGTGCCGAACCCGACCCCGACGACACTGCCCGAACTTCGTCAGCGATGCCCCGACCGAGCGACGGTGCGGGTTCGCGGTCCGCTCGTTGGAGCCGGTCAGGGGCTTCGCTTTGCCAGCTTCTCGGCGGTGCTCGCCCATCCCGAACTCGCGGCGGCGGTCGTGCCGGGCAAACCCGTCGAGGTGGTGGCCTACATCGAGCGCCAGGTGTTCTACATCCAGGAGATCCGCTGACGCCCGCTACTCGCCGCGTCGCGTCGCGAGAGCGTGCCGGATCTTCGCTTCGAGCTCCCCAAACTCGAAAGGCTTGTCGAGATACTCGTCCGCGCCGTAGAGCGGGGACGTCATCTCATTGAGGCGCTCGCCGATTCCGGTGAGCATGATCACCGCGGTCTTGGCGAGGGATTCGTCTTCCCGAATCGATCGACAGACCTCCCACCCGCTCATCCCCGGCATCATCACGTCGAGGATCACAAGATCGGGGGTGTGTTCCTTGGCCGCGCGAAGGGCTTCCTCTCCGTCGCTCGCTTCGTGGATCTGACCGACCTCGAGCTTATTGAGAAAGCGGCGCACGAGGGCCAGGATCTCGAGGTCATCGTCGGCGATGAGAATCGTCTCTACCTTGATCTTGTCTGCCATCGGTTCCTCGTGCGGGCCTCGCGAATGCCGAATCGTCGGCGCAACCGTAGAAGGTGTCAATGGGCTCTCCCGGCCGTCTTCAGCGGACAGCCGCGGGCGACGGTTCGCCCGCGCAGACCGATGCTAGATCGTTCCCGCCTCGCGTTCGGGGATCCAGCCTTCCCGATTTGGGGAAAGGCGAACGAACACCCACCCGTCACCGGCTTCGAGGATTCGCGCGTTTTCTCCTTCGTACGCGCGCCCTCGGGCCACTGCGGACTCCGCGGGCCCCTCTCGCAGCTCGGCGCTTCGCACCACGATCACCGCACGCTGGCCTTCGCGAAAGACGTCGGCTCGAATGGTGAGGCCGAGTCCGCTCGAGAGCGCGAGGAGGCCGAGGAGCGGCGCGGCGATCGCAAGACCGATCCGAGCGGTCCCCCGAGTAAACCGGATCGCGATGAGGAGCCCAAAAAACAGAAGGTTCGATCCAAGAAGCAGGATGGCCAAGACGCCGGAGGAAAAGGGGCGGACCAGCGCATCGCCGATCGGGGCTCCCGTCTGCACGGTGGCTTCGCCTTCGCGTTGGGCGCGCCGCTTGCCGAGCGCTCCCTGAGCCTGACTGAGCCCGCGGGCGGCTTCCTCATCTCCGGGCCGGAGTCGAAGGGTCTTCTCGAAGTAGCGAACCGCCTGACCGTAGTCGCCGCGGCGGCCCCGCGCCGTGGCGAGATTGAAGTAGACATCGGGGTCTTCGACGCCCGCCTCGATCAGGAGCTCGTAGTTTTGGATTGCCCCGTCGTCATCGCCTTCGACGAACGCGGCGTTGCCACGCGCAAAGAGCTCGTCCAACGGTTGGGCCAGCGTGAGGCTCGGGCCGGGGAGGATGGCGGCGAACGCGAGCGCGGCGAACCCAAAGCCTACGGCGCGCGTTGGACGGCGAGCGCTCATGATTCCTGCGCCGCCGGAGAGAAATGATCGAGCCGCTTCAGAAGCGCTCCCACCCGCTCGGTGCAGCCTTCCATTTCGGCCTGGGACGCGCCGCTCGCGCTGAATCGGGCGAACTCCGTGCCCTCGAGTTCGTCGACCACCCGGCGGGTGAGGTCTTCTTCCATGCCCTGCTCCTTGAGATGGTCGCGAAGCTCACGGTGCGTGAACCCGCCGACGGGCGCACCGAGGCGGGCCTCGAGGACCGAGCGGAGCACCAGCTCGATCTCTCCATAAAACGCGGTGGCATCGCCGGTCTGTGCAAGGCCGCTCGCCGCGCCGAGGCGTCGCTTGGCGTCGCGCACCTGGCGATCCGGGGCGCCTCGTTCGCGCGCCTGGCTGCGGCGTCGCCGGAGGACGCTGAGCGCCAGCGCGACGAGAAACGCGACCGGCGGAAACGCGAGGAGGAGCCAGAACGCGGCGCTTCCCGCGAAGGGTTCCGCGCCGCGCTCGAGGGCGCTCTCTCGTCGGATCGGACCGAAGGTCGGAGCTTCGTCTTCGGCGAGCGCTTCGCCTGGGCCTTCGGCGGGCGCGGTGTCGTCGACGGCAACCACCGCGTTGCCCGCGGCCTGAAGTTCGATCGGTTCGGACCGCACCGTCCGATAGGTCTCGGTTCGCGGGTCAAAGGTATGAAGCTCGAGGGAGGGAATGGGATAGCGGCCCTCTCGCTCCGGCACGACCAGCCACTCCCAGGTGCGAGAGCCGCCCACCGCGTCTCCCTGCAGCGTGACTTCGTCTCGAATCTGAGGCTCGAGAATGCGGAGGCCATCCAGCGGAGGCAGGGTCAGCGAGAGGTCGCGGGGGTTGCCGGTACCCGTGGCCACGGCGCGTAGGGTGACCGCGTCACCCGTGGCGACCTGGCTGGGCTCCGCGGTGACGTCGAGCTGATAGCTTCCGACGTGCACGTCGCCCCCGGGGGCTCCGGCCTCAGGAAGCGGCTTGGCTTCGACGGGCACCGGGATCCCGTCGCGGCGAAAGCTCTGGCTTGGGCGCGTGTTAAAAAAGTTCAAGCCCGAGCCGGTCTGAAACGAAAGCGACATCGGACCGATCTGAAGCGGCCCCGGTTCGAGGGGAAACGCGGCAAAGTGACGAAGCGCGTAGACGCGATAAGTGACGCCGTTGATCGACTGGGTGGTGTCCGGAATGGTCTGCCGCTGGGCGAGAAGATCGTGGACCCAAAAGCCGTCGGTCGCGGGTTCGCGGAGGGCGCTCGGTGGGCCGCGAAGCTGGCCTCGAACGTAGAGAAACACGGTGACCGTGACCTGCTGTCCGACGTAAGGCGCGGGATTGTCGACGACCGTGCGGATGAAGCCATCGGCGTCGTACTCGGCGCCGGTCAGCGGTCCGGTGGGTGGCACGCCCAGGGTGGACGTTGGCGTCGGAGGCGTCTGGCCGGGGACCCCGGCGCCTACTTGGATGGTGAGCGTGTTGGATCGGTAGGTCTGCCCACTCACGGTGATCGAGGCTGGCTCGATCTCGAGCGCTCCTTCGCTCAGCGGCTCCAGGCTCATGTCGTAGACCACGCTCGACTGAATGAGCTGGCGCTGGCTGCCGAAGCCGAAGCTGAACTGCATCGGGCGAGAGACCCGTTGTTCAACGATGCGAAACGCGTCGAGGTTCGGAAGCCGAAGGCCATTGCCATCGGCGTTGGTGACATCCGCCCGAATCTGCAGCCGAAGACTCTCGCCGAGCCCGAGGCTCGTCCGGTCCGCGGTCATGCGGAGGGTTGCGCCGGTCTGACCGGGTTGCGCCTGTGCGCGGTGGGCCATGAAGCACAGCCCCAAAAGAGCCAGCCCGAGTGAAACCCGCATTGGTCCGCTCCTCGGGACAACTTGGCTCATCACAAGCGACGTGCGCACGCTACCAGTCCTTGGTGGGCCGCCGATTCTCGCGCCGGGCCCGCGCGCGGGCTCGGTAGCGCTCGAGGTTTTCCTCGCTGTTTTGAAGGGCATCGAGCACCCGAGCGACGTTGTCCGGGATCTCCTGGCCGCCGGACTCCGGCGGGTCCTGCGGTTGTTCGCCCCCGCCGCCTTCTTGCGAGTCTTGACTCGATTCGTTTTGGTCTCGGTTGGGATCGTCCTCATTGCCCTGGGGCTCCGGATCCTCGGACGGGTCGTCGTTCCCTTCGTCGCCTTCCTGGCTGGGTTGCGGATCCTGCTCCGAAGAATCGGCCTCCTGTTCCGGGTCGCTGTTCTGTTGCTCTTCGTCGCCGTTTTCTCCGTCCTCTTGGTCTTCCCCGTCGGAGCCTTGATCCTGCTGGTTGTTATCCTGGTCCTCGTCGCCCTGTTGGTCCTGGTTCTGCTCTTGCTCTTCCTGCTCCTGCCGCTCTTGTTCCTCTTGAGCCTGCTCTTCTTCTCGAAGACGCCGAAGCGCGAGCTCGAGATTCCACGCGGCTTCTTGCCAGCCGGGACGGGATCGAAGGGCGCGACGGAACGACTCCACCGCCTCTCGAAAATGACCCTGCGCGGTCTGGTGATCCTCGGCCGCCGCGGCCTGGTCGCCCTCGTGATAGAACGAGAGGCCCGCGTTGTAGAAGGCGTCCGCTCGGATCTCGTCGGGGGCGCCGGGTTCACTGGCGGAAAGAAACGCCTGCCGTGCGTCCGCGTGCTGACCCCCGGCGAGGAGCGCGAGGCCCCGGTTCAGGTCGATGCCTGGCTCCTCCGGAAGCTCGCGAGCCGCGCGACCGTAGGCCTCGAGGGCGCCTTGATGGTCGCCCTCCTGAAGCGCCTGATTTCCATCCTCGACGTTCGGGTTCGGAGAGATAAAAGGGTCCCAGGCGTGGGCTACCCCCGCGGAACCGACCACGAACGCCACGGCTGCGAAGGGGATCGCCGCGAAGGGAATCGCCGCGAAGGGAATCGCTGCGAGGGCGGTCGCGGAACGGGTGGAGAGCGAACGGCCAACGAGGCGGAGCATATCCATAGGATGGGTCATTCCTCTTCTTTCTTGGCATGTTTTGCCCGGATGGGGGAACCCGGTCGGGGGACGCGCTTCGGAGCGCGCCGCCGGTGGCGATGGGCGACGAACGCTGCCGGCAAGATTCCTTCCAGCACCAGGAGCAAGAACGCGGGCGCGAGGACCAGCGCGTAGCGGTCTTCCTGGATTTCGATTCGCCGGGAGCGCTGCTCGGCCTGCTTCATCCGGCGCATTTCGGCCCGAATCTGGTCGACGCCGACGTCTCCCCGACGCGCTCGAAAGTACTTTCCGCCGGTGCGCTCGGCCATCTGCTCGAGGATTCCCTCGCTCTCCGCGCTCAGCGAAGTCGTGACCGGGTCTCCCGCGTCGTCGCGGAGGTATCCGGTCCAGGTTCCGTCGGGGGCGTAGGTCGGGATCGGTTCACCGGACCGGCTTCCGATCCCCACCACATAGAGACGGATGTTGGCGTCGGCGAGTTCTTGCGCGGCTTCGAGGGGATCGCCTTCGTGGTCTTCCCCATCGGTAAACAGAACCACCACCTGGTCCGCGGTGGATGCTTGCTCTTCATCATCGGCCGGGGTTCGTGATCGCTCGAGGAGACGCTTCGACGAAATGATTGCCCGGCCGATCGCGGTGCCTCCGACCGGCATGTCGTACGGGCCGAGGTCTCGGAGGAAGAGTTCGACCGCCGAGTAGTCGATGGTCATCGGAAACTCCATCGTCTCGCCGGCGAACGCCACGACTCCCACCCGGTCTCCGTCGAGCTCGCGAATGAACCGGGTCAGCTCACGCTTCGCTCGGTTGATGCGGTCGGGGCTGACGTCCCGAGCGAGCATGCTCTTCGAAAAGTCGAGCGCGATGACCACGTCCACGCCGCGCTTTCGAAGCACGCGAGTTCGGCTGCCGTAGCGCGGGCCGGCCAGACTAATGATGAGGAGGGTGATCGCGACGATGAGGAGCGAGCCTCGCACCGCTCGAAGCCGGGCCGACTGCCCGACGATGAGCGAGGCGACGGTGTCTTCGTTTCCAAATTTCCGCCGGCTCTGTTCGCGAAGCTCCCAGGCGGCAAAGAGAACCGCCATGAACGCGGGAACAATGGAAAGGACCCAGAGATAGTCGTCCTCGCGCCAACTGATCCGGTTTGTGACCTCGGTGTAGGTCTCACTGATCGCCTGAAGCCACCACGCGAGGCCCAGGAGTGCGATGGCGAGGGCCCCGCAGATCCCCAGGAGTACAAAGAACCGCGAGCCCTTCACGGCCACCTCCGGAACACGAAGGCGGCGAGGAGCAGCTCGAGGAGAATGAGCACGAAGGCGGGACTGAGGAACGCGGGAAAGAGCTCGCCGTAGTACACGCCGAGGTCTTCGATCTCGGATTTTTCGAGCTCATTGAGGATCGTGTGAAAGCTGCGCTCGAGGCCACGTCGATCGGTCACCGAG
>JBCCZL010000296.1:0-11717 GCA_039187775.1 Myxococcota bacterium
CTCGCACCTCGATGCCTCCGAGCAGGAAAATCCGCCGAAGGACAAGATTCGGATGCCGCTTTTCGAGGCGCGGGTCCATCCCGATATCTTCTTTGTCGGCTTCGACCTCACCGCCGAGGAGGCGCGAGGGGCCGACGACAACGAACCGGCCACCGAGGACAACGCAGGGTGGTTCTTTGTGCTCCAGGAGCGACCCGGCGAACCGCGCTTTGGCCTCGACGAGCCGCCGCCTCCGGGCGCCGAGGGCACGCGTCGCGTCAACTGGAACTCGCTCCACTGGGGAGATGTCGGCACCGAAGGCGGCAAGACAATCACCCTCGACAAGTCGATCACACTTCTCGAGTACGACGCAGAGAAAGATCAGGACAACGTGAAACAGCCCGAGGACGAACAAGCCAGCTTCGGCCCCAACACCAGCTCCGCCGAGCTCGCATACATCCTGTATCAGGTCCCGGCGATGGTCGCGATTCACGCATGGCGGATGTTGCCATGAGCGAACTCAAGCGACTTCAGCAGGAAGCGCGGGCACTTCGGATAGCTCGGCAGGCCGTCGAACGGGAGGTCCGGTCAAAACAGAAGGCGCACCAAACCCTCGACACGGCGGTCCAGTCCGAGGTCGAAGTTGCCCGGACCATCCGCGAGCTCGGTGACCCGCGGAACCTCGTCGCATCGCTCAACAAGCGCGTTCCGGTGGTCCTCTTTCCGCTCCGGCTCGAAACGCGGTTCAAGCGGACCGACGCGGGTCCCCAGCTTTGGATTCGCGCCTACCCCGACGATTGCCAGATCCAGACCCACACGGCCTACATCACGGAAGCCGAACTCGAGGCAGTGCGACGGTTCTGGGTGGACTGGTACCGGGCCGGCGGGCTCGACAATCAGCAGCGCTCTGCGTGGCGGCAGCTCATCCTCGCCCATGGCTCGGGTCGGGCACCGTACCTTCTCGAGAGCGTTCGTCCAGAAGGAGAGCCGCCGACCAAGGCTCGGCCTGAGGACACGGTGCTGGTGATCGTCGGTCCGGGCCCGTCGCCCGAACATCGGGCCGCCGCCGATGCCTACTGGATCGCACGGTGGCGAGCGGGGCGAAACCAAAGCGAGCGGCTCGCCGCCCGAGAGACCCTCGTGGCAGCGATCGGCGAAGAGGGTGCCGCTACCATCGAAGCGACGGACGAGCCGGAAAACCTCGACGAAGCACCGCCCGCTCCGTTTACCCGAGAAAACGTGGGTGTCCAGGTCGAGCGCTTCACCTTGCCTCCACCAGACGTCGAGACAACGTCCTCATCGTGGAATGCGGCGCCCCGGGCGACCACGCTCCCGGAGCGGTTGGTGATTCAAGGTCTCCGCGAAAGCGGTGACGGCTACGAGGTGATGTTCGAAGAGCTCGGGGACCTCATTCCCCCGACCCTCGACGCCGGTCCCGACCCTTCGCTTCCGGAAGACAAACAGCTCAAAAGCGAAAACGGCGTGCTCGCGGTAAACGACGGACTTCGCTGGCTCACTGACTTCGACGCCGCGGTGGCCAAGGGCATGGCGATCCGAATCGACCTCGACGAGGTCACATTCCAGCGGGGCCTCGACCGTCTGGTGGTGCTCGGCGTGCGGTTCCGAAGCGATGCCCAAGACGGCGAAGAGCTTCTCGAGGAGCTCTTCCGGGACCATCATCGCTCCCGCGGTGGCCTTTCGATCCTGCCGCAGGGCACCCCGACCAACAACACCGACGAGGCGGACGCGGGGTACACCTGGGTCGACGACCCCGACGCGAGTTTCGATCGCGTATTTGGCGATGCGTCGACGTTCCCGCTGAGCGACGACCCGCTCCAAAAGCGCGACGGTCAGTGGCTCGCAGAAATCCTTGGGCTGGATCCCGCCGCCTTCCGCACCGTCGGCCACGCCGATGGACTTGATCAAGCCCACGCTCGGGCGATGAACACCGCGCTCTTTCCCGCCACCCTTGGCTACTACCTCGACGCCATGCTCGACGGAGAGATCGACACCTCGACGATCGAGCGGGTCCGGCAGTTCTTTGTCCGCTACGTGTCGGGCCGGGGCGCGGCGCCTCCCGTTCGAATCGGCAAACAGCCCTACGGGATCCTCCCGACCACCGTGTTCTCTCGCCTTTCGCTGTACGACGGCCCCGCTTCGGTCCCGATTCCTCAGAACGAGCTCGAGTCTCTCGCCGCACAACCGATCGAGAAGACATCCGCCGGTCGACCGATCCGGGCCATCGGCCGCACCGGCGCAGCCTCCCTCCTCACGCCCGAACGTGCCACCCAGCTAGGAGTCTCCTTCAACACCGGTCCGTTCCCGTTCGACTTTCTATTTCGGCTCAAGCGCACTCTCGGCGACATTGATAAGTACATCCAGTACGCGCTACCCAGCGTCCCCCATGTTGGACAGCGGGATGAAGACCCCCATCAGGTCCTGCTCGATGTCCTCGGCCTTCACCCGACTTCCGTGGAGTTTCATCAGCGCCTCATGCGGTCGGTCGAGCAGGTCTACAACGAAGTACGCATCGAACAGGGAGAAGCCGCGGCCACGCTATTTGTCGGGCTGCACGAGAACATCATCAAGTCGATGCTCTCGTTCCTGGGTCACTCTACGGCGACCGATGTTCCACTCCTCGACCAAGTCTTCGACGGCGAAGCGAGGCGCATGCGTGGAACGGTGGTCACGGCGTTTCAGGAATCGGAGTACGAAGTGCTCGGCCCGGCCACTGCGGATGGTCGAAACTATCTCGAATGGCTTGCGGGCTCATCCCTCGAGGTGCTGCGGCGCGAGGACTTTGGCGGCGAGGCCAAGCCCCGGAGCCTCCTCTACCTGGTCGGTCGGCAGGCGTTGCTGCGCTCCTTCTGGAGCTCTGGCGTAGCCGTGCTTGCGGAGAAGAACCTCGTCGATGCCAACGCGATGCGGCGGGAGCCGGTGTTCCAGGCGGTGAGTTCGGAGCTTGACGGGCCCAGCCGCTGGCTTCCTCTTCTCTCGACGGAACCCGCGGTGACCGGCGACGGTCAAACCACGCTCGGAGAGTATCTTCTCCGGCCAGAAGCGGCTCAGAGCTTTCCCAAACTGACCCTTCCAGGCGTCCGAGCCGCGTTTCAGCGCCTTTCCACGGCGTCGACCGCGAGCCTCGGACGTCTCTTTGCGGAGCATGTCGATATTTGTAGCTACCGCCTCGACGCGTGGAAGCTCGGACTCGTTCATCATCGCCTGCGGCAGATGCGAGACGAGGCGCCCCGCGGAGCGTATCTCGGGGCCTACGGCTTCCTCGAGAACGTGCGCCCCGAAGGCAAGACCCTTCGACCGGCGGATGTGCCCCGCGACGTCGCCCCGTTCTTCGACGACCCGAGAACCCCCACGCTGGTCACCGACCCCACGAATGCTGGGTTCATTCATGCCCCCTCCGCCGACCACGCAACGGCCGCGGCGGTGCTGCGAAATGGCTACCTCACGCACGCCTCGCCGAGTGAGCCGGATCGGATGGCCATCAATCTCACCTCGGCGCGGGTCCGCGCCGCCAAGCAGATTCTTCAGGGAGTCGCCCGAGGCCAACAGCTCAACGAGCTCCTCGGCTACCAGTTCGAGCGCGGCCTCCACGACAGCAAGCTGAACGGGGTCGAAGTGGAGAAGTTCAAGCTCGCCCTCCGGAAGAAGTTCCCGCTGACGTCGAACAAGATCAAGCTCACCGCGGTGTTTAAGGCGACGTCGCTCGAAGCGCGAGAGCCTCGGAGCGTGCTCGACGGAGTGAAGCTCGCCGAACACCTCCGTACCCATAATCCCGCGTACCCGTTCGGGTTCTCAGTTGGCAACGGGCCAGACGACCTACCGCCCGCGACCGCGGCAGAAGCCGCGGCGATCACCGAGGAGGCGCGCCGGCTCGCGGACACCAACGACGCCGTCGCCGATCTCTTGCTTTCGGAGAGCGTGTATCAAGTGCTGCGCGGCCAGACGGAGCGAGGAGGCGCTGCGGCGGAGGTGGTCGGCCGAGGCCGGACCCCGCCGGAACTTGAAGTCATCCAGACTCCGCGAGGGGGCATGGGCCTTCTTCATCGGGTGGCGATTCACTTCGATGTGAGCGCCGCTCCGCCGACCACCGAAAGCCCTCGGGCCATCGCGGAGCCCGCCCTCGAAGCATGGCTCGGGAAACGGTTTCCTCTTCCCCAAGATGTCCAGGCCCGCGTAGCTTGGCGTGATGGCGCGGCGGAGGAAACGCGCTGGGTGTCGCAGGCGGACTTGGGACTGAGCGCGACCGACCTTCTTCATGCCCTCGTGTTCGAAAGCCGCGAGAGCCACGGGCTGCTCGACGACCGGATCGAAGGGTTCCTTCGACGCAGCGCCAGCCTCGAAGTGGGGACACGCGTCGACATCCACTACGAGGAGGCCAGTCCCGGGGCGGTGAGCTTTATCGAGCTCGCGGCTTGGGTCCGCCAGCTGCGTCCACTGCTGACCTCCAGCCGAAGCCTGGTTGCCGGGGATCTCTCGCGCCCCGACTCCGGAATATCCGACCCCGGTCTCGACCTCGACGAGCTCACCCTTCGAATCGAGGCCGCAATCGCAAGCCTCGAGGCGCTTGCGGGAGAATCCGCAGCGCTCGATGGAAGCGCCGCTCCGGCGGAAGATCGGATCGAGGAAACGAGTCGACTCCTCGAGGCGTCGGCGCTTCACGGGATCCCTGGCACGCGCACCGCTTCGTTTCAGCTCGAGCTCCATCAAGCCATAGAAAAGCTCCGAGCGAAAGCGCGCGCGGTAGAAACACGATGGACGACCCAGCTCGCCGCCTTCGATGCGTTGGCATCCGACATCGCCGCCCTCGACCCGGGAATGGCCGTGTCTCGGCTTGCCGAGGCGGAAGCGAAGATCGCGCGAACCGTCACTGCTCCACCTCCCGATGTCGCGAGCTATCAAGCGCTTCTTGGTGAAAAGCGCAACGCGTTCTCGTCCGCACTCGTCGCGCTTCGGTCGGAGCTCGATGCCCCGGCGCCCACCCTGGAGGATTTGATCAACCGACTCGAGCCGTGGGTCGCATCGATGGAACGTTTCGACGCGGTCTGGTTCGACCTGGACCGAGAGCAAAATGACCTCGCCGCAGAACGAACCAAGCTCCGAACCGTCGCCGCGGATGCCGGTCAGCGCCTCGCGGCCGCTCGACGCCTGATGGATGCTCGTATTCGCGAAGCGGAGACTGTCGTTGCCGAGGCTCGCGACGAAGCCGAACCGAGGACCGCCCTCCGGAAACTCGAAGAGGCCTCGAAGCTCGTTCTCGGGGACGAGGCGCGCGTTGTTCCGAGGGTTCGCTTGCCGGAGGATGCGGGAGATGAGCTCGAGAGCGCGTACGCGGATCGGGCGAGCATCCTCGGCCACCTCGAAGCCCAGGGGCGGGAGTTTCCCGTCGACGAATGGCTCTACGGCGTCGCTCGGGTGCGTGAGCCGATGGGCCGCCTCAGTAGGGCGTTTTGCCTCGAGGACCACCTCGGACGCACCGGCTCGGAGCTCAGTGCGCTTCAGCTCCCCTACCGCCCCGACGACAGCTGGACGGGCCTTGAAATCCCCGAGGGCTACGACCTCAACGAAGAGAAGCTCCTCTACACCGCCTCCCTCGAAGGCCCGGTTCGGCACGACGATCCGGTCTCGGGCTTGGTCATCGACGAGTGGACCGAGGTGATTCCCCACGGCGAGGAGATCAGTGGGGTCACCTTCCATTACGACCGGCCGAACTCAGAGCCGATGCAGTCAATTCTTGTGGCGTGCCCACCGCAGCTCCTCGAGGGGTGGCGCTTCGACGATCTCATCGCGTGCATCGGGGAGACCGTCGATCAGGCCAAGCTCCGCGCGATCGAACCTCGCCACGTCGCCCAGTCCGGATACAGCCCGTTCCTTCCCGCGACGCTCTTTCCGATGACCAAACGGAGGGAGCTGATCATGGGCCTCGACCTATCCCTCAATGACCTTTCGAGCGAGTGACTCCGGCGGATCGATGAAGGCCAATCCACCCCAGCCAATCTACCCAGGCGGAACCGACCTATGTCCCTGACTGCAATCGAGCTGAAGAAAGCCATCGTCGAACGGCGCTTTCCCACGATCACCACCTGGAATCGACTCGAGGGGCAGCCTCGAACCAAGACCTTCGACCGTGCGCTCCGATCCGAGGTGCGCGACGCCCTCTGGACGGTCACTCGTCAGTGGCAGACGGGAGAACTCGAAGGCGATGATGCCGGGTCCGTGGTGGGCGCGAAGCTCCACGCGGAAGTGGGAGAGCTCGCGGGGTTCTCCGACGGCACCCAAGAAGAGCCGTACTCGGACGAAGTCCCGCTCGAAGCCACGGTGGAGCGCCAGCCCGTACTTTGGACGCGTGGCGGGGTTGGTTTGCACCTCGATCTTCGCCTCGAGGCGGGTCGACAGCTCACCAAGCTGCTTCGAAAAGCGAGCCTCGGGTCGTACGTGTCGGCGTACCGCGGCCGCTACCCGTTCACGCTGCCAAACCGAGACCGGAGCCCAGCGGCGGCCGCCATCTATCCTCACCCCGAAGTCGAGCACGAACTCCGAGCGTGCGTCGGCCGTGCGATCGACGGCGGGGAACTGCTCCGTCACCTTCAAGCGAACCCTGCCCACCGCGCCTCGGACGGTCTCACTCTTGACGCGCCTCAGGATGGGCCGTCGCTCGACGCCGTGGGAGCGGCGCTTCTCGCCTGGTTCGACCGACTCTACCTCCAACCGGGGCAGGCAAGCGCCTGGAAACCGGAGAGCCTGGAGCACTCCTTCCAGTGCACAGTGCAAAACGGGCCGGAGCACACCGTGCTCGCGGCCGACGAGTATGCAGGGGGGCATCTCGACTGGTACTCGTTCGATATCGAATCCAACGAACGACGCACAACCGCGAAGAAGCGCACGATCACTCGTAGTTTTCTTCCGGCCCCTCTGACCTTCGACGGCATGCCCCACACCCGGTGGTGGAAGTTCGAAGACAACAAAGTGAACTTCGCGGGCATTCGCCCCACTACCACCGATCTCCCGAAGCTTCTTCTCATGGAGTTCGGCCTCATCTACGCCAACGACTGGTTTCTCCTGCCGCTGAAGCTGCCAACCGGTTCGCACGCGACGATCCGGGGACTCACGGTGACCAACACGTTCGGCGAACGCATCTGGATCGAGCCCGCAGGAAAAGGACCGGAGCAGCAGTGGGAGAAGTTCCGAATGTTCGGCCTGAGCTCGCGAAGCCCCGGACAAGCCGACACCGGGCTCTTCGTCGCCCCGGCGGTTCCGAAGATCCAAAACGGCGCCCCCCTCGACGAGGTGTTCCTTGTTCGCGACGAGACCGCGAACATGGTCTGGGGCATCGAGACGCGCGTACCGCTGCTCACCGGACCCGCGCGGAACGGGCGCGAAGCGGCGCGGGACGTCCGTAGCTACCACGCGTCACAGGTCGCCGCGCCGGAAGCGCCTCCCGACCTTGCCGCCGACATCTATTACCGAACGATGTCGTCGGTGCCGGAGCACTGGATCCCGTTTCTCCCCGTGCACACGAAGAACTCCTCTCGGGAAATCGAACTCCAGCGTGGAGGAATGCTTCGCCTCATCGAAGGAGACCCCGAAGACCCGGTGAAGGTAGAAGCCCAGACCATCACCCTTCGGCGAGGCCTCGACGATGTGCCGCAGACGCCCTACTTCATTCATGAAGAGGAAGTCTCCCGCGCAGGCACCCGGGTCACTCGCGCCTTCCAGCGCACCCGCTGGCGAGATGGGAGGACGTTTACCTGGCTGGCGATGGCCAAGGAAACCGGTCGCGGCGAAGCGGAGAGCCGACTCGCATTCGACGATATCGTGGCTCGGCGGAGTCTATTCCGACGACGCTAGCGATGGAGGCCCTGGAGGAAGCTCTCGACCTCCGCTTCTCCGCAGTCGCGGAACACGACGCGGGTGTGGACGTCGTCCTCGGGCAGCATGACCACATCGAGCACCCGGGGGCTCCCTTCAAACTGCGAAGTTCGAAGGACCTCGCGGGGCTGTCCCATCACCTCGGTCGGGCGTCGATGTTCGACCACCATCGGCCCGGTATGGCCGGTAGGACGGGGACGCCACCAGCGCACCTCGACCATGCAGCCCGATCCGGGTGGAGAGGAGTAGCGCCGTTGTCCGGATTCGGCCCCCACTTCGACAAACCCGGATGGCCCGACGGCAAATGGCATCGCCCCGGGGTCGCCGGACGTTGGTGGCTCCGATGCCTGGGCGTTGGAGGGGGGACGCACGGTCGCGGGTTCTTCCCTCGGCGGGGGTTCGGTGGATGCTTGGCTTCCACAGCCGGCGACGATCACCAGAGTCCAGGCGAGTTTCATCGGAGAGAGACTACGGCGGAGCACACTTCCTTGGCCAATCTCTCGTCGACGTCGCATCCAAGGAGCAGTCGAGCGCCCCAGCAGTTTCGCACCGTCAGTCGTAGGGAAGGACTTCGATGGTTCGCCCTTCGTAGCCCGGGCGAATGTACGGCTCGACCATCTGCCGGAAGTTCAGATGGGCTTCGGCGCGAGAGAAATACTCGTAGTAGCCGAGCACCACGCGGGTGAGGAAAAGGAAGTCCTTCTGGGCCGGCGGAAGCTGCCGCCGTGCGAGAAAGTGCCGCACGAGCTCCTGGGCGCCCTCGACGTAGCTGAACTCCGAAAAGTCGAACGGCTCATCGGCGTGCAGGCCCGTCGAACAGTAGTCGGCGATCTTGGCCATGTCGTCGATCTGCTGTTGGTCTTCGGGGTCATCGATCAGCTCGAGCGCAACCAGACACTTGAGGAGTCGCTCTTCGTCCTGGTCGATACGCGCGAGGACCATGTCGGAAAATCCCTCGAGGAACGACTCGCCGAAGACCTTTACGCACCCGTAGTCCAAGAGACCGAGCCGACCGTCGGCGAGGATTCGATAGTTGCCGGGATGGGGATCGGCGTGAAGGACCCCTCCTTTGAACATCTGAAACCAAAAGGCGTGGGTCAGCTGACGCACGGTGCGCTCCCGGATCGTCGGGTCGTCGTTCCGAAGCCCCCAGTCGAGCTCCTCTCCTTCGAGCCAGTCATAGGTGATGACCCGGAGGCCGGAATGACTGTCGTGCACTCGCGGTACGACCACGTGCGGGTCGTCGCGAAAGAGCTTCCCGAGCAGCTTCGCGTTGTAGGCCTCGCGGCAGTAGTCGGTCTCCTGCCGGATGTGCTCGGCGATCTCCTCCGCGATCGGCGTCGCGTCGAGCCGCTGGTTGCCGATGGTATCCGCGATGAGCCTCTTGGCGACGGCGGCTCCGAGCTCGAGGTTGCGCATGTCACCTTCGACCGACGCTTCCGCGCCCGGATACTGGATCTTGACCGCCACTTCGGTCCCGTCGGGCAAGGTTGCCCGATGGACCTGGCCGAGGGACGCCGCCGCCACCGCATCCTCCCCGATCTCGGCGAAGAGCGTCTCGGGAGTCTCGCCAAGGTCGTCGATCAGCACGCGTCGAATCGTCGACCACGCCATCGGAGGGGCCTGCTGCTGAAGCGGCATCAGGACGTGGGCGACTTCCTTTGGCAACGCCTTGGCGTGGGTGGAGAGCAGCTGGCCGATCTTCATCATCGGTCCGCGTAGCTCGGTCATGGTGCTCACGACCCGGCGTGCATTTTCGAGCGCTCGCTCTTCACGCGCGGTCTTTGCTCGCTCGTCGCGGCGGAGGACGTCCGCGATCTTGCCACCAATGAGTCGGCTCGATACCGAACCCGCGAGCTTCGCGGTGGTAAGGCTGCGACGAAACCGACCGGGCAGCCCCTTCGCACCACGTTCCGAACCCTCGCCTGCCATCGTTCCGATTCCCGAACCGCTCGAGGCCTGGAGCATATCTCGTTATGGCGGTCCGTGCCGTGGGGTGGATGACCTTGCCTACGACTTCAGGAATATCCAGGCACGAAAAAGGGGCCGCGGAAATCCCGGCGGCCCCAGCCAGCGTACAACGGGGGAAGACCTACTCGGCGGTCTCCGCTTCCACGAAGCGAAGTTCTTCAATGAGCTCTTCGAGGTGCTCATCCCCGACAAACGACCAGACCTGATACACACAGTCCTGGCCGGCAATCTTGATCGTGGCGGCGTGGGCGTTGAACTCCCCCTCCTCCGCGAAGCTCTCGACGCGCACTCGGCTCCCGTCGCGGAACGCTCGCTCTTCCGCCTCCATCGGGTCTTCGTCGTCGACCATCACCCCGGTTCCGGCGATTCCCCAAGCGCCCCGGCCGCAGTCGCTGCAGACCCGTCCGTTCCGGCTCACTCCCGGCATTCCGTCCTGGTCGAACTCGACGGCCCAGCCGCCCTGGTACTGGGCCGGCCGCGCGTCACCGCGAAGCACGCTCGGGGCGATCGGCGCACACCATTCCCGATTGTCGGCGCGGTGCCAGGCCTGGAGCAGCTCGTTCGGCGCCGAGGTCACGGTCTCGCCTTCCCAAGGCGAAGCGGGCAGATTGGGGTCCGGAGCGGACTCCGCGCGGGATCCCGGTTCGGCCGTCGGCTCGAAGTCGTCGAGGGTGACCGCAAGCCGCGGGTGAAAGGTGTCGCCCACCGGGGCCGCACTCGCGCCACACCCCGCCCAAAGGGCCGTCAGAAGAACCCAGCTGATCGTCCGCATCGTTACCTCCCGGTGCGCTCTTCGCCCGAGGCACCTCTCGAATCCAAGTACCCCGACGAGGCGGAGAAGGGAAAAAAACGGCAGCTCGGAACCGTTCGATAGCCGAGGCAAAGCACTGAGATAACAGGCGCTTACAGAACCGTCCGGCGCACGAGGGTTCAAGCCATACGGATTTTCTCGTCACAAAGGCGAGGCGAGCTGGCACTCCCCTCCGTGATGGCAGCACAACCATTGTCGACGGGGAACGCGGATCGGATTCAGCAACGGATCCGCGAGGGGGCATTTCGGGAGGCGACCAGTCTCTGCGCGCGAGAGCACGGCGCAGCGGTCGGTCGGTTCTGCATGGCGCTCTTGGGAAGCCAGGGAGAAGCCGAGGAGGTCGCACAGGAGACGCTGATCGCCGCTCATCGGGCGATGGCGTCATACCGTGGCGACGGCTCGGTGCGCTCCTGGCTCTTCGGGATCGCTCGCAGAATGTGTGCAAGGCGCATCGAAACTCGCGTGCGGCGGGAGCGAAAGCTCCGGCTGGTTCACGACGCGGGGAGCGGTGACGTCCCGGAGGATGCGGTCGAACGGCAGCAGCGAGCCACGCTGGTTCGCAATGCGCTCGAAGACCTCAAGCCATCGGAACGCGATGTGGTGCTGCTCCGCTACGAAGCGGGGCTGAGCTACCGCGAGATCGCCAGCGCCTGCGGCATCGACGAAGCCGCCGCCCGAAAGCGCGCGAGCCGGGCTCTTCACCGGCTGCGCACCGCCCTCAAGGACCAGCTTTGAGCCCCGGAAACTGTTCGCAGGAGAACGTGAAGTCATGAGTCAGCAGCCAAACGAGTTCTTTGACGATCTGGCCCCGGTGGTCGACGGCGAAGAGGAGGCCATTCGAAAGCACGCCGAGCTTCTTGGCACCTCCGACGCGCATCGCGAGGCGCGCTTCGAGGGAGAGCGGGTCGCCGCGAAGCTCGCCGACGCGGGCGTCGATTACGACCACCCCGCCGACTTCGAGGAGCGGCTCCTTCGAGCCCTCGACCCGACCGGCGACGGGGCAGACACGTCGGACACTGTGCCCGTCGGAGGCATCGACCCTCAGGTGGTCGCGAACGCGCATGCCCAGGCC
>JBCCZL010000297.1:0-11675 GCA_039187775.1 Myxococcota bacterium
CGGCACATCGCGAGCGCTGAGATAGAGGATGGTGGCCCCCGACTCATGGCACGCAGTGACGTATTCCGGTGCCCCCGGATTGGGCAGATCAAACTGAAGATAGTCGTCGGAGAAGAACCGCTCCCGCCAGAAGTGGGTGATGTCCCGAACCACATCGACGTGGGTCAGACCCACGGTGCGGAGCGTGGTGCTGAGGAGATACGCCACCCGCTCGACGGTGAGCGACCGGAGACATCCTGCGACATCGGCGAACTCGTCCTCCACCTCATCGGCGTAGTCCAAGAGGATTTGCAAGGTGCGGGGGCGGTTATCGAACAGCGTCCCATCCAGGTCGAACACGACTACAGGAATTCCACCGGCCTCGGCGATGCCCGCAACCCGCTCAAGGATTCGTTGCAGCACATCGATCTGCTGAGGCAGGGGAGGCGGACGCACGATCGAAGCATGACCGAGCGAAAGCCTGGGCCGCAAATGTCTTTCCGCCTCATGGGGCGAAATCCGTCCGATCCGGCCTGATTTTCTTGGGAATGCGGGGGCTTGAGCGATGGTTTCTTCGCTGGTCGGACGGCCTCATGAGTAAGGAAAGCGAGTACATTGCCATATACACGAACAATGTCGCCCAGATGGGGATTGTCGAGCGAGAAGAAGATCTCTAGGCTCTCCTCTGCTCTGAGCGAATTCGTCGCGCACGCGAAATGCGGATGGGGGCTCTGGCAACGCAAGACTAGACTTCTACCGAGGCTAGATCCTTCCAGGATCGTGGGGGTTTCGGTGGCTTCAGGACGGTGACTTTATGCCGTTCTGGTGGGCCTCGGATTGACCGAGGCCAGTTCGTGGGCCACATCGCTCACGATTTTGCGGGCAGTGGCCCCGAACGACCGGCCGAGATGATTCGGCATCCACGGAAGCGCAAAACGACGATAACGATGGGGAGCGACTCAAAACAGCGGAAGATCGATACCGCCCTAAACGCGGCGCGGCAGCGCCATGCGCCGGGGGTGGCATCGGGTCGACCGCTTCCTCGTTCGGAGTCACCCGGCGTACTCGTGGTGGAGGCCGACCCGGATCTTCAGTGGCGGCTCGCGCGCATGCTCACCGTCCAAGGAAACCGCGTCGTCGGAACCGGCTCCGGCGACGGGGCCCTTGCGCTCGTCGAACAGTGGCCGGTGGACCTGGTGCTCGTCGGCGAAGACCTCCCGGGCATGAACGGCCTGGAGGTGGCGCGACGGATGAGTCGTGACTATCCCCAAATTCCCGTCGTGCTCATGACGGCAAACGAAGATCAGGCGGTTCAGCGCGAGGCGTTTCTCGCCGGCGTCCTCGGATGCCTTCGAAAGCCGTTCCAGTTCGATGCGTTGACCGAACTTCTGGAGTCCCTGGCGAGTCCTCTCGCGGACCCCACGCTAATCCTTGATCCTGCCCTTCTCGCGGGACCGGCGGAGTAGCGCGCCGTCCGCAGAAGGCGTACTCGTTTGGATGGGGTCCGCGGCTTCAGCGCCACGCAGAGACCGGGCGCTCTCCCTCCTCCCGGCGCTCTCCCTCCTCCCGGCGCTCTCCCTCCTCCCGGCGCTCTCCCTCCTCCCGGCGCTCTCCCTCCACCGGGCGCGGGCGATGGGCTTCGCACCGTCGATGCGCGAACCTATGTCTCCCATTCCAGCATCGATTGACTTCTACGGCGCTGGGTGAAAGGTTTCATCGGTGAGAAAACCTGTGTTTTTGGCGGGGGTTGTCGCTGCGGTGGCCATGGCCACCGTCGCGGTTGGCCAATCCCGCGCCTCGACGATCTCGGTCGACGAAATCACACCCGGAATGACCGGCTACGGTCTCACCGTCTTCCGGGGTGAGAGCCCCGAGCGCTTCGACGTGACGGTGATCGACGTCCTCCACAACTTTCGCCCGGACATGGATTTGATCCTCGTGCGGACCGACCATCCGATCCTCGACCATGCGTCGACGGTGGCGGGAATGAGTGGAAGCCCCATCTACCTCGACGGGCGGCTTGCCGGGGCCTACGCCTACGGCTGGCCGTTTGGCAAAGATCCGATCGCCGGGGTCACTCCGATCGCCGACATGTTTGCCGAGATGCGAAGGCCGGTGCGCCCTGATTCGTTTCCTGGAGCCGAGAAGATCGGGCGTCCCCTTCGGCCCCAACGACGTCGCACTGCTGCTCGCCAGCCTGCGCCGGACCGCCGGGCGCGGCTCGCCGGACTCGCGCCGTTTACCGGCGAACGAGGCGATGTGTTGGAGCGGACCAGCGCGCACGCCGAGCGCTTTGGCATCGGTCGGGACGTGGGTCCGCGGGGCATGCGCCAGGCGTCCACTCCGCTCATGCTCTCCGGGTTTACCGATCGAACCGCGCAGCTTCTCGGAGATCAGCTCGAGAGCTATGGCCTGATGACGCTGCAGACCGGCGGCGGTCAACGCCGAGGAACTCCGGGCGCAACCGCGCAGTTTGTCGACGGGGGCGCGATCGGTGTTCAGCTCATTCGGGGAGATATTTCGGCGACCGGCGTCGGCACGGTGACCCACGTGGGGCGAAATCGTGTGGTGGCGTTTGGCCATCCGATGCTCAATGCCGGAGAGGTGGGCCTCCCCACGAGCACCGCCCGAGTGCTTCATGTGCTCGCGAGCGAGAGCCGCTCGTTCAAGATCGCCGAGGCCGCGGAGCCCCTCGGCACGCTGATTCACGACCGGCAGCCCACCATCGTGATCGACCCGAGTCTCGAGGCCGAAACCGTGCCGGTTCGGCTCCGGGTGCAGGGCGTGACCGGGGCGGAACGCACCGAGTGGAACATGGAGGTGGTGAGTCATCGAGTGCTCACCCCGGTCCTCGTGTTTGCCGCCATCGCCAACGCGATGAGCGCGACGGCGAGCGATCAGGCAGACATTCTTTTTACGGCTCGAAGTCGGGTCGAAATCGAAGGCGTCGGCACCGTCGAAGTCACCGACCAGGGGTACGCGTCCGGGGGTCCGAGCGATGGTCGGGCCCTCAGTCGGCTCCGGCTCTTTGACTTGATGGATGCCGCCTTTGGAAACCCCTTCGAAGAGAGTCGCGTGCGCGCGGTGGACCTCGAGCTCGACGTGCGCTTTAGCCGGGACCTCTATCGCATTCTCGACGCCTCCGTGGCCCACGGTGAAGTGGACCCCGGCGAACGGATCAACGTGCACGTGGTCATTCGCCGCTTTGGTCAGCCGGACCAGGTGCGGATCGTGCCCGTCGAGATTCCGAGCCACGCGGCGGGCAAGACCATCGAAATCAAGGTCCAAGCCGGCGATGAGGTGCGCCTCGAGCATCCCCAGCCCCGGTCCCTGGAAGACCTCGTGGATATGGTGCGAACCGGTTACGCCGCCGATCAGCTCGCGGTGTCGCTCAAAATGCCCAGCCGAGGGCTCCGGTTTCAGGGCCACGTGGTGCGCGACCTTCCCGCGTCGGCCCTCGACACACTCCTCTTCGTGAACGACACCGACCGCGGTGCGCCGTTCGTGACCTACGACCGACAGCTCGTCGACGTGGGAGAAGTCCTTACCGGTTCCGCTACGCTCCGCGTCCGGGTCCGCGAGACCCCTCGAGAACGATGACCAACACTCAAACACGTATTCTCCTTGCCGCGGCGCTTGGCCTTGCCGTGGCGGTCCTGGCGATCGTGGCCATTCAAGGGTCAGCCGACGCGATCAGCACTCGATCCTTCGTGCTCGACGACGCAGCAAGCCTCGCCGCAGGGGAGCTCGACGGCACCGCGGTCCACTCCAACGGTAGCGTGACCGCGGGGGCCGCGGTCCGGCGGATCCCGTTCGACGAAGTACCCGTCGCATGGTGTTTTGCCCGGGGGCGCAACGGCACCGCGTACATCGGCACCGGCTCGGACGGCAAGATCTATCGCCTCGCCGGGGACGCCCTCACCGAGTTCGCCGAGACGGGGCAGCTCGTGGTGACCGCGATCGCGGTGGCCGATGACGGGACGGTGTTTGCCGGGACGCTCCCGGAAGGGCGCATCTACCGCATCGACCCGCAGGGACAGGTCAGCGAGCTCGTCCAGCCCGACGGGGCCGAGCACATCTGGAGCCTCGTATGGGACGAAGCACGGAATCGACTGTTTGCCGCGACGGGCTCCGACGGCAAAGTCTTCGCGATCGACCGGCAGGGCCGGGCGGAAGTGTACTGGGATTCGGATGCCGGTCACGTGATGGCGCTCGCCCTGGACCCGGAAGGCGTGCTGTACGCCGGGACCGACGGTGACGCGCTGGTGGTTCGGATCCGCGCACCCGGCCGTGCCGAGGTTGTCTACGACTTTCCGGGCAACGAGATCACTGCGCTTGCGGTTCGTGACGGAGTGCTCGCGGTGGCGGCCAATGAGTTTCCTGCGCCGCCGCCTACCTCTTCGAAGGCGACCAAGGCGACGACGCGCCGGCCGAATCCCGGCAAGGGACGCCTTTTTCGGGTCGAGGCGGACGGTCGGACTCGGCGCATCTACCGAAACGACAATGGTCACTTCACCTCGGTGCAGATCGCCGACGACGGGACCGTGTATGCCGGAAGCGGGAAGGACGGCCGGGTGTATCGAGTGGCCCCGGATGAAACCAGTTCGACCTGGATCGACGTCGATGAGCGTCAGGTGCTCGGCATCGATCTGGTCGGCAACGATCCGATGTTCATCACCGGGGACGCGGCCGCGGTGTACCGAGTGGTGGGCGATCGGTCCGAGGCTTCGGTCTGGACCAGCAAAGCCCTCGACGCTCGATTCCTTGCGCGCTTCGGCAACTTGAATTGGCGGGGCGAGGGAGGCATCACGTTTCAGACGAGAAGCGGGAATCGCGAAGCTCCGGACGATACCTGGAGTGAGTGGTCCCAACCGATGAATAGTCCCGGCCCGGTGCGGAGCCCGGCGGGACGCTTCCTCCAGATTCGCGCGCGCTTTCCCGCCGACGGCACGGGCACGATCCGGGCGGTCACCGCGTACTACTTGCCGCAGAACCAACGCGCCCGCGTGCACAGCGTCGGCTTTGCCCCCGCCAAGGCGAAGAACAAAAACAAGAACAAGGGATCGGGAACGGGCCTGCCCTCGCCGAGTTCCCGCTACAAGCTCAGTTGGAAGGTGCAGAACGACGACGAAGATCGTCTCCGCTACCGGCTGCGCTATCGAGAAGAAGGCCAGTCGGTATGGCGTGACATGCTTCGAGAGTCCGAGATTCTCACGAAGAATCAGCACACCTGGGAGACCAGCGCGGTGCCCGACGGGTACTACGTGGTCGAGGTCGCGGCGTCCGACGAGCTCGAAAACCCTGCGGGTCGGGCGGAGATCTCGAACGCACAGTCCGAGCCGCTCCTGATCGATAACCACGCGCCACGCATCGAAGGCCTCCAGGTGCGAGGCACCGTGGTCAGCGGGCGGGCGATCGATGGCCTCGGTCCGATCTCCCGGTTGGAGTTCGCGGTAGACGGCGGAGAGTGGCAGCTGTTCTTCCCGCAGGACGATCTCTTCGATTCTCCAGAAGAACGTTTCGAGGTCGATGTGGGCCCGCTCGAACCCGGCTCACATATCGTCGCGGTCCGCGCGTACGACGCCGGGGGCAATCCTGTCACCGGAGAAGTCAGCCTCACGGTTCGCTAGGGAAGGGTCGGCGGGGTGGGGCCTCAGCGAAACCGAACTACCCCCGGCGTTTCGTCGGCTCGGGTGCCTGTAGTGGCGGCAAAGTGGTGGTGCCTCGGTTGGGTGCTCGGGGTCTCTGCCTGTGGCGCACCCTCAGGGGTCGTGCCCGCGCCCGTCCCGCCTCCGACCGAGTCGACCGAGCCCTCCGTTGCCGCAGAGTCCCCGGTAGTTCTTCCACCGGCGACCGAAAGCTATCTTCGAAGGCTTCCCGCCGAGGCGTTTCTCATCGTCCACAACAACCTGGAACGTCGCGAGTCGCCCTCGGTGACGCAGTTTTTCTTGGGGGACGACGGGTTCGTGGTGCGGGTGGCGCTTCAGCAGCTCTTGCCATCCTTGGAGACGGTACCTCCCACGCTCATCGAACAGCTGCGCTCCGCGGAGATGGTGTTGACTCGTGACCGTGCGGGCCTCTTCGATGCCTTTAGCGTGCTTCACGGCAGGATTCCCGAGGCGGACGCGAATGCGCTCGTACCGGAGGGAACCGCCACCGGAGAGATCGAGGCGGGGCTTCGTCAGCTCGGCCCAGTCCCAGGGCAGGAAGTGTCGATGATCGTGCTTCACCAGGAAGAGACGCTCGCGGTGGGACCCCTCGACCAGCAGCCGACGGTACGGCGACTCTTGGGCATCGAGGACGGGGCGACTCGCTACACGGCGGATACAGTCCGGGCGACCCGACGCACGTTTTCTGGCGTCGACCTTGCGGCCTCGGACATGACGGTCATCGTGACCAACACCCCCGAGCTATCGAACTACTTCCGGGAGTACTTCGCTGGCGAAAACCTCAGCCCCGAAATCGTCGATCGATTTGTGGGCCTGGTCGCCACGGTTCGACTGGGGATCGCCGTCGAAGTGGCGGTTCGGGTGTCCGCCGAGGAGGCGTTCGCGGATGAAATCGGCGACCAGATCGATGAGCTGATCGAAGGCCTCGAAGGACATCCCGCGGTCCAAGAAGCCGGCGCCGCGGCCGCCCTTCAGGCCCGACGTCGAAGCGAGGAGGGGGACCAAACCGTCTTCGAGGTCACCCTTGAAGTCGAGACCGCGGCCCGCCTTCTTCGTGCCGTTCTCCTGCCGGACCCCGCACCCTGACCTAGCGAAGGAGCTCGGAGACGGTGCCGGGGAGTTCGCCAAGGTCGCCGCCGACATTCATCGCTTCCATGGCGGACTGCATGACATTGGCGGGGTGACGCCCGTTGCCGTCGATATGACGGCCAAGGTTCAATACGTCGGGGCGTCCCGCCACCGTGACGGTGATGTTCGTGCGAAGATGCGCCCCGGTGGAGCCGCCATTTTCCGCCTGACCCGCGCCGTGTTCCCAGAGGAGTACGGCGACGGTGTTGTCGAGGAGATTTCCCCCGGCCTCTGGAGTGTCGTGAAGTTTCTGCACGAGCTGCGCGTAGAGGCCAGTAAACCATCGCGTCGCCTCCAGCCGGACCCGGTTGGCGCGGCCGCCCCCGACGTCGGCGTCGAACGGGCCGTGGGTGATCCCATGCGCGTTCCACGCGACATCGAACAGGACCTCCATGCTGAGGTCGGACGTGAGGAACCCGAACATGTAGCTCACGACGCGGGAGAGGTCGCATGCGAAGGCGGTCCGAATGAGGTCGCTGAAGATGTCGGCCCGACGGGTCTCGTCGCTCCATCCCATCTGTCGAGGTCCCTGTTGATCGACCTGCGTCCCAAGCTGAGTATCCGGGTCCTGGCCCGGGTCGGCAAACGGCGAGCAGGAGCCTTCGGGAAGCTGAACCATCTGGCGTTCGAGGCCGCGGATCTCATCGAAGTGGCGCTCGAGGCGCTGCCGGTCGACGGCAGAAAGCTCGCCCGAAAGGCGGTTGGCGCGGGCGAGGACCAGGTCGAGGACGCTTTGGCCTCGGTCGAGGCCTGCGCTCGGAAGATCCGGTCCGTCGGAGACTCCGGCAAAGAGCGCGTCGTAGGCGACGCGGGGACTCGATACCGGGTCGATATGGCTTCCGTCGGGCCGGTAAGACATATGGCCGTGCACTCCGCCACTGCCATAGCGCCTCGGCTGGACCCGATACTGAAGTGAGGAAAACGGCGTGGCTCCTCCGTGGACCCGGGCGATCGCCTGGTCGGACGAGGGTCCGCCGGGCGGATTGGTCTCGCGTCGCCCACCGCGGTGGCGGTAGCCGGTGACCATGGGAAGAAGCATCGTGCCGTGATTGGCGCCGGACTGGACCCCTCCGCGCGCGGGGTTGCTCGAACCCCCGCTGCTCGGGATGGTGAGGCCACTGACGATGGAGACGTAGTCTTTGACCGGCTCCAGGTCGACGTAGGCGGTGGGGAGCTCCAGCGGACCGGGGTTTGCGGGGCGAGCTCCGGCGGTGGGCGACGTCCCGGTCATGCAGACGACATAGCGCTCTGGCTTTCCAGTCTGCGCTTTGGCCGACGACGTCTGGTTCATGGCGGTGAGCCAGGGAAGCGCCACCGCGGTTCCGGCGGCACCCCGGAGGAGAGTGCGCCGGCCGATCTTGGGAAGCTTGGCGTAGCGTCGACTTCGGGGCTTCGGAATCCGGATCATTGCGGCACCTCTCGAACGATGAAGGAGTCGGACTGAACGATGGCCTCGAGGAGTTGGGTCACCGTGGGGTTTTCGAGAAACGCGTCACGCGCCTCGATGAGCTGCGCGGGTGCTTCATGGAGGTCGGCTTTGCCGAGAGCGAACCTTGAAACCTGCACCACGAAGCACTCGAGGAGTCCTTCGTTTTCTGCGACGGCTCGACCCAACGCCCCCGGACCGCTGAACGCTTCACTTCCGCCAGGAAGGGTCCCGGTTTCTTGAGTGCGACAACCCGGTCGACCCGGCTGTTCCTCCCGAAACTGACCGAGCGAGCCGTACTGCTCGAGACCGGTTCCGATACCGTCCATGAGGATGTGGCAGCTCTTGCACCCGTCGACGGTGGCCATGTTCCAGATGTCCTCTTTGCATTCCCCCATGCCGGGCGGCTCATCCACTACATCTTCGGTCGGGGTCGGCAAGCCCGCGCAGAGGAGCCGCTCGAGGACGTTTTGGCCGCGAAATGTAACGCTCGTCGGCCCACTCGGAGATCCGGTCGATAGATACGAACCGTGGCTCAGGATTCCCGCCCGCACGGGGCTTGAATAAGACACCCAACTTGGCTCATCGACGGGGGGCAGACCGTAGTGGTCGGCAAGCTGTGGGGTCACGAACGTCTCCGGGAACCGGAAGATCTCTGCGAGTGGAAGCTGCTCGTCGAGGACGACGCGTCGGACCAGCTCCGCCGATTCGCGCCGGAGGTCGTTTCCCAAATCTCCTGGCGGAATCGTGGATTCGTAGCCAAGCCAGAGTCCGAAGAACCGATCCATCTGCCGCGCCGCGCGTGGATCGGCAAGCATCCGTCGCGCCTCTTCCAGTCGGACGCCGGGATCTCGGAGGTCGTCCGAACCACCTCGCGCGAGCAGCGTGTCGTCGGGTCCACTTCCCCACAGCAGCATCGAAAGCCGGTTTGCAATCGAGCTGCCATCGAGCTGCTGCGCCCCATTGGTGACGGGTCCCCGCTCGATGCGGAACAGAAACTCGGGGTCGAGCAAGAGGGCTTCGACGATCAGTCCGAGACGGGCCCGGCCGTCGAAGGGAGCGGCGACGGCAACGAGTTCGGTGACCTCTTCGTCGCGAAGGGGCCGACGTAAGATTCGCGCACCGGTAGTCGAGGCGGCATCTCGAAGGCAACCCGCCTCGCCGAGATCGCAAGAGACGAGGAGCTCGGGCTGGCTCTCGACTTGGGATGCGATCGAACTCGCCAGCTGGCGTACCCCGAGGAACAACGAGTTCGATATCGACTGGTTCGAGACGTCGTTGTCGAAGGGCGTTCGAGCATCGTCGGGAAATGAGTTCCACACGCGATCCGCGACGGTGACGCCGAGTGCATCTTCCAGGGTGTGCTGGAGTTCGGTCCGGGTAAGTCGACGGATGGGCTCGGGGCCCACGAGGGCCGCTCCTCCAGGCCCTGGTCCGGGACCTCCCACATCCGGGTTTTGGCCTGCGGGGGAATCGCTGGCGTCGAAGGTCCCAGTGCATCCGAAACTCGCGGTTGCCATGAGGAGCGCGAGGACATGGAGGCGGGGGGCGAAGATTCTTCCTGAGCCTGAAACCATGGTTTCACCCTACGAATCGTCGGATCTCCGGCAATTACTCGGCTGGCGCAGATGGGGCCGTCGGGGAGGGTTGCAACGCCCCCTGGATCGCTTTGCTCGAAGATCGCCTTGGGAAGACCGCCTTGCTGGAAGATCGCCTTGGGAAGACCGCCTTGCTGGAAGACCGCCTTGCTGGAAGACCGCCTTGCTAGAAGATCGACCGGCAGTCCGATCGATCGGGAGAGAACACACCGCGACGGTGTCTCTTTCGCTAGCATGAGCGTTGTGGATGGCAGCGACGCCTTTCAGGCCGCCCTCACCGGCGACCTGCAGTCGGCCCATGCTGCGCTCGCGGCGGCCACGCCGGAGTGGCGCCTCCCGCTCCAAGCTTCTTTGGCGCTCGTCGATTCACAGTTCGCCATGCCGACGCCAACGGAGGTGGAAGCGGTCGCTCTCGCCAACCCATCGCCGGCGGTTGGCCTCGCGTGTGCGCTGGGCGAGCACGCGTGTTTTCTTGCATTTGATCGCGCCGGCCTCGCCGACTGGCTGGCACTGCACCGACGGGTGGTCGACGGGGATCCGTGGCTCACCGTCGGAGAGGTGCTCCTCGGTGTCTTTGACGGCGACAACGACCGGGCCCAGGCGCAGCTTGCGGCCGCGGAGGCGATTCCACCGTCGGTCGCGCACGCCGCGTCCCGAATCGAGCTCGTCGCGCTCCGCGGGCTCCTCGCGCTCGAACTTGGAGATGGCGATGCCGCGCTCCGGTTTGCTCGTCGGGCGGTCCGCATGGCTCGCACCGAAGAGTTTCCGCAGCAACAGTATCTCGCGGGAATGGTCCTCGCCAGAGTGCGTCGCTATGCGCATCAGCAGCATCTCGCGGTACGTATTCTCGCGGCTCTCGAACGAGTGGCGCCGGAGCGCTGGCGGCCCTGGATCGGTTGGGAGCTCACCCTCGCCGGCTCATCGGAGGACCGTGCGGTGTCCTTCGCCGACGCTCGGTTGAGCCCGGCGGTGTCTCATCTCAAGACTGCGCTCCGAGCCGCCTCCCACGGGGAGCGAGCGCCGTGGGATGCCGCGATGAACCATGCGCTCGCGGCAGCTCCGGCCGTCTGGATCCGCCGCGAACTGGAGGTGCTTCGCTTGCTCATCGACCCGGAGCTCGAGAGTGCCGAACCATGGGTCGCGGGTCGAGGGCCGCTTCCGCCGCGTGGTCTCCTGCCCGTGGGAACCCACCCGGAGGAACCTGATGCCGCGGTGATGGCCTTCGTAAGCGTTCACAACGATGGACGTGCGCGGCGGATCCTGGGCGTCGGCGTGGCGCTGGCGGCGGGCCCCCAGCTTTCGAGTTCCCGTCCGGGCCGGCTCGAGACCGCGATTTCGGTCCTCGCACTGGCCGGCGATGTGGGGATCGGTCTCCGGGAGTTCTTTCACGAGGTGTACCACTTCGACTACGAGGCTGGACTTCACAAGGGGGCCTCTCGAAGTGCTGATTCATCGCCTCCGGGAACTTCTCGCCGGCTCGGCCACGCTGGAACGAACCCGAGAGCGATTGTTTCTCCGACCGTCTCATGATTTTGTGACGCCCGACCCACGCTGCGCCAAGTCCATTGACGACCGCATCCTTCGGACGCTTGCGGAGAGCGGAATGAGCAACGCGCGGGCGACCGCAGAGAAGCTCGGGGCTCCTCTCCGAAGCGTGCAGCACGCGCTCAAGCGGCTGGTCGACGAAGGTGCGTGTTTCGTGGAGAAGCAGGGGCGCGCGGTCCACTACCGGATCGAAGACACAACGTTCTTCGAACCAACCCGGGAGCGACTCCGCTACGCTGCGGTGGACCCTCGCCATCCATCGTGAGGGGTCTTGACGGCTGAAGGCTCCCTGTCTGGGCCAAGTCCTTCGGTCTTGACGGCTGAAGGCTC
>JBCCZL010000298.1:0-11675 GCA_039187775.1 Myxococcota bacterium
CAACGGTGCGGCGGTGCGCGTCGCGCCGATCGCGCTCTGGATGCGATCCACCGACGAAGAGGAAACCGCGAACGCGGCACGGGCATCCGCGATACCGACGCACGCTCACCCCGCGGCGATCCACGGGGCGGTGGGGGTGGCTCTCGTACTTCGGCGGCTCCTGGAGGGAGCGACTCGAGACGCTGCAACCGCGGCGCTCGAAGGGTGGGAAGATCTCGCCCGCGGATCTCCGGACCTGAGTCCCCAGGAAGCGTACGAGCAATACGGCCACGGGGTGGTCATCGAGGAGACCGTTCCTGCAGCGGTGTGGGCATTTCTTGGCGCTCGATCGTTTGACGGAGCTCTCGCTCGAGTGGTTGCCCTCGGCGGGGATACCGATTCGATCGGCGCCATCGTAGGCGCCTTCGCAGGCGCGCACTTTGGATTCGAGGCCATCCGTCCGGTTTGCGTCGATGCCTTGGAGAAGACGGCTTGCGCGACGGTGGAACGCTTCATTGAGCGGCTTGCTCGCCGCTAACCCACATCGGTCGACAGGGGTGATGGATCGGGTTCGAGAGTGCCGCGTTCGCGCGGACCTCCGACCGGAAGACGCTGCAGCGGTACTCGACGTACCGCGAGGACGGCTGGGGGGGGGAGAAGGCCGTGCGAAGGCGGTGCGAAGGTGGCGCTTTCGCGCGTGAGGCGCGCCGACTGGTGATCGATGCGGGCCAGGCTCTGCGACGATCGGTTGCCGTAGCGCTTGCGGTTTTTGGCGAAGCTCGCATGATGAGCCGCCGACGCGTTCGATGCGCCCGTAGCTCAATTGGATAGAGCTCCGGACTTCTAATCCGGTGGTTGTAGGTTCGAATCCTACCGGGCGTGCCACGTGCCCCTCAGGCTTACTCAGTCGCGCTCGTCCACGCTCGCGATGCGTCGAACCCTACCGGGCGTGCCACGCTTCTCGCGCGGCCAGTAGCGAGAATTGAAAGGGTCGGGGTGGAGGGATTTGAACCCCCGACTTCAAGCTCCCAAAGCTTGCGCACTACCAGGCTGTGCTACACCCCGAGGTCGGCGGAGCTTAGCACCACCGGTCGAAAAGGCACTCGCCAAATTGTCTCGCGTTGAACCGGAGCACGCGATTGAGAAACGCTAACCGCCGTCGGGCATCCCACCGTCGGGCATGCCGCTCTCAGGCATTGACGCCTCGGCTCCCGCGTCCGCGCCGCCGTCCATCATTCCGCCGTCCATCCGCATGAGTTCGCAGGCGTTGGACGGCTCGGGGCCGGGCGCGATTCCGCCGAAATTTGCGCGGTAGCCATTGAAGGTGATTCCGACGCTGACCGCATCGCAGTCGACGTCGGCTCCACCAGTGCCCGACGTACTCTTCACGTCCACCAGTCGGTCGAGCTGGCCGATGAGCGCGTCGTACGTGTCGCTCTCCATACACACACCGATCGACTCTGCGGTGGAGAGTAGATCGTTCAACGCCCAGCGGCCCGCGGCCGTCACTGGGAGCAGCGCGGTGCCGTCCTCGTTGAGCTGCCCCGTCAGGACCGCATCGGTCAATCGGGCGACCACCCCCACACCCTGCCCTGGGAAGATGAAGTCCGTCCGCTCCGGCAAGGTGATCACGAGAAGGCCATCGCTGATGTATGCGTTGTTGTCCCGAATCACCGGCCGGCTCGGGTCGCCAGTGACGAAGTTATCGTCCCGGAGCCAGAAATAGTCGTTGCCATCCCAGCGCGGGACCGCCGGGAACTGACCGGTGTTGTCATTGACTGGCTGGTCGTTGGCGTTGAAGGAGATCGGCGGAGGCTGGCCCGGTGCCGCCTCAGGCGTTCCGAACACGGTGATCCCCACGACGACATCCAGCTTTGGATCGTTGCGCTCCCCGTTCCAGCCGTTGATGCGAATCAGCACGCTGCCGTTGCCCTGCTCCTGCGACGCCTGGGACTGCTGCTGGAGATTCGGCACTCCGATCGACAGCAACGGAAAAAGCATATGGCCGAAAGTGTTGTCGATGCCCCCTTGCCCGTCGGTCTGGGGCAGTGAACTGCGATCGATCGGCTGGCACTCGATGTTGCCGTTGGTCGGGGTGCTGCAGCGGTCGTCGAGGTCGTACCCGATCATCTGCCAGGTGTCGCGCTGCTCGAACACGATCTCCCGTAGCGCAAAGGACACTTCCCCGATGTCGACCCCGTCGTCCGGTATGGAGGGCCGCGGATTGGGCTGCGTCAGATCGCAGCCGTTGCTGTTGTTGAGGAGATCCTCGTCGTAGACGCGACACCCCCCAAGGCCAAGTCCCAGGCAGACCCACCCAACGAAGAGGGCGGCCAGACGTCGCCCAGGGCGGGCGCGGTGACCGAGGGACCCGGGCAACGGCGCGTTCATGGTCGTAAGAATAGCAAAGACACGGAGCAGAGGCTCCTTTGCGTGATCAGGCTCCGTCTCGGCCGCTGAGGTAACGTTCGAGATAGTCGGCCATCTTCCTCGAAGCCCGTCCACGATGGCTGATCGCCCCCTTCTCGTCCGGAGGTAGCTCCGCCATTCGCCGGGTCTCTCCTTCGGGCACGAACAACGGATCGTAGCCGAAGCCCCCGTCTCCCTTCGGCCCGAGCGCAATCGTACCGCGGCAGAGGCCGTCTTCGAAATGGACCGTGTTTCCGAGGGGGCCAGTTGGGTCAAAGAACGCGAGGATGCACCGAAACTGCGCCCCTCGCGCGTCGATTTCCTGAAGCGCATCGAGAAGCTTTCGGTTGTTCTCGGCGTCCGTCGCCGACGGGCCTGCGTAGTAAGCAGAATGAACTCCGGGCACGCCGCCAAGCGCGTCCACCTCCAGCCCACTGTCGTCGGCCAGCACCGAGTGCCCCGTGGCGGCCGCAATCTCTCGGGCCTTCTTTTCCGCATTGCCGGCAAACGTCTCCCGATCTTCGACCACCTCGGGAACTCCACCGACGTCCGCCGGGGTTAGGAGCTCGAGGGGAAGTTCGGCAAACAGTCGGCGAAGCTCCTTCACCTTGCCGGCGTTTCCGGTCGCGAACAGAAGCTTCATCCGAGGAGGAGCTTCCAATCGACGCCCGCGTCCGCGAGGGCAGTTTTCTGAGTCTCCACCAGCTTCGAAACGCCAACGAGCGCAAGATCGACAAGCCGATCGAAGTCCGGCTTCGGAAGCGGTTCCCCCTCCGCGGTACCCTGAACCTCGACCATCGCGCCCGATGCCGTGGCCACGACATTGAGGTCGACCTCCGCTGCAGAGTCCTCGACGTAGCAAAGATCGAGCATCGGCCCGCCGTTGACGAACCCCACGCTCACCGCGGCCACCGGCTCTCGGAGCACGCCAGCCCCGACGAGGCCTCGGCGCCGAAGACTGTCGAGGGCCAGCACCACCGCGAGGTAGCCCGCGGTGATCGATGCGGTGCGCGTTCCTCCATCCGCGTCGATCACGTCACAGTCCACCGTGATCGTTCGCTCGCCGAGCTTATCTAGGCGGACCGCGGCGCGAAGCGATCGAGCGATCAGACGTTGTATCTCCATGCTTCGGCCGTCCACCCGACCCCTTCGACCATCCCGCGACTGTCGCCGAGGGTTCGCTCGAGGGTGCATCGCATACTCCCCCGTAAGCCAGCCTTTGCCCTGACCCTTCAGCCAATCGCGTACTCCCTCATCCACCGAGGCGGAGACGAGAACCGTGGTGCCTCCGCATCGGTAGAGCACAGAACCCTCCGGGTTCCGCTGAAATCCGATATTCACTTCGACCGGCCGGAGCGCATCCGACGATCGACCATCCGTCCGCGTAGTTGAGCTCATCGTGCTTCCTCATAGCCCGGAAGAATCACCAGCGTCGAGGGCAATCGACTTCTGGAGGGGCGTCCCGCGTCCGCGGGCGCGGGTTGTCGTCCGGCCATCACCAACCCAGACGTCGCCGAATCTTGAAAGCCCTCGGCGCTCTAGGAACGACGGGAGACATAAGCTCTCTTTCCAGGCCGGAGACCGGGCGACCGTTCGCGCTTGTGAATCCATCGAGAGTATGGAGACTCGTGCCGTGTTGAGGACCATCATCGCGGTGCTCCCAGTGGCCTTCTCGTGTACACCCACGGCGACGCCGGGCTCCGTCGCGCCCGCGGCAACGCCGGCCCACACCACGGCGGCAGAGGGCGCCACCGCTCCGCCGCCCACCGTGCCGCTCGACGCGCTCGCCGGACTACCCGACGACACGGTCGGTGAACTGGTGGTCGAGGAGTGGGCCCGGTGGAGGGTGCAGCCGTGTGCCATGGCGCGCACCGAGACGCGCCTCGCGGTCGGCGCATGCCTCGACAACGAAATCCGCATCTACTCGCGGTCCGGCGACGGCTGGACACTCGAAGGCACGCTCGAGGCAGACGAAAGCGAAGAGCTCGGCAAGTCGATCGCCATGACCGATGACCTGCTCGTCGCAGGGACGGCAAGCGGGCCGGTGCTCTTCCGGCGCCAAGGGTCGACCTGGTCCTCAGATCCCAGCCTGCCTCCTGTGCACCGGAACAACGTCGACGCAGCGATTGCGATCGACGACGGGTGGATCGTGTTCGGGTCGCCGTTTGCAGGCCCGCGAAACCCGGACGAGTACCTGCGAGGTGTGATCACGTTGTACCGATTCGGAAGAACGCAGTGGGAGACCCGCGACGTGGTGGGGCCTCCCGATGCGCATATGTTCGGTCGAGCGCTCGAGATCCAGGGGGACACCCTCCTGATCGCCTCGGGCACGTCGGCGATGGGTTCGGGGCCCGTGTACGCGATGCGGCTCGACGACGAATCGGCCAACCTCGAATCGGTGTCCCTCATCTCGAGACAGCTGCAGGGACGTGGCGGCACGACCGTCGTGTCAACCACCGGGCACTGGATAGAGGTGCTGCGGCGCCAAGACGATGGGTGGCATGCGACGAGGATGCGACGCTGCGGCGAGCGCCAGGTGCTGCCAACGTCCTTCACCGGACGGTGGGTGGCGACGGGATGCCGCTCCACGGAGAACGAGGGCGCCGGGCGAGGACGCACCTTCGAGATCCGAGTTTACGACACGGAGCAACCGGACCTTGGCGTCCGGGGGGTGCTGGTTGGCGAGGAGAACGACGACGATTTCGGTCATCGGCTGGCGCTCGCCGGCGACTGGCTGGCGACCTCCACCCATCCTCGCACCGCACGCCGTGAGGAGGTCGTCCTCTATCGGATCGTCACCGCCCGGCCCCGCGAGTCCACGACACCGCCGACGGTGGAGCGCGTCGTACCGCGCTGCGTCGGCGACCTCCAGATCCCGCCCGCCGAGCAAGGGCCACCCCCGGTTCCGGCAACATGCACCGGGCCCCGCTGCGACGCGTGCCGTCAAAGATCCCTGTTCGACTGCGCCCAGGCATTTCTCCAGCACGTCACGCTGCTCGAACGGGCCGAGACGCGCTCCCAGTACGATCCGGCCTACGAACGACTGGGGCGCTGGACCTGCGGAGCCGGCAGCATGCATGCGTGCGGCGCGCTCGGGTTTCTCGCGGAGGTCGAGGGCCAACCAGCGCGCGCCGTCGCATGGTGGCGCTACGCGTGCGCCTCGCGCGGCGTTGACGGGCAGAACAGCGCAGTGTCGTGTATGCGCCTCCCGGAAGACCCTTGGCGGCAAATGCGTTCTTCGGGCCCCGTGCCCAGCGACGTCGAGCTCGGCTGCGACTGAATGCAAGCTGCGGCGGTACTCCCCACCACACAGAGCTCGTGGTTTCCCCGACGAGACTCTTACCGGTTCGGTGTCTTAGCACGCCTCAGTCTCGGGCTCCGGGAACTTCGCGGTGCTCGAAGTAGCCGGCGCTCGATTGGTCGGCCGGAAACATGAGCTCCACTTTCAGGCCGGAAACGGTCTGGTCCGATGCCGTTTCAAAGCGGAGAAACGTCGACATCGTGCGCACTCGTTGTCCATCCAGGAGGAAGATCGGGCAGGCCACCGGGGTGCCCTCCGATGGCGCAGGTACCTGAAGGCCGATCAAGTGGCGCTGCGCTCGCTCGAGAAGCGCCGTCGACTCCTGATCTTGGCGGACGAGATGCTCTCGACGCATCACCGAGAGACCCGCAAAGAGCATCTCTTTCCAGTTTTCGACCACGCTTCGGAAGTCTTCGGATCCATACCAGAAGTCGACCATCTCTTCGGGAGACATCGCCCGCAGTCCTGGAAAGAGACGCTCCGCGGCGGCGTTCGAATCCACGACGCGAAGTCCCGGCGCCCAACACCAGCCCGGATAGGGTTCATGGCGAGTGAGCAACGACGAAATCAGATTGCGCACTGGCGCGAGCTCTTCGTCTCCGTACTCGTGCGCGCTGTATTCGGGCCGAAGTCCAGCCGCGACCAGCATCGAGTTCCGGTCGTGGACCGGGACATCGAGCGCATTGGCGAGCCGGAGGACCACATCGCGCCGGGGCCGAGACCGCCCCGTTTCGATGAACGAGATGTAGCGGGGGGTAGAGCCCGCACTGAGCGCAAGGTCGAGTTGGGTCATTCCCCGCCGCCGGCGCCACTCACGAAGCTGTTGCCCGAAGGCGCTGAGCGCCGAAGCCTCCCGACCAAGCGAAGGCTTTGCCATGTCCTTGACTCCCATCGCTCGCGCTCCTCATGCGACCAGCTACGCCACCGCCACCTGCATCGCGCTCGACTTGCGCGGATGAACAACTCCGCGCTCGATCCGATGCTTCAACTCTTCCCCAACGCACGCGATATCGCGGCCCATCTGGACCTTCATCATCGGGGTCATGATCGCCATGTACCAGGCGACGCGAAGTTCCGCGCGGCTCGTAATGGTGCTGGTGCCGTCGGAGTTCTCTCGAACCTCCCAGTGGTTTTCGGCTGCCACAATCATCTTCGGGAGCCCCGAGTTCACGCGGTAGGCGAGTCGCCGCGAGGCTTCATCATACTCGATCAGCTCCTCATGGAGATTCATGTCTCCAAACCCCCCAAGCCCTCGAACCGTGCACTCGCGTTTGGCGCCGACCTCCGGCTCTCGGTCCACCTTCGACTTCAGGATCGCCGCCGCCCATCCGGCGATGTCGCCAAACTGGCAACCGAGCACCTCCCAGCAGGCGTCGGGCGTCGCGTCTACGTGGATCTCTGTCAAAATTCGCATGGTTCCTCCGAGCCGATGGGCCATCGCCGGACCTGACGCGGCCTCCATCGCTTCGAAGCGAACGTAGCTCCCGGACAGCGGCTTAGAAATTCCCGCTAAGGGAAGGTCAGCCAGCCTTCCACGGCATGTCGCCCAGTGCGATTCCCTCGCAGGGAAGGAACCGACGGCTCATGGTTTCCCGCGGCTCACGCGACGGCTCGCCCCCACCCACCCAAGGAGGGGCGGAGCTCGAGCGAAGACCGCGTATCGCACGGGTAGCCGTGTAGCACCCTGAGAGCGGCTTCGGTGGTGCCTGCGTAAACGACAAGGATTCGCGTCAGTCGCGGTCGTTCGGGGAGAGACAGCTCGCCTATCGTCGTCGGAGCCGCGGAGGTTTTCGAAGCCAGCTGCGAACCATGAGTTGCATCGAGGGACTCCGCGTGCTCGTAGGTACCGTCTACCAGCGCGATCTGCCCATTTCGCCAGCGAACCGTCGTGGCCGTGTACCAGGGCGCCAACCGCATGTGCGAAACGAGCACTCCAGACCGATCGAGCCCACCAAGGTAATCGGCCCACGCGCGTTCAGAGGCTTCCTGGAAGGACTCCGTTTCAAAAACGAGAGCGTGGACTGTTTCTTCGTTCACGAAGCCTGGTCTCCGTGATGAACCGCTTCGACATTGTTTCCATCCGGGTCGAGAAGATAGGCCGCGAAGTACGCCGCATGGTAATGAGGCCGGAGCATCGGTTCGCCGTTGTCTTGTCCTCCCTCCGAGAGCCCGAGCGCATGGAAGCTCCGAACCGCGTGCTCCGATGGCGCCGCAAATGCAAGGTGCATCCCGGAAGGAGAGTCTCCTTCGCTCAACCAGAACCCCGGCACCTCCGACAAACCAAACGCGGACATGTGCTGTCCAGCGGGCGTTCGGAAGTCTTCGATTCGGAGATAGCCCAGGGCACCGAGAACCTTGTCGTAGAACTGGCGCATCGCGTGGAAATTCGCGGTACGCAGGACCAGGTGATCGATCACGGGAACACTCCTCGGTCGGCATACGGCGCCTCAAACGCGGTTTCCGGCCGATTCCCGCACACGTCCTCCAACCGCGGACCCCAACCCAACCGAACGTCCATTTCGGCACGCCACGGCTCGCGGGGCACAAACTCGAGACCGCCGCCCGGCGGCTCCACGAACTCGCCGACCAACGGGTGATCATCCGGTCCGAGCATGTGCAAGTAGTGCTGGGCGGAAAGCCAGTCCACCACTCCGCTCGACCGGATGCGGAGGCCCTTCGTCGTCCCCCCGATCGGCTCACCGACCGTCCAACGTCCTGGATCGAGGCGTTGGTTCCGGCGGGGGCCCGCGGTGAAGGTGGAGCGCACCGTACGGAGGCCCGGTCCGTAAGCGACACCGAACCCTTCGAGGTCGACCTCGAAGTGATAGTGCGCCCCAACCCGGAGCACCGCGTCAGAGCTCCCGCCGACCCGCCGCTTTACGCGCCCCGGATGCATCAACACCGTGAGGATCCGGCCGGTAGGATCCCAGATGCCTTCGGGAAGCTCGAGGAACGCTCCCGGGACTTCGTTGCCCACGGCATCGATGAGCCGAACCGCCCCCGGCCAGCCGTCGCGACTCGCCGAACCTTGGAACGCGACGTGCCAGCGAAGCATGTTGCACGGAAGCACTGCCGTCGCGGGGTGAGTCGTCGCCGGCGCGGGATGAATCGTCGCCGTCACGAAGGACTCTCGAAGCCTTCGGCTTCCATCATCATGCGGTGATACGGCAAGAAGTACTCCGCTTGGCCTTTGTCGCCGTCCCGCGGGGCGTAGTTCGGAAAGTCATACTCGGTGACAAAATCGGTGAGCCGAAAGAAGTCCCCCTTGCCGATGCTCACGAGCTCTAGGCGTGAGCTGTCCACCGCCCGTCGTAGGGCGAGAAAGCATCGCGCGTCTTGGTCGACAAGCCGTTGCACACCCGTGATCGGCATCGCGAGCGAGCGAATCCCGGCCTGCACTTCGAACGGCGCGTGCACCATCTTCGAAAGCCCCGGGCCCCGAGCGTTCTCCCGGACGTCCTCCAGGCGAAGGAGGTCCGCGGTCTTCGACGAGTTCGCCACGAGAACCCAGCTCGACGTTTGACCATCGCGCTCGAGATCGAACGGAATCACCGCCAGCGGGGTTCCCGCGAACCCAAGCTCTGCGACGGTCTTGGCGCGGACCCGCGCCTCCGCCCGGAGCTCGGCAAGGGGCACCGTGACCAATGGAGTGCAAGTGTAGGCACCCAGCAACGTCGGTTCGCCCTCCACATCGATGACCGTGAAGGCGCGGATCGGCGCCCTGGTCTCCAGCTGGTCGTGGATCGGATGGAACATTTCGAGGGACGTCCCCGCCGCCACCGTTGTTCCGCGAAACGGGTAATGAACCCGTCGAAACGTCGAGACGAACGACGAGTTCGCGAGGCCGGTGAGCAGAAGCGAACCTTCGTAGAACATCATGTCGGTTACGGTGAAACTCCGCGTTTCGAACCGATCCCAAATCCTCACGTCCGGAGGAAGGTCCTCGATGCCGATCGAGGAAATCCGGAGCGCGCTCGGATCGAAGGATCGAAACGAGCCATCCGCATCGCCGACGACCAGATGAACGGTTTTGGCCGCACTTTGAGGAGCGGTGACCGCCAGGACGACCCGGTGAAGGTCCGCCTGATGAACGAGCGCCGACACCCGGACACTTTCTGGGCGGACTCCGACAAGCGTGCCCAGTTGAATGTCGAGATCACGAATATTGTAGCGCCGCGGCGCATCGTTCGATGGTGTATCCGGCAGTTCCAGGACATGCAGGAGACCGCTTCGCCAGTCGGCCACCACGAGCCGGCCATCCGGCGCCAGCACCATCGCGCTGATCGAACGCACCGTCGCACCGTTGGCCTGGCGTGCCGTGTCATCTTGTTTCGCATTCATGTTCATTTCTCCTTTGGCTCGCCCGGAAGCGTCGATGCAGTCGATGCACCCCATCCGGATGCTGACCGGCGGAAAGAGCCACGTCCTGCGGCAACGATGGCTACGCCAATTCCCACCGCGGTAAACGCCGCCGGAAGGCCGGCCTCTCCGACGGCCTCCATCGCCCCGCCCGCGACGAGCGACCCCGCGATCGACCCGACTTGGTAGAGAATCAAGAAGCTCGCGCTCGCCACCGGCAGCTCGTCCGGTTGAAATCGCTCCCCGAGTAGCGCCAACGAAAGGCCGTACATCGCCAACACTGCGCCTCCGGCGACGAACGTCGGTGCCGGTGCCAAGTGCGGAGGAAGAAGGCCCATCGCGATCGCCGCGAGGGACAGAACCACCCCCATCAGCCCGAGGAGCCCTCGTTTGGCAAACCGGTCGGCGATCACGGCGCTCAGGATCTGGAACGCGACCCCACCCACGATAAATGCCGTCAGCAGGTGAAGCGCCTTGGTCTCCGAAAGGCCCGTCGCCATGCCTCAGATCGGCGTTAGCGAAAATGCGATTCCTTCGGTGAACCCCGACGCGAAGGCACCCACGGCTACCCGCGGAGCCTTGCGGATGGTGGTCCGAAGACGGCTGTCGTGCGCGACCTCGATCACGGGCGCGATGCCCCGAAACACCACGAGCGGGAACACCGCGACCGCCAACGCCCCCACCGTCAATGCGTGGGGCGGCCATCCCTCGATCCCGACCGCGTCGAGAAGCAATGGGCCGACGGCGAATCCCACGAACAGGCTCACCACGTACGCGAGGATCACCTTTCCTCGGTTTGAGTCCGACGCGACCGAGTTGACCCAGATGTCTCCGACGAGCCATGGAAGGGCGAGACCCGCCCCGATGACGAAGCGTCCCGCGATCCAGGCCGCGGCCGTCTGAACGAGGTACATCCACGCGATCGCCAGGAGCGCAACCACACAACCGAGGACCATGCTCCGGATCGCACCGAGTCGCCCAACGACACGCGGAAGCGCGGGAACCACCAACAGAATCGCCAACGGCGACACCGCCCCGGACAGACCCACGACGGTGGAAGAGCTGCCCCACGCCTCGAGCGTTAGCGAAGTGAGCGGAAAAGCGACGCCGAGGGTGAGGCCCAGGCCAAGCATATGAACGACGATGACCGCGATGCTAAGGCCGGTTCGCGATATCGCGGGGTCCGATGGGATGCGATGACGCATGCGAGGGTCGGCGGGTTAGGCCTGGAGCACTTCGAGCACTTTCGCGCGGGTGTCCGCCAACATGTGTTGTCGGGCTGCGTCGTCCGCGCTGAGCACCCCGTAGTGGGTCAACACGTCGGCGTCGAAGCCGCAGAAGCCGAGCGTTCCCGCCAAGATCCCTCGGTGGGGATACTGGCTCGCGCCGACCTGCTGATAGAAGTCCTTCGAAGTTCCCGCAGTTTGCACGACGAGGGCGCGCTTCCCAGTGAGGAGCCCGTAGGAGCGTTGCTCGTTCATGCCGAAGGCGAATCCCAGACCAAACACGCGATCGAACCAGCCTTTCACCCGAAACTACGACGAAAGCCGAAGGATGTCGGAGCGTGCACTTGGCAGACGGCGCGTCGAAGACGCGACGCCCGAGCGGAGCTCGCGGAACCGGTGGG